>NZ_JBIAVW010000008.1:0-380201 GCF_042894785.1 Streptomyces sp. NPDC001502
TCCACGGCAAGTTCCCCACGCCGGGGTGAACGCTCAACTTCCACCCAGGGCACTGCTGTCAGAGCCGATCCACCTCATTGTGTTAGCCGTTGTTACTGCAGCCGACGCAGAGCAGCAGCGAGACCTGGATCAGGCCGTGGCGAGGATGAAAGATCGACTTAGTGATGTCACTGCAGCTGCGGTGCAGATCGGTTGCGAGCCAGCCAAGGCAAGCAAGATCAAACTCGTCGCAACAGACGTGATCAAGGAGGCGGCGAGTAAGGCCCTGGCCACGACGGGTGGTCGGGAAGCGGAATACGCGATGCACCTGTGGCGGATGGGTGGCGGGCATGCCCACGGTCACGCCTACACCCGCTACCTCCAGATCGATACTGAGAGCCTGATCGAGGAGGCTGACGGGTGCCTTTGGGGGCGCACGACGGCAACGACTGAGAATCTTGGCCTGGCAGCCAGCGCAGTGATGATCATGACCAAAGAGGGCTTCGAGCTCTATGATCGGCGCCGCAGTAACTTCCTCCAGTGACCTATCGGGCAACGTGATGAGCAATAGTCAAGACTTGCGGATGAGGCGCTGAGTACTACGCCGACTTCTCGGTCGTCTGGGAGGCATTGGATCACACGGAGTTGGTGGGCCTGGATGCTGCTGGCCGGAACGTGAAGTCCATCGGGAACGGATTCGAAACGATGTCGTCGGACCAAAGGCAGGCGACTTCGACGCCGTCTTCGATGGCGTTCAGCATGTCCAGGGCTTCCACCTCCACCATGGCGATCCTGGCCGTGCCGCCCTCCGCATTGGTGTAGATCTTCTCCTCCCGTCGCCCTCGGGCCAGCGCCGTCTGCAGGCCGGCCGCGTAGTCGTCAGCTTGGATCAGGAACACCGATACCGAGTAGAGAAGCACGCTGCTGCCGCTTGACATGTGTGCGAAGCGGATGCGGCAGCTGAACCAAATGGGGCCGGAGGCAGGGTCTGCAGAGATCACGAGGGCACCCTAGTACTGCGGTCGCATGCGTTCGGAGCAATATTCGAGGGCTCCGGGTTCTGCGGGATGTTGTGGACGGTCATGCGGCTTGCTCCTCGCGCTTGACCAAGACGCCGTCCTCGAACCGGGCACCCGCTCGGACGAGTGGGACGAGGTGGGCTCCAGTGATCGCGCGCCATCGCGCCTGGGCGGACTCGACCAGCTTGAACACCATCGCGAGCGCGGCGGCCGGGCTGCCCGCGCCTCGCGTGACCTTGGTGCGGAGCTTGACCGTGGAGAAGGTCGACTCGATGGGGTTGGTCGTCCGGAGGTGGATCCAGTGCTCGGCGGGGAAGTCGTAGAAAGCGAGCAGTTCGTCCCGGTCCTCGGTGATCTTCGCGACGGCCTTCGGGAACTTTGCTCCGTAGGTCTTCACGAACGCCTCGATAGCCTTTCGGCGTGGGTGCGGGACTCGGCGTTGTAGATCTCCTGCATCGCCTTCGTCGCCCCTGGCTGGGCGGACTTGGGCAGGCAGTTCGTGACGTTGCGGGCTTTGTGAACACAGCACCTATGCGGCCTGGCTGCCAGGAACACCTCCGCCAGCGCCCGCCAAAAGCCCATGGCGCCGTCGCCGATGACCAGTTCGGGGTCGCACATGCCGCATCGGCGGCAGTCGCGCAGCAGATCGGTCCACGATTCGGTGGACTCGCGCAGGCCTTCGGCCAGGGCGATGAGCTCCTTCGTGCGCGCCAGCCATCAGCTAGCGCCTGAGCCGCTCGACGCAATTCGAGCATCGCCTCGGGCAATACTTCGTCGTCGGGCCCAGGTGGGCTCGGCCAGAGACCGCCCGCGTGCGCAAGGTGCCGCGCTGCATCCTCAACCCAATCGCACCACGGACCTAGCCGCGGGCACGCTGCATGTACGGCGCGCAATTCACCAACGAGCGGGCAAATTTGCCTCTTCCAGGGAAGATTTTGCCTCAAGTAGGGACTGCCTCAGAGCCTCTCTCAGTGGCTCAACTTCCACGTGTGGCGGCTCCACTCTTAGACGCTCGCCGTTTGCGTCAAACACAGGCGTCATGCGAGTTGCCTGATCCCGGGCAGAGTTCCAGGCGTCCACAACTTGAGCGGCCTTGCGGCGTTTCGTGCGGGCTGACTCAATCATCAGTCCTGAATGGCGGACCACGGTGACCACCGCCGCTGCGCCGGCATAGAGATACCAACCTGATTAGGGTCGAAGGAGACCGAAGTGATTTCGGCGGCCTGGGCATCGTCGACAGGCCATGAGCGATTCAGATCGAGACGCTCCTGCAATTGGGCCTGCTTCCACTCCCGCAACAACTCCGTAGGGTAGTGCTCGGGTGTGTCATCAATCTCGGCGGCGTGATCGTTGCATAGTGGGATCAGATTCGACGCGCTTTGGTTCTCCTCGGCAGACATATGTGGGTTCCAGCGCGGCCCGCCTTCGCTGCGGGCATGGATGTGCTCGACACTGCTGTTCAACAACCACTCACCGGTCTCGTCATTCATCCGGTACAGCGGCCTCAAGCATCCCGGTTTCGCGCACCGAAAGGCTGTCCCATACAGCTGCTTGACCGTGCTGTCCTTGGGCTTCGGATGAACGAGCGGCCTCGACCGCTGCTGTCGCTCTGCCGTCGGACCATTGTGCTCCCTCAGGCAAGTGCTGCCCCAGCTTCGACATCACGCTCAGCGGGTAGGCGGGGCCCCGCGCCCAGCCGTTGGCGGGGGAGTCGCCCTGAGTGATCCGCTTGCTGGTTCGACGGTTGAGGTTTCGTGGCGCTTTTGGCTACGCGCCGGGGCGGGGGCGGTGCGACGTGAAGGAGCCGTTGCTCCGCGCCTTTACAGCCCTATGGCGATCCAATCTGGGTGTGGCATCTGCCACTTCATCTGCTGGTTAACGAGACACGCGATCTAGCTCGTGGGCTCCGTGGAGCGAGAGGTCGAGCCCGAGTTAGAGCGACACGACCAGCGAGGGACACGGCTTCAGTGTCGAGTGGGCGGCTGCAGCATCCGGTGCCAGCAGCTTGGTGAGCCTGGACAAGGGGCCGCTCGAAGCTTGCCGGCCTGAACGCCAACCCGGCGGCAAGGCCGGTGAGCGACGATCAAGCTGTTGTCAGCCCCTGGTTCTAAGGTCGGCCCTATGACATCAGACCTGGTCCAGGACTCATGGACTCGCATCGACGCGTGGCTGCGCGAGCACGCGCCCCGCACGTTTGCCACGCTTCGGCCGCCTGCAGGCGGCGAGGAGATCGCAGCAGCGCAACAGGAACTGGGTGTCACCTTTCCTCCGGACCTGGTCGCTTCACTCCTCCGGCACAACGGGGCGCTGGAGGGACCTGAGGCTTTCCGCTTCAGCACGGGCGACCGGCTGCTCGGAGTGAGCGGAATCCTCGGGGACACCGGGTTCATGCGCGGCATCGGCCAGGGCCTCGACGGGGAGACCGAGGGCTACTGGCTTCACGATTACGTGAAGTTCGGTTCTTACGACGTGACGTCGGACGGTCTTCTGATGGATTGCCGTACCGGGCGGGACTCCTTCGGTGTGATCGGACGGTTCTTCGACGAGACCGGCACCAGTTTCGGGCAGGCCGACTCGCTGGGTGAGTATCTGGCCGAACTGGCCGGCACGCTTGAGCGCGGCCAGGACGCCGGTGTCGTCACCTTCAACGGCCGGCTGTTCTGGGAGGCGCGTCCGCCTGCCAGGCCGCAGTACAGTGCCGACGAGCCCCTTCCCGCACCGGATGAGCAGCTGCCAGAGCTGGACCTGTCCTACAGTCCCACCGACCTCCTCCACGTGAGCCACCTGGACGGGCATGAGGAACTCGGTGCGCTGATCGCAGTCCTGCCGTATGAGCAGGTGGTCGACGCCGCGCGGAAGCAGCTGCGCAGACTGGCGGTCGAAACGGGTCTGAACAACTACCCGGAGGTCAAGACAGCCCTGGACGCGTGGGAGTGCGGTGTGGCCCTGCCGCAGCCTGACCAGACCGGCCCGCTCGCCTTGCGACTCCGCGCGGTGCTCGCACAGGCCGACACCGGCCGAGACCACACGCGCAGGTGGGCCGCGGAGAAGATAGCCCTCGGGATCTGGGGGTCCCCGTACAGGTCCGTGTGCGAGAGCGCGGAGACCCGGAGTCACTTCACTCTCGACTGGCGTGCGGATCTGCATGCGGACCTGGGCAATCAGCCCCTGCCACCGATACCTGACGACCGATTCTGGGGGGCGCTGCGCAACCCCGCCATCGACTCCAGTTGGTACGCGGCCCAGTACAGCCAAGATCAGGACTGACCCCAGGGGTTTCGGTTCCGCGTGAGCGCTTCATGTGGCGGTTATCGCCAGACGAAGCGCTCACTAAGGATCTCCAGCGCTGCCGCTCCAGCGTGAGGATGGCCTTGACGATTGACGTCATGCGGTTGGGGCTGCACCGGGACCTGCGGAAGATCCGCCAGGACTTCAGGCTCGCGACACCGCGTTCAACGGGCGCTCGTGCTGCGGCCAGCGCCCGGTTGAGGGTCTTTTCGGTGGGAGTGAGTTCCTGGAGTGGCTTGCGTTTGATGCCGGTCGTCAGCCACAGCAGCCGGCCGCCCTGGTCGGTGACGACCTGCACGTTCACTCCGTGGCGCCGGTGTTTGTGGGAGTAGTCGGCCCGGCCGTCGCCGACCCGGTCGCACTCGGCGAGGGTTCCGTCGAGCAGGATGAAGTCAGGATCGTGCTCGCGCAGCGTCTTGAGTAGACCCGGTGCTCGTTCGGCGAGCAGGGCGACGACCGCGCGGGTGTAGGCGTGGGCGGTGGACTCGCTGATCCCGAACCCGGCGGCGATCTTCGCCAGAGTGGTGTGCTCTCGCAGGTACACCAGTGCCACCATCGCCCGCTGGGACGGACGGAGCTTGCAGCGCCGGTCGCCCTCACGAGTGACAACCAACATGGCGACCCACTCCACGAGCGCATGCGGCAGGTCAAGTGCGGCAGGATGGATGACCAACGAGGCCCCCCGAGCAACGTGATTGAGACGTCAGACATCTCGATCAACACCTCGGGGGCCTCGTTCGTTGCGCTTCACGACCATCACCCGATCGGTGACCAACTCGAAGAAGCTCAGTGACGGGCACCATCGCCCGGTCACTCCCGCCGGGACTGCCGACGTCCGGAACGTCCCGGGGGAAGCGAAGACCTCCTGCTCAGCCGCACACTGCCTGATCACTTCGCCCGGGAACGGACAGGGGCCGACCTCAGCGAAGTGCGCGCCGAGTAGCGCACGCGACTGCACCCTTTGGCCTACTGCGTTTTCGCCCCTGCGGAGGACGATCCTGCGGCACCGCCGCGAGAGGGTTGATCCGTGCGAACAACCATCGGATACACCGTCGAAAGCATCGGCTACGTCATCGGAGCCCAGGGGCTCGTCAGCTTCGCTTCGCAGACCTTCTTCGGCACGGAGTGGGGCTGGATGCACAAGGTCGTCGACCTTCCGTCCACCGCTTACCTCGGCGTCATCGCCGTGGGGTTGGCGCTCATCGCCGGCGGAGTGAAGACACGGAAGACGCCCGAGCACCGGCAGGCCGCCTAACGCGAGACCGGCCCGCTTGCAGCAGATACATCGAAATCGTATAGTCCGAAAACGTGAAGTCCGAAACCGCACCAACCGACTGGTCGGCCCTGCTGGCGCTCCAGCGGGCCACCCATGCCACCCTGCAGGTGCTCGCCACCGAGTTGGCCGATCTGAACCTGACCGCCTCCGAGATCAACGCGCTGGCCAATCTCGCCGACGGCCGCAGGCGTACCGTGTCCGAGCTGGGAACCGCCGTGGGGACCCGGCCCAGCACGCTGACCAGCGTGCTGGACCGCCTGGAGCGGCGTGGGCACATCTCCCGGGGAGCCCGTCCCGGAGACCGCCGGGCAGTGCTCGTCGAGCTCACCGACTCCGGGGTGCTGGCCGCCGCGACGATCCGGCGGGCCATCGCCGATCTGGAGCGCCGCGCGCTCGGCGGCATGTCCGCCGAGGCGGTCGCCGGGCTGCGCGCAGCACTGCAAGCCCTGACCGAGGTGACCCGATGACCGAACCCGCGTTTGACGCGTTGATGGCCGAAGTGATGGCGACCGCCGAGCGGTTCGGCCACCGGGAGCATGTCCACCTGACCTGGCTGGCCGTGCGCCGCTGCGGCATACCCGCGGCGATCGACCTGGTCAGCGACGGCATCCAACGGACCGCCCGCTACGCGGGTGCGCCGCAGAAGTACCACGCGACCGTCAGCCGCGCCTGGGTGGAGCTGGTCGGGTATCACGCGGCCGAGTCCGGCGATGACGACTACGCCGCCTTCGTCGACCACCACCCCGCACTGCTCGACAAGCGCCTGCTGACGCACTACTACCGTCCGGCCACGCTCGCCGCCCCGCGGGCGAAGGGCGGCTGGGTGGAACCCGACCTCGCCCCCTTCCCCGGGCAGGACGCCGCCGCGTAGCGCCCGCCGCCCGTCAGTCCTCGTGCTTCGCCCGGCTGGGCTGGACGCGCTTGGGCTCGCCCGGCATCTTCGGGTAGTCCGGGGGGTAGGGCATGTCCCCCAGGCCGTGCTCGTGTTCGTCGCGGGCCGCGAGTTCCAGTACGGCGTCCAGGGCGAAGGCGTGCTCGTCCATGTCCGCGTGCAGATCGCCCAGTTCGGCGAAGCGGGCCGGCATCGTCACGATGTCGAAGTCGCGGGGCTCCGCGTCGTCCACCTCGTCCCAGCGCAGCGGCGCCGATACCGGCGCGTGCGGGCGGGGGCGGACGGAGTAGGCGGAGGCGATCGTGCGGTCGCGTGCCGTCTGGTTGTAGTCGACGAAGATGCGCTCGCCGCGTTCCTCCTTCCACCAGGCCGTCGTGACCTTGCCCGGCATGCGGCGTTCCAGTTCCCGGCCGAGGGCGATGGCGCACCGCCGGACCTCGGTGAAGGTCCAGCGCGGCTCGATCGGCACGAAGACGTGCAGTCCCCGGCCGCCCGAGGTCTTGGGCCAGCCGCGCAGACCCAACTCCTCCAGCAGGGCTCGCAGTTCATGGGCGGCCGCCACCGCGTGGTGATAGTCGGTGCCCGGCTGCGGGTCCAGGTCGATCCGGAGCTCGTCAGGACGGTCCGTGTCCTCGCGCCGCACCGGCCAGGGATGGAAGGTGAGGCACCCCAGATTGGCGGCCCACAGGACGGCGGCCGGTTCGGTGGGGCAGATCTCGTCGGCCGTGCGGCCGCTCGGGAAGGCGATGTGGGCGGTGGGAATCCAGTCGGGAAGGTTCTTCGGTGCCCGCTTCTGGAAGAAGGACTCGCCCTCCACCCCGTCCGGGAAGCGCTCCAGCGTCGTCGGCCGGTTGCGCAGGGCGCGCGTGATGCCGGGCGCGACCGCCAGGTAGTACTCGGCCACGTGCCGCTTGGTGAGGCCGCGCTCCGGGAAGTACACCTTGTCCGGGCTGGACAGCCGTACCTTCCGCCCGCCCGCGTCCAACTCGATCGCATTACCGGCAGCACCCATGTGCGCCACGGTAGGCGGGCCCGGTCATGCGCGCATACCGGGCAGGTCCGGACGTACCATCGCAGAATCGAAGGCATGGATCTGCCAGTGATGCCGCCCGTGAAACCGATGCTCGCCAAGTCCGTCGCAAAGATCCCGCCGGGGATGCAGTACGAGGCCAAGTGGGACGGCTTCCGGGCCATCGTGCATCGCGACGGCGACGAGGTCGAGCTGGGCAGCCGCACGGGCAAGTCCCTGACCAGGTATTTTCCCGAGCTGGTCACGGCTCTCAAGAAGAATCTGCCCGCCCGTTGCGTCATGGACGGTGAGATCGTCATCGTCCATGACGGGCGCCTCGATTTCGACCGGCTGACCGAGCGGATCCATCCCGCGCAGTCCCGCGTCGCCCTGCTGGCCGAGACGACCCCCGCCAGCTTCGTCGCCTTCGACCTGCTCGCCCTGGGCGACGACGCGCTGCTCGACACCCCGCTCGCCGACCGCCGCGCCGCCCTCGTCCGCTCCCTCTCCACCGCTCGGCCCCCCGTCCATCTCGCGCCCGCGACCACCGATCCCGCGCTCGCGCAGGAGTGGTTCGAGCGATTCGAGGGCGCCGGGCTCGACGGGGTGATCGCCAAACCCCTCGATCTCCTCTACCGGCCCGATGCCCGCCTCATGTTCAAGGTCAAACACGAACGTACCGCCGACGTCGTCGTCGCCGGATTCCGTTTCCACAAGAGCGGTCCGATTGTCGGATCGCTGCTGCTCGGCCTGTATGACGTCCACGGCACCCTCCAGCACGTGGGCGTGTGCGCCGCCTTCCCCATGAAGCGCCGCGCCGAGCTGGTGGAGGAACTCGAACCCCTGCGGATGCCCGACCCGACCGGCCACCCGTGGGCCGCCTGGGCCGAGGAGTCCGCCCACGAGAGTGCCCGGCTGCCCGGCGCGCAGAGCCGCTGGACCGGCAAGAAGGACCTGTCCTGGGTGCCGCTGCGACCCGAGCGGGTCGTCGAGGTGAAGTACGACCACATGGAGGGCGACCGCTTCCGGCACACCGCCCAGTTCCACCGCTGGCGGGCCGACCGGACGCCCGAGAGCTGCACCTACGCCCAGTTGGAGGAGGTCGTCGGGTACGACCTCGCCGAGGTGCTCGGCCCCACCGCCGGCGCCACCGATGCCGACGACGCCGACGGCGCCCCCGGCTGAGCGGCCGCCACCACGCGGGCTTCCGCCACCGCGCCTCAGCCCGCCGTCAGCCCGCCTCAGCCCGCCGTCAGCTTCTCCCACTCCTCCCGGTCCGGACCCGTCGCGTTCGGCGCGTAGTGCGGCCGGGCCGCCAGCCAGCGCGCCACCCTGGCGCGGATCTCCGGATCCGCGTACGCGCGCTCCGGCGGATCCGCCAGGTGCCGGACCCTCGCCCGCGCCCGCATCACCTCCGGATCCTCCAGCGCGCAGTCGAACAGCGCGGACACCTCGCGCGCCGTCCCGCCGCGCACCGCCCGGGTCGCGAAGCGCTCCCCGATGGCCGCGTCCGCGACGACCTGGAAGTCGAACCACGGCTTCAGGGTGCGCTCCGCCCAAGCGTGGTGATCGGCGGCGTACCGCGCCGATCCCGGGTCCCGGTGCGCCGTACGGGCCACCCTGCGCGCGGCCCACAGCGCGAGCGAGGTGCCCTGCCCGAGGGTCGGGTTGGTGTGCGTGATCGAGTCCCCGACCGGCACCAGCCCGCTCACCACCGGGCCCGCTTCGTCGACCAGCGCGCTCCACCGGTTGTCCAGACTCGCCGTGGCCAGGACACCCGACAGCGGCTCGGCGCCCAGTCCCAGCCAGGCCCCGCCGGGCGGGAAGGCGCGCGCCGCCGCCTCGAAGACGGCGGGGTCGCGCAGCGCCGAGCGCGTGGAGTCGGCGGTGTGCACGAACAGGGTCACGGCGAACACCCGGTTGTCGGCCGGGAAGACGGCGCATCCGGCGAAGGGCCCGCCGGTCACCGCCCACGGCCGACGCGGCCCCTCGTCCATGCCCGCGGGCAGCCGGTACCAGCGGCAGAAGTACGCGAGCCCGGTGCGGTGCCGTTCCACGACGGGCGGCCGGCAGCCCGCCTCGGCCAGCCTGCGCTCGGTGCCGCCGCGCCGCCCGCCGGCGTCCACGACGAGGTCCCCCGGGTGGCTCCCGCTCTCGGTGGTCACTCCCGTCACCTGGATCCCGGCACCCTCGGACGCATCCGGAGCCGTGATCAGCCCGGTGACGGGCTCCCCGTACCGGACGACGACCCCCGGTTCCGCGCGCAGCGCCGTGGCCAGCGCGCTCTCCAGCACGATGCGCCGGGCCTGCAGCATCACGAGGTCCTCGTCGCCCGGCCGCGCGGGCGGACGTACGTCGAACCAGTCCAGCTCGTGCCGTTCGCGGGCGCCGAGCCGGAGCATCTCCTCGTGGACGTCGGGCAGATCACCGCGCAGGACGTTGCGGGCGGCTCCGAGCAGCACGTGCGGCTGGGCCGCCTGCGGTACGGTCGGCCGCCGCCAGCCGAAGAAGTCACGGTCGAGCGCCGTGCCCGGGGCCCGCGTATCGCGCTCGAACACCTCCGCCGTGTGTCCGCGCCGCGCCGCGAGCAGCGCGGTGGCGGCTCCCGCGACGCCTCCGCCGATGACCAGCACATGTGCCATGGAACGTCCCCCCGAGCCGTTGGACCGTACGACGATCACACCGCCCAGAGCCTGCGCGAACGGAAGCCGACCGAAACCCGCACAGATGTCCGAGAATCGATCCAGCGCACGTCCCCGATGCCCCGGACGCCCCGCACATCCCGGACGCCCCAGACGACCCAGACGACCCAGACGCCCGGTCCCCGCTCGTCCCACTCACCGCACGCACCCGCTCAGACGCCGGCGCCCGCGCGGTGGGCCTGAACGGCCCGCCGGGTCTCCGCCTCGATCAGGTCGGTGTTGATGGCAATCGCCGCCCGCACCCCCTGGGCTGCCGCGCCCGGGACCTTCTCCAGCGGGGAGGTCACATTGCCCGCGGCCCAGACCCCGTGCAGGGCGGTGGCTCCGGTGTCCGGATCCGACGCGACGCAGGTGCCGATCGCCCGGCCGTCCCGCTCCACCACCGTCGTCGGCAGACCGAGGCCGGTCAGGACACCCGAACGGGCGGTGAACCGCGGGGCGACCACCAGGGCCCGGCACTCCACCACGGCGCCGCCCGCCAGGGTCACGCCGGTCAGCCGGTCGCCCTGGACCGCGAGCCCGGTCACCTCGCCCTCGACGACCCGGACACCGAGGGCGGCCAGCAGTTCCCGGTCCTCGGCGGTGAGCCGCCAGGTGTGCGCGAGCAGGGTGGTCCGCTCGCTCCACTGCCGCCAGATCTGGGCCTGGTGCACGGCGAGGGGCCCGTCGGCCAGCACCGCGATCGGCCGGTCCCGGACCTCCCAGCCGTGGCAGTACGGGCAGTGCAGCACGTCCCGCCCCCAGCGCGCCCCGAGGCCCGGCACGGCGGGAAGCTCGTCCACCAGGCCGGTGGCGACCAGCAGCCGGCCCGCCCGGACGGTCCTGCCGTCCCCGCAGCGGACCAGGAAACTCCCGTCGGGCAGCCGGTCCGCGGCGACGGCCGTGCCCGGCCGGATCTCCCCGCCGTAGCCGGTCACCTCCGCGCGCCCCTTCGCCAGCAGCGCGCCGGGGCTCTCCCCGTCCTGCCCCAGGTACCCGTGCATGTGCGCGGCCGGGGCGTTGCGCGGACTGCCGGAGTCGATGACCAGTACCGAACGGCGGGCCCGGACCAGGGTGAGTGCCCCGGCCAGCCCGGCGGCCCCACCGCCCACGACCACCACGTCGAAAGAGCTGTCCCTTGCGTTGTCCATACCTGCGAGGGTCCGCCCACGGCTGCCCGCTTGACAAATGTTGTTGCCGAAGCGGCAAATGGATCCATGGCCACCGAGGAGCAGGACGAGGAACTCGCCGGCGTACTCACCGCCGTGGGCCCGCGGCTGCGCGCCCTGCGCCGGCAGCGCGGCACCACGCTGGCCCAGCTCAGCGAGACCACCGGCATCTCGCTCTCGACCCTCTCCCGGCTGGAGTCCGGGCAGCGCAGGCCGACACTTGAGCTGCTGCTTCCGCTGGCCAGGGCGCACCGGGTGGCGCTCGACGAGCTGGTCGGCGCCCCGGAGACCGGGGACCCCCGGATCCGCCCGCGCCCCTTCGTCCGGCACGGCAGCACCTATGTGCCGCTGACGCGGAAGTTCAGCGGGGTGCACGCCTTCAAGCAGATCCTCCCGCCCCTCGAAGGTCCGCCGCCCGAGCCCGAGCTGCAGGTCCACGACGGCTACGAGTGGCTGTACGTGCTCTCCGGACGCATCCGGCTGCTGCTCGGCGGGCACGACCTCGTCCTCGGCCCCGGCGAGGCCGCCGAGTTCGACACGCGCACCCCACACGCCTTCTTCAACGCGGGTCCGCAGCCGGCGGAGTTCCTCAGCCTCTTCGGTCCCCAGGGCGAGCGGATCCATGTCCGGGCCCGGCCCACCCCTCCATCGGAAGGACGTCCATGAGCACCACCCCCGAACGCCCCGAGCGGGCCGTGCCGCAGCCCCATGCCGTGGTCGGCGTCGGACTGGTCGTCCTGGCGGCGGACGGCCGGGTGCTGCTCGGCCAGGCGCACGACGGGCGCTGGGAGCTGCCCGGCGGCAAGGTCGACCCCGGGGAGGGCTTCGAGCAGGCCGCCGCCCGGGAACTCGCCGAGGAGACGGCCCTGCGGGCGGCCCCCGAGGCGATCCGGGTCCTGTCCGTGCAGATCGAGGCGCAGGCCGGCCTGACCCGGCTGACGGCGGCCGCCGTCACCACCTCGGCGGAGGGCGTCCCGGCCGTCACCGAGCCCCACAAGATCACCCGCTGGCAGTGGTTCGCCCCCGCCGACATCCCCTCGGCGCTCTACGTCCCGTCGGCGGCCGTGCTGCGCGCCTGGCGCCCGGACCTCACCACGCTGCCACCCGTCCCCTCGTACGACTACCCGGTCTCGGGCCCGGCGCCGACCGCCTGAACGTCCGCCGCGCGCCCGCCCGGACGGCCCGGTGCCGTGACCGGCAAGATCCGGAAGAGGCGGCCTAGCTGGTGGCGGTCAGGACCGTCACCGCGGTCACCGCCACCATCGCGGCCTGCATGTCCCGGATGGCCACCCGGACACTCTCGGCCGCCCACCGGCCGGCGGCTATCTCCGCCGTCCGCGCGGTCACCTCGTCGGACCGCCGGCCGGGGAAGGCGAGCCTGTGCAGCTTGGCCGAGTGGATCAGGGCGATGAGGCCCGCCGTGCGCTCGTCCGGCTCGGCGCCGCCGAGGACGACTTCGCGCAGCCGCTCGCGCAGGGCGCGCTCGACCGTGCCGTCCGCCTCCGGGTAGCGGCGCTGCGGGAACACCCCGAACACCTTGTGCACCTGCGCGACCACCAGCCCGCGCTCGCCCAGCCTCTCCAGGGCGGCGTTGACCGCCTTGGGCTGGTCCTTCGTCAGCCAGTCCGTCACCCGGCGCTTGCCGCGGCCCCGCAGCCAGGCCTCCATCAACCGGATCCGGCCGTCGAGCAGTTCTTCCCCGGTGGACTCGGTGTTCCTGAGCTCCAGGTACTTGCCCGAGACCGACACCCGCTCCGCCATGACGAGTTCGAGCAGGAGCGCGCCCGCCACGGCCCAGCCCGCCGACTGCCGCTGCCGCGCCGCCCCGGACTCGTCGTCCAGGGACAGCAGCATGATCTCCTCGGCCAGTGTGATCCTCACGAGCGGCCCCCCGTCGTCCGTCTGCCGGTCCGGCTGTCCTACTGCCTCGTAGGGGATGACGAGTGACCGACCCTCGAGGTTCCCCTCCGGGCCCGGGTCTACCGCCGCACCACCACCTTTGGCGCGAAGTTGCCCTCCCCCAGGTCCTCCGCGAGCAACCGCTTGGCGATCGCGTCCGCCGCCACCCGCAGTTCGGCGCTCCGCGGCCGCCCCCGGTCCTTCTCCAACTGGTCCCCGAGCCACTGGGCCCACGCCTTCGAGATGACGTCGGCCTCCCGCCGCCCGGCCGCGGTGAGGGTGACGAAGCCGTTCTCCCTGCTGACGAAGCCCTCGTCCGCCATCCGCTCGTAGACCGGGATCAGCACCTCCGGCGGCAGGGACCGGCGTCCGGCGATCAGTCCGAGGCTGGCGTGGCCGACGGTCCGGGTCATCAGCTCCACCTGCATCACCGCCCAGGCGCCCGCGATGTCCAGCCGGGTGTCGGAGGCCTCGACGATCCCCCGCGCCGTGTCCGCGCCCATGTTCCGTACGAGTTTGCCGACGGCCAGCTCCAGCAGCTTGGCCGAATCCCCCGAGGCCGTGGCCGGTGAGCCGAACCCGTCGCCCATGTCCGTGGACCCGGCCCGGGCGCTGTCGCGCAGCCGCACCTGCTTGAGGAAGAGCGCGACGACGAAACCGAACACGGCGACCGGAACGGTGTACAGGAACACGGTCTGCAGGGCCTGCGCGTAGGCGTCGATCACCGGGGCGGCGACCGCCGGATCGAGCCGGTGCACCCCTTCCGGGGTGGACGCGGCCCTGGCCAGCTGCTCCGGATCCTGCCCGGAGAGCCGCGCCGCCTCCACGTAGGCCGCCTCCAGTCCGGGCCCCAGGTGGTTCGCGTAGATCGTCCCGAAGACCGCCGTCCCGAAGGCGCTGCCGAGCGTACGGAAGAAGGTGACGCCGGAGGTGGCCGTGCCCAGGTCGGCGTAGTCGACGGTGTTCTGCACGGCGATGGTCAGCACCTGCATGGACAGGCCGATGCCCACACCGAGCACGAACATGTACAGCGATTCGAGCAGGGTGCCGGTCCCCGGCCCCATCCGCGACAGCAGGTACAGGCCGACGCCCATGACCGCGTTGCCGACGATCGGAAAGATCCGGTACTGGCCGGTCTTGCTCACGACGTTGCCGCTGAAGACCGAGGCGATCAGCAGGCCGATCACCATGGGCAGGGTCCGGACGCCCGAGATCGTGGCCGAGTCCCCGTCCACGTACTGGAGGTAGGTCGGCAGGAAGGTCATCGCGCCGAGCATCGCGAATCCGACGACGAAGCTCAGGACGGAGCACACGGAGAAGACCGGATTGCGGAAGAGCCGCATCGGCAGCATCGGTTCCGCGGCGCGGGTCTCGGCCAGGCAGAACAGCGCCAGCGCGACCGCGCCGCCCGCGAACAGGCCGATGATGACGGGCGAGGTCCACGCGTACTCGTTCCCGCCCCAGCTGGTGGCCAGGATCAGCGCGCCGGCGCCGACGGCGACCAGCGCGATGCCCAGGTAGTCGATCACCGGCTTGCCCGAGGCCCGGACCGCCGGGATCGTCCTGGCCGCCGCGATGACGACGAGGATCGCGATCGGGACGTTGACGTAGAAGCACCAGCGCCAGCTCAGCTGGTCGGTGAAGAAGCCGCCGAGCAGCGGGCCGATGACGGTGGCGACCCCGAAGACGGCGCCGATCATGCCCTGGTACTTGCCGCGTTCGCGCAGGGGCACCACATCGGCGATCAGCGCCATCGCGGTGACCATGAGGCCGCCGGCCCCGATGCCCTGGACTCCGCGCCACACGATCAGGAAGGTCATGTTGCCGGACAGGCCGCACAGGAAGGAGCCGCTGATGAAGACGATGGCGGAGATCTGGAAGATCAGTTTCCGGCCGAAGAGGTCGCCGAACTTGCCGACCAGGACCGTCGCCACGGTCTCGGCGAGCAGGTAGGAGGTCACCACCCACGACATGTGGTCGCCGCCGCCCAGGTCCCCCACGATCGTGGGCAGCGCGGTCCCGACGATCGTCTGGTCGAGCGCCGCCAGCAGCACGCCGAGCATGATCGTGCCGAAGATGACGTTGCGCCGCCGCCGGTCGATCTCGGGGGGCGCGGGGGCCGTGGCGGGGGCAGTGGTCACCCTCGCACTGTCACAGCGCGCCCGCCGGGGCGCATGCGGCGCCGAGCCGAACGGGGGACGCGCGCCGGGCCGGACGGAGGATGCCCGCCGCCCCGGCCGCGCGGGCCGTGTGCGCCGGGATCAGCGCAGGTAGGCAAGGCCCGGGTGCTCCGCCGCGTACCCGTCGAGCAGCCGCCGGGCCACCCCCACCGAGTCGACCAGCGGATGGAGCGCGAAGGCCTTGACCGCGTCCGCCCGCGAACCGCTCGCGGCCGCCGCCAGGATCTCCCGCTCGACCGCCTTGACCGCCGTCACCAGCCCCACCGCGTGCAGGGGCAGCGGTGCGACGCCCACCGGGTGGGCGCCGTTCGCGTCGACCAGGCAGGGCACCTCGATGACGGCCTCGGCGTCGAGGACGGACAGCGTCGAGCGGTTCCGGACGTTCAGGATCAGCGTGGCCCGCTCGTCCCGGGCGATGGCCCGCATGAGCGCGAGCGCGACCTTCTCGTAGCCCCCGGATTCGAGGTCGCTCTCCTCGCGCTCCGGGGCACCGGCCGCCTCGCGGTTCTCGGCCATGTACGTGGCCTCGCGCTCGGCCCGGGTACGGTCCCAGGCGGCCAGCGCCGCCCCGGCCGGTGCCCCGGCCCGGCCGGCCTCGGCGTAGAAGCCGCGCTGCTGGTCGCGCAGGAAGGCCCCGCGCGTCTGCTTGGCCTCCTGGTACGCCCGTACCGTGTCACGGTTGAAGTAGTAGTAGTGCAGGTACTCGTTGGGGATCGCACCGAGCGAGCGCAGCCATTCGGCCCCGAAGAGCCGGCCCTCCTCGAAGGACTCCAGGGCCTCGGTGTCGGCCAGCAGCCGGGGCAGCTCGTCACGGCCGCCGATGCGCAGCCCGCGTACCCAGCCCAGGTGGTTGAGGCCGACGTAGTCGATCCAGGCCTCCTGCGGGCGGGCGCCCAGCAGCCGGGCGATGCGCCGGCCGAGGCCCACGGGGGAATCGCAGATGCCGATCACCCGCTCGCCGAGCTCCTCGGCCATGGCCTCGGTGACCAGCCCGGCCGGGTTGGTGAAGTTGATGACCCACGCCTCAGGGGCGGTACGGGCGATCCTGCGGGCGATCGCGCGCGCCACCGGCACGGTCCGCAGGCCGTACGCGATCCCGCCCGCGCCCACCGTCTCCTGGCCCAGGACTCCCTCGGCCAAGGCGATCCGCTCGTCCGCGGCGCGCCCGTCCAGGCCGCCGACGCGGATGGCGGAGAACACGAAATCGGCCCCACGCAGGGCCTCGTCGAGCTCCGCGGTGACCGTGACGGCCGGGGCTTCCACCGCCGGATCGGCCGCGGACGCGGCAGCGGCCTGATCGCGGAGCACACGGGCCATGGCGGTGAGCCGCGCCGGGTCCTCGTCGTACAGCGTCACATGGGAGACCCTGCCCTCGGCGCGGTCGCCGAGCAGAGCTCCGTAGACGAGCGGTACCCGGAAGCCGCCCCCGCCGAGGATCGTCAGCCGCACGCCCCTACCGCCTTTCGCCAGTGCAGATCCCGTTGCCGACGCCACCGTGACGGCCGGTGCCACGATCGATGACACGATCGGTGACACGAAAAGCCACGGCACGCGACCGCCGGCACCAGTCTGCCCCGGTCGGTCACTCCACCGGCGACGGCACGGCGCGCAGCCTGGCGCCCTGCTGCTGCGGGAAGCCGGCGCCGCCGCGGACGGGGCCCCTCGGTGCGCCCGTGGGCGTCGAGAGGATCAGGGTGATCCGGGTCAGCCCCATCTCGCCGAGCATCCGGCTGGTCTCGGCCACCATCCGGCACCGCACCAGCCCCCACCGCGGGTCGGGGTGGCGCACGGTGCGCACCGCCCCGTCGAGCTCGGCGGCGTCGGTCCCGTGCGTGCTCAGCCAGTGCGGCACCCCGTACCGGTAGGCGGCCTCCATGAACGGGTCACGGGCCACCTCCTGGCGGATGCTGCGCAGCCCCTCGTCCTCGGGAGCCCCGGCCAGCGCGGTCGCGAACTGGGCCAGCAGCGGTACGCACCAGGCCGGTTCGTGGTCCTCCAGCACGGCAGCGGCGTCCGGGTGGAACAGCACGAAGCGCAGGAAGTTGTCGTCCGGCAGGGCCGTCGGGTGCGGTCTCACCGACTGGAAGAGCTGGTCGAAGGCCGAGTTGGTCAGGGCCACGTCCCAGCGGTGGTCCACCAGGAAGCTCGGGTACGGCACGGACTCCATGAGGGCCGCGTAGTCGCACAGGTAGTCGCGCTGCGCCGGATCCTCGGGCAGCCGGTTCTCCTCGGCGGCCCGCCACGTGGGCGGCGGATCGCGGTCGACCATGACGCGGAACAGCCAGAAGCACTGGCGCTCGCTCATCTCCAAGGCCTCGGCCAGGGCGAGGAGTTTACGGTCCGTCCACTCCTTGACCAGACCTCTTTCCCAGTTCCCGTACGCGCGGACGCTGATGCGCAGCCGGGCGGCAAGGTCTTCCTGGCTCAGGCCCAGCTCCTCGCGGCGCTGGCGCAAAATCTCCTTGCGTCGCTCCGACCGCACGGCGCCGCGGGCGGGTTCCTCGCCCGCCAGGCGCTCTTCACCGGCTCGGGCGAGTCCATCGGACGGGCCCACCGCTGCGAGATGTGGCACTGAGAGCTCCCCCTCCTCCGGTCTGGATCTTCATTTCCGTGTGGCGATCCTGCTACCGACTTCATTCGAGTGTCAACTATTGTGGCAATTCCAGCCTCTTGACAGCTCATTCCCGCCACAGCTGTGGCACGTTCTAGCCCTTCCGGGCGAGAGCGGCTAGATTCCAGAAGCCGACCATGTGCCCATACCGACTTCGCGCGATCTAGGAGAACCACTGGTGACAGACGGCTTCCCGGCTCCCGTCGCGGTGGCCGACGCACCCATGGCAGCCACCATCACGCGGGTCGCCGAACTCGCGGGCAAGATGGGCCGCGACCTGAACCAGGTCTTCGACCTGCGGCGGCTCTCCGAGGCCTCCGGCGTACCCACGGACGTGGTCAGGACCCTGCTCGACGGCAGGCCGGCCGGCGAACCCGATCTCCAGACCCGGTTCCTCCAGCGTCTCGACCTGCTCCGGCGGACACGTGTCAAACCGAACGGCCGCCGCTACACGCAGCAGGAGATCGCGGACGGCGCCGGCATGTCCCGGCAGCAGGCCGGAGCACTGATCAACGGCGACCGGCGCCCCACCATGGAACACTGCGAC
This sequence comes from Streptomyces sp. NPDC001502, assembly GCF_042894785.1. Classification (NCBI taxonomy): domain Bacteria; kingdom Bacillati; phylum Actinomycetota; class Actinomycetes; order Kitasatosporales; family Streptomycetaceae; genus Streptomyces; species Streptomyces sp. NPDC001502. Next base: position 18,551 of record NZ_JBIAVW010000008.1, read on the forward strand.
GCGATCCAGCGGTTCTTCGGAGTGCACGCGGGGTTCCTCACGGCGCACGACTCCGACGCCCTCACCGACGCGCTCCAGCGGACCGAACAACAGCTGCTCCAGGACTTCGCGGGGCGGGCGCGGGAAACCGTACCGGCCTCGGCCGCATCGGCGGGCGATCCACTGGCAAGACTCCTCCAGAACCACGGTGTACGGGGCATCGCCTGGCGCGCCGCCCAACTGCCCAGCGACAAGCACCGGGACAAGGTGACCGAATGGCTGGACATGCTCCTCGAAAGCGTCAAACCGAACGAATCCTGACCCAGTCGAAAGTCTGGGTCTGATCCTTGAGTCCTGATCCGGATCCGCGCCGACGGGGAGAACGGTGAGCATAGGCAGAGAGCAGCGGCGGTTGTGCGGGGAGCTGGTGGCCGGGATCCGGCTGACCGCGCCCGTGGAGCCCGTGGACCTCTACGCTGCCCTCTGCGAGGGCATGAGCAGACACCGCGGCCGCCCGGTGGACTTCCGGATGGCCTCGTTCCCGCCGCGGACGGCCAGCGGCCTGTGGCTCGACATGGCGGACCGCGATCTCGTGGTCATCGAGGAGCGCACCGCGCCGGACCACCAACTGGTGATCCTGGGCCACGAGCTGTGGCACATGAAGGCCGGCCACTGCAGCCACCACGTCGACGGCGCCGCCGTCGCCGCGCGGCTGCTGACCGACGAGGCCGACATCGGCGAGACCGTGCGCCGCGTCGCCGCGCGCACGCGCGCCGACGTCCAGGAGGAGACCGAGGCCGAAACCTTCGGCTTACTGCTGGGTAGTCGGTGTCGGAACTGGCTGGCCGGATCAGCCGGCCACCGCGCTCCGGTCCAGCGTGATCAATTGGCGGGCCGGATCGAGGCTTCGCTGGGCTACCGGGGGCACAGGAACGAGCGTTGAACGGCAAGGACTACTACATACCGGCGGCCGCGATGGCGGTCTCACTCGCCTTCAAGCTGCCGGCCCTGCGGCACAACTGGCGCGACCCGCTGCTTCGATCGGTGGTCGCCCTGCTGACCCTGGCGGGAGCGGTGTTCGCCTTCGCCGCGCCGCCCACGATCGCCGCGGTCAACCGCTGGACCGGGATCGTCAACGTCTCGGCCCCCCTGGTCTACTGCCTGATCACCGCTTTCAGCGCCTCCTGCCTGATCCTGATGGTCAACTGGCGGGGCGGCCCGCCCGAACAGACCCGACGCGTCTCGCGCCGCTGGATCCAGGGCTACAGCGTGGTGGTCGTCGCCCTGATCGTGCTCTTCGCCCTCGGTGAGACCCCGGCGGAGCGGCTGCGCGACTTCGACACCTACTACGCGAACACGCCCTACATCGGCCACATGATCGCCCTCTACCTGATGGCGCACTTCGTGGCCGCGGTGGTGATGGTGGTCCTGTGCTGGCGCTGGTCGCTCCAGGTCCGCGGCTGGCTGCGGGTCGGCCTGGCGATCATCGTCGTCGGCTACATCTTCAACCTCGCCTACGACGCCACCAAGATGACCGCGGTCGTCGCCCGCTGGTCCGGTCACAACCTGGACGACCTCAGCACCTTCGTCGCTCCACCGCTCGCCTCCCTCGGGGCACTGATCAGCGCGATGGGCTTCGTGGTCCCGCTCGTCTGCCAGCGGCTGTCGGACCACTGGCAGACCTGGGCGACGTACCGCCGGCTCGGCCCGCTCTGGCACGAGGTGCAGATCTCCGCGCCCAGCGGCACGCCCTCCGTGCAGATGGCCTGGTGGTCCGCCGCGGAACTGCGGGTGATCCAGCGCGAGTCGGACATCCACGACGGCTTCCTGCACCTCGGGCCGTACTTCGACAAAGGCCTCGGCGACGACGCCTACGAGAGCGCCGTCGCCGACGGTGCCGACGACGAGACGGCCCGCGCCGTCGCCGAGGCCGCCATGGTCACGGCCGCCGTGCAGGCCCGCTCCGCCGACCCCGACGGAAAGATCATCGGGGAGGACGAGGAGACCCTGCTCGACACCGCCGACGGTCCGCGCGACCTGCTGCGGATCTCCGACGCGCTGCGGCACTCGCCGGTGGTGCAGGCCGTCCGGCGAGAGGTGACCGTCTAGCGGCGACCGGGGGGTGCCTCGCCGATCGAGCCCGGCACGACCGGCAAGACCCCCCAGGCGCCCGTCGGCCGTCCCTCAGCGGCTGGCGACGGACGCCGCCGCCGTGGCAGGGAACAGGTCCTGGAACGGTGCGGCCGAGTCGATCCCCTCCCGCCCGTACGGCGCGTCGAAACTCCACACCATGAAGAGCAGGAACACGATCAGCGCGCTGAACAGCCCGGCGAGCAGCAGCTCCCGGCCGGAGCGGCGGATCTGCAGGGTGAAGATCAGCCCGACCGTGACCAGCCCGCCGACCAGCAGCCCGAACCACACCACGCCCGGCAGCGTGGACTCGGAGCTCTGCGTCCGCGAGTGCCGCGCGTCGTCGGCGGCCGCGATGTGGTCCAGCAGCGGCTGGTAGGCCTGCGCCTGGAGCTCGTTGGCCGGGCTCTGGTGCGTGACGTCGGTGCGCAGCTTGCCGAGCAGTGCGGCGCCCTCGGCCGAGGCGCTGTCGCCGGAGGTCAGCCGCGGCCAGTCCACGGCGACGGTGTGGGAGACGTACGCGTCCACCTCGCCCCGGATCCGGTCGCGGACGGCCGCCGGGTAGACGTCGGCGCGCTGGGTGACCTCGTACAGGGCCTGGGCCTCACGGCGCACGCTGTCCTCGGCGGCGCCGCGCGCCTCCCAGACGCCCGCGATGGCCAGGCCCAGCACGATCGCGTAGACCACGCCCACCATCATCGTCATGTACTCGATGACATCGGGGGTTTCGCTGGTGTCCTCGTCGTCGGCGGCCCGGCGGTGCCGGATCGCGGTGATGGCGAGGACGAGGGCGCAGACGAGCGCCATGGCGATGGCCAGGACCAGCCATTCGGACACGTGGATTCTCCCGGTGTGGATCGGTGGATCGGCGGATCGGACGGACGGGGGTGTGAAGGGGCCGCAGCGGTCAGCTGCGGCTCTTGGAGCGGGGGCGCAGTGCGGCGGCGGCGAGGACGGCCGGGGTGGTGACGACGACCATGAGCATCACGGTGGACATCCCGCCCGGGCCGCGCCGCTCCAGCGCCACCGAGCGGTACGGACGCACGTGGAAGGCGCTCACCCGTGCGGCGGCGGCCCTGGCCGCGGGCGGGGCGGGGGCGTCGGCCGACGCCGGTTCGTCCCGGACCTCGGGACCCGCCGCGGGCTCCGGCGGCTCCGACCCCCCGGCCCTCGCCTCCGCTGAACGCTCCACGACCGCGCCCGGCGGACGCGGCCGCGCGGGCTCGGCCGGCCGCACGGGCCGCACCGTGGGGGTGGCGGACTCCGCGGGCCGCCCCGGGTGACGCACGGTCGGCCGCTCGGCGCCGGGCACGGCCACCCGTACCGAAGGCCACCCGGACGGCGGCCGGAAGACCGGCCTCTCCGGCTCCCCGGACGGCACGCACAGGTCGACGCGGGCTCCGTAGCCGTCACCGTCGTCCTCGCCCGCGACCGCCACATGGCCGTGCAGCGGGCAGAGCGCCGCCACCAGGCCCGCCCCGGCGAAGTACTGCCAAGCGGTCACCGCGCGCCTCCCGAAATCCGCAGAAGTAAGGGCTACCGCTGAAGAAACGATCAAGGGGCGGCTTCGACACGCCGCGGACGGGTGCTGATCCGCGATGCGGCATGATGTCGCCATGGGGACCGAGGGGGCGAACGCCCGTCTGATCGCAGGGCGCTACCGGCTGGACGCCAAGCTCGGACGCGGTGGCATGGGCATCGTGTGGCGCGCCACCGACCTGTTGCTCGGCCGGAACGTCGCCGTCAAGGAGGTCGCGCTCGACCCCGCGCTGTCCGGGGAAGAGGCCCGGCACCAGCGTGAGCGCACACTCCGCGAGGCACGGGCGGCCGCGCAGCTCAAGCACCCCCACATCATCGTGGTGCACGACATCGTCGAGGACGGCGAACTCCCGTACATCGTCATGGAACTGGTCGAGGGAGGTTCCCTCGCCGACCGGCTCTCCCGGACCGGCCCGGTGGACGTCGCCGAGGCGGCCCGGATCGGGATCGCGCTGGTCGGCGCGCTGCGCACGGCGCATTCGGCCGGGGTGCTGCACCGGGACATCAAGCCGGCGAACGTCCTGCTGGAGGCGCCGGGCGGGCGGCCCGTGCTCACCGACTTCGGCATCGCGCAGGTGTCGGGCGCCACGACGCTGACCACCACCGGATCCTTCGTCGGTTCCCCCGAATACACCGCGCCCGAGCGGATGTCGGGCCAGACGCCGGCGGGGCCCGAGGCCGATCTGTGGTCGCTGGGCGCCCTGCTGTGCGCGGCCCTCAGCGGCGCCTCGCCCTTCCGGCGGGACTCGCTCGGCGGGATCCTGCACGCGGTGGTCTTCGACGAGATCCGGCCCCCGGAGGCGTGCGGCCCGCTGCTGCCGGTGGTGCGGGGGCTGCTGGAGCGCGATCCGGCCGGGCGGCTCGGCGCGGAGCGCGCCGAGCAGATGCTGCGGGAGTGCGCGGATGCGGCGGCGCGGTACACGCCGACGCGGTACACCCCGGCCCCGGCCCCTCACAGCCCTGCGCAGTCCGCTGCGGCCCCGCAGGACTCCGCCCCACAGACCCCGGTCCCACAGAACCCGGCCCCGGCCCCGCAGAACCCAGCCCCGCACCCTCCGGTCCCGCACAGTCCGACGCAGCCCGGCGCGGCCCCGGAGTCCGCGCCGACGCCGGTTTCGGCCCCCGTATCGGCGCCCGCGCCCGGGCCCGTACGCGCCCCCGGGAAGCGGCGGCCGGGGGCGGCGCTGATCGCCGGTCTGCTGGTGGCCGCGATCGCCGGTGCGGGCGTGTCCGCCGCGCTGCTCATGAACAACGGCGAGCACGGAGGGCAGACGTCCACGAGCGGGGCGGCCGGCCGGCCGCACGCACCCACCTCCGCCTCGACCGGCGAGAAGATCGACACGGTCTCCCCCTCGTCCGACGACAAGCCCGCACCCGCCGGCTATCGCGTCGTCACCGATCCGGAGGGCTTCTCGCTCGCGGTCCCGCTCGGCTTCACCCGAAAGGTGGAAGGTCCGCGGATCTTCTACATGTCACCCGGTGAGACCTTCCGCATCGGCATCAAGGTGGCCGATCCCGAGTCGGGCGGCCCGCTCGCCGTCCATCAGCGCGCCCACGCCAAGGGGCCGGGGACCAACCCCGGTTACCGTGACGCCGAGGTCGTGACCACCTCGCAGAACGGCCGGCAGGCCGCCCTGTGGCTGTTCACGTGGGACGGCTTCTCGACGGCCGAGGGCCCCCGGCACACCCGCGACCTGTGCTGGGAGGAGGACGGCCGCCTCTACGACGTGTGGGTGTCCTCACCGGTCCGCCAGGGCGACGAGGCCCGGGGCTACTTCGACACCGCGGTGCGGACCTTCGTACGCACCGGGGGCTGACACCGGCGGCCGCGCCCGGGTTCACCCGCCAGGCGCATCCCACCACGGCACCCGCCCCTCCCCCGCTCCATGATCGGGGGAGCGGACCGGCGGACCCTCTCAGGGATGGTGGCGGATGGAACCGGACAGCCGAGGCACCCGTTGAGCACGGCTCCCCCGGTTCCCCCGGTTCCCCCGGTTCCCCCGGCTCCCGCCGATCCGGCTCCGTCCCCGGCCCCGGAGGAGCCCGCGGGCAAGGGGTTCGGCTTTCCGAGCGCGCTGACCGTTCTGGCCGCGGTCACGGTGGCGGTCTGGCTGCTGGCCTTCCTCGTCCCGGCCGGCCGGTACGACCGCAACGCCGACGGTGCCCCCGTCTCCGGCACCTACCACCAGGTCCCGGACACCCAGAGCTTCACCGACCGGCTGAACGACCTCTTCCTCGCCCCCGTGAACGGCCTCTACGGCATCCGGGACGAGAAGACGGGCGAGGTCGGCCCCACCTTCAGCGGCGAGCTGTACGGCAGCGCGGGCGTCTTCCTCTTCGTCCTCGCCATCGGCGCGTTCATCACCGTCGTCTTCGCCACCGGCGCCCTCGACCGCGGCATCGCCCGCCTCGCCCACCGGCTGCGCGACCGCGGCACCCTGCTGATCGCCGCCGTGATGCTGGTCTTCTCCGTCCTCGGCACCGTGGAGGGCTTCGCGGAGGAGACCCTCGGCTTCTACGGTCTGCTGGTGCCGATGATGCTGGCCCTCGGCTACGACCGGATGGTCGCCGTCGGCACGGCCATCCTGGGGGCGGGGATCGGTGTCCTGTGCTCCACCGTGAACCCCTTCGCGACCGGCGTGGCCTCGGCCGCCGCCGACATCTCGCTGGGCGACGGCATCGCACTGCGCTTCGTGATGTGGGTGGTCCTGACGGCCGTGACCATCCTCTACGTCGTCCGGTACGCGAAGCGCGTCGAGAAGGACCCGGCCAGGTCCGTGTGCGGGTTCCTCCCGGGCGACCGGGAGCAGAAGGCGACGGGAGCCGAGGAGGTGGCTCCGGAACTGACCCGGCTGCACCGGCTGGTACTGGTCCTGGTCACCGTGGTCTTCGGCTTCATGATCTTCTCGGTGGTCCCGTGGGCCGGCGCGCTCACCGGCGAGGCGGGCGCGGCCCCGTACGCCTGGGAGCTGGGCTGGTCCTTCCCGGAGCTCTCGGCGCTGTTCCTGTGTGCCTCGGTGCTGGTGGGTCTGGTGGCACGGATGGGGGAGGCGAAGATCAGCGCCACGATCATCCAGGGCGCCGCGGACTTCATCTCTCCGGCCCTGGTCATCATGCTGGCGCGCGGGGTCACCGTCATCATGAACAACTCAAGGATCACCGACACCGTCCTGCACTCCATCGAGGACGTGGTGAAGGGCACCTCGTCCGGGCTCTTCGCGGTGATCGTCTTCCTGGTCAACCTCCCGCTGGCCTTCCTGATCCCCTCCACCTCCGGCCACGCCACCCTCGTCATGCCCATCCTGGCCCCGCTCGCCGACTTCGCGGGCGTCTCCCGAGCGCTGGTGGTCACGGCCTGGCAGTCGGCCAGCGGCTGGATGAACCTGTGGGTCCCCACCTCGGCCGTGACCATCGGCGGTGTGGCCCTGGCCAAGGTCGGCTACGACAAGTACCTGCGCTTCGTCTGGCCCCTGCTGGCCATCCTCCTCGTGCTGATCTGCGGCTTCCTGGCCCTGGGCGCAGCCATGTGACGGCACGTCAGCGCCCTGCGGCCCGGCCTGATCGGCAAGACACCCCCTAGGCTGGGGAGACATGTCCGACTCCCCGCCCCTCCCCCGACCCGCCGACCCGCTACCGGTCACCGTCCTGACCGCGATGCGCCGGCCCCTGCGGTTCCTCGGCTCGTGGTGGCCCTGGCGGTGCTGGGCGTACCTGGGGAGCGGGTTCCTCATCGGCTATCCCGTACTGGTCGTCCTCGTCCTGCTCCTCGGGTTCGGGGTGGCGCTGGCGGCCGTCGGGATCGGGCTGCTGCTCCTGCTGGGCGCCGTCGTCGCCGTGGTGCCGCTGGGGGTGCTGGAGCGGTGGCGGCTGCGGTGCGTGGAGCCCGAGCCCGTGCCGGACCCGCATGCCTCCCTCGCCGGAGCCGGCCCCGCGGCCTGGCTGCGGACCCGGCTGCGTGAGCGGGCCACCTGGCGGGAGTTCGCGTACGCCACCCTGCTCGGGCCGGTCTTCGGGGCGGCCGGGTTCGCCGTGGTCACGCTGCTGGCCTTCGCCCTGATCCTCGTCGCGACCCCGGCGATCGTGTGGGCCATCGCCCCGGACACGGTGATGCTGATCCCCGGCCGGCCGGTCTCCGGGCCGCTGGAGGCCCTGGGCGGCACGGCCGTCGGACTGGCCGGGACGGTGGTGGCGGCGTACGCGGGCGCCCTGCTCGCCGGCGCTCAGGTGAAGACCGCCCGCCTGCTGCTCGGACCTCGTGTGGAGGCCGACCGGATCCTGGAGCTCACCCGCTCCCGGGTCCGCCTGGTCGATGCCTTCGAAGCCGAACGGCGGCGCATCGAGCGGGACTTGCACGACGGTGCGCAGCAGCAGCTGGTCGCCCTCAGCATGACCCTGGGCCTCGCCGAGCTGGAACTGCGCGCAATCCCGCAGGCGGCCGGCGCCGCCGCCCTGGTGGCCCGGGGGCGCGGAGAGGCCAAGGTTGCCCTGGAGCAACTGCGCGACCTCGTACGGGGTATCCACCCGCAGGTCCTGACCGACCACGGACTCGCGGCGGCCGTCGCCGAGGTGGCCCTGCGTCATCCCGTACCGGTGACCGTGGACCTCGACGTGCCCCGGCTGGCCGAACCGGTGGAGATCACGGCGTACTTCACCGTCACCGAGGCGCTCGCCAACGCGGCCAAGCACAGCGGTGCCTCGCGCGTCGCCGTCGTCGGTAGGGTCGAGGGTGACCGGCTCGCTCTCACCGTCACCGACGACGGCCGCGGCGGCGCCGATCCCGGCGCGGGAGCGGGCCTGGCAGGACTCGCGGACAGGGTGGCGATGTTGAAGGGCAGGCTGGTGGTGTCCAGTCCGGTGGGCGGACCGACCCGACTCCGGGTGGAGGTCCCGTGCTCCGGCTGATCCTCGCCGAGGACTCCGTACTGCTGCGCGCGGGGCTGACGGAACTCCTCACCCGGGGCGGGCACCAGGTCCTCGCCGCCGTCGGGAGCGCCGAGGAGCTCGTGCGGGCGGTGGAGGCGCAGCGGCCGGACGCCGTCGTGACCGACGTGCGGATGCCGCCCGGCTTCCGCGACGAGGGCCTGCGGGCCGCGCTCGAACTCCGGTCCCGGGACGCCTCGCTGCCCGTGCTCGTGCTCTCGCAGTACGTGGCCACGGCCTACGCCACCCAGTTGCTCACGGGTGCCTCGGCGGCCGGGCTGGGCTATCTCCTCAAGGACCGGGTCGGCGAGGTGGCCGAGTTCCTCGACGCCCTCCAGCAGGTCGCCGAAGGCCGTACGGTCATCGACCCGGAGGTGGTACGGGTCCTGCTCAGCCGGCAGTCCGAGGAACGGCCGCTGGCCCGGCTGACCCCGCGCGAGCGGGAGGTGCTGACCCTGATGGCCTCGGGCCTCAACAACCAGGCCTTGGCGGCGCGGCTGTTCGTCACCGAGGCCGCCGTCGTCAAACACGCGTCCAGCATCTTCATGAAGCTCGACCTGGACGCCACCGAGGGCAACCGCCGGGTCCTGGCCGTCCTGGCCCACCTGTCGGGCCAGGAGGACGTGTCCGCAACGTAGCGCCGGCCGCTCGCGGGGCAGGCGGGACATTGCGGACACGGCCTAGCCGGTCGTGCGCGGGCCCCGGCGCGGGGCGCCGGTTCTGATCAGCAGGGTGGCCGGCAGGGCCGCGAGCAGGAGGGCGCCGACCGCGCACCAGAGGGTGGTGGTGTAGGAGTCGAGCAGCCGGGCGAACACGTCGGTGTCGTCCGAGACCTGGTTCATGCGGTTCATCAGGACGGTGCCGAGCACCGCCCCGCCGATCGACTGCCCCAGGTGGTGGGCCGCGCCCAGGGCCGCCGAGGCCGCGCCCGCGTGCTGCGGGGCCACTCCGGCGGTCGCGAGGGCGTAGAGCGGGACGAGGGTCAGGCCCAGGCCGACGCCGGTGAGCAGCATGCCGGGCAGCACGCCGGTCGCGTACGTGGCGGCGCCACCCACACCGGCCAGCAGGGCCAGCCCGAGGGCCGTGACCACCAGGCCCGGCAGGATCAGGCCGCGCGGCGCGAGGCGGGGCAGCAGGCGCGCGGAGATCTGGGTGGCGGCCACGAGGGTTGCGGCGGCCAGGGGCAGGTGGGCCGTCCCGGACACGCCCGGGCCCTCGCCGCGGATCTGCTGGGCGAAGAAGCCCAGGGCCGGGAGGAGGGCGACCACGGCGACGCCGGTGCCGAGGAGGACCAGGAGGGAGGCGAGGCGGCCCCGGTCGGCGAGGACGTACGCCGGGAGCAGCGCGCCGGACGTCCTGGTCTGCCACCACAGGAAGGCGGCGAGCAGCGCGATGCCGCCCACGATCAGCAACAGACTCAGGGCGGCGCTCCAGCCGACCGTCTCGACCTCGGCGAGGCCGTAGGTCAGGGCGGCGGATCCCGCCGTGCCGAGGAGTACGCCGAGTCCGTCGAAGCGGGCGCCGGTGCGGCCCGGACGGTCGGGCAGCAGGGTGAGCGCGCCGATCAGGGCGAGCACGGCGAGCGGAACGACCGACCACAGGGCCCAGCGCCAGTCCAGGGTCTCGGCGAGCCACCCGCCGGTGAACACGCCGAGTGCGCCGCCGCCCGCGGCGACCGCCGCGTAGATCCCGAAGGCCCGGCCGCGTTCCCGTGGGTCGGTGAATCCGGTGGCCACCAGGGACAGCGCGGCCGGGACGAGCAGGGCGGCGAAGGCGCCTTGCAGGGCACGGGAGGTGATCAGCAGCCCGGAGCCCCCGGCCGCGCCGCCCAGTACGGCGGCCGCCGCGCATCCGATCAGTCCGATGACCAGCATCCGCCGGGCCCCGAGCAGGTCGACGAGGTGCCCGCCGAGCAGCAGCAGTCCGCCGAAGGCGACCAGGTAGGCGCTGAAGAGCGGGCCGAGACCGTCGGCGCTGAGGCCGAATTCGGTATGGATCCGCGGTCCGAGCAGGTTGAACTGCGCCGCTTCGACCAGCACCAGCAGCTGTGTCAGGGCGAGGACCGCGAGGCCCCACCAACGCCTCGGGTGCGGGGGCGCGGGGACGGACGGGCCGCCGGGGACCGGGCCCGGGGGCGGGCCGAAGCCGTCCGCGGGACCGAAGTGGCCGGGGGCCGTGGGGGCGTACGCGGGCGGCGGGGGCGGTGTCCGGTACGGGGAGGCGTCCTGCCGGGACTGCGACGGCACGAGGCGGGGATCCGGCGTCTTCTCGACGTGGATCTTCTCTGCCGAAGTCTTCGCTGCGGGAGTCTCTTCGATCGGAGCCCCGCCACCGGCTCCGGCTCCGGCTCCGGCTCCGGCTCCGGCCGGTACGGGAGACGCCGGGGCGTAGTCCAGCAACTGCGCCGCATGGCGGCCCAGTTGGGCCAGCACCTTGCCCGGGAGCCATTCCCCGGCGGCGTCCGCCGCCGTACGCTCCGCCACCTCATCGGGGGTGGGCCGCCGGGCCGGGTCCTTGTGCAGGCACGCGCCGACGAGGCCGGCCAGCGACTCCGGTACCCCGGTCAGGTCCGCCTCCTCCTCGGCGATCCGGAAGAGGTGGGCGTTCAGACCGGTGTCCTTGGCGCCGAAGAGCATGCGTCCCGTGGCGGCGTACACGAGGACCGCACCGAGGCAGAAGACATCGCTGGCGGGGGTCAGTTCGAGACCGCGGACCTGTTCCGGGGACATGAACCCCGGCGAGCCGATCAGCATGCCGGTACGGGTGTGCAGGCTGTCCCCGGTCAGGCTGTCCATCGCCCGCGCGATGCCGAAGTCGATGACGCGGGGCCCGTCGACGGTGACGAGCACGTTGGAGGGCTTCAGGTCGCGGTGGATCAGGCCCGCCTCGTGCACGGCCCGCAGGGCGAGGGCGAGCCGGTTGGCGAGGGTCCGCACCGAGTCCTCGGGCAGCGGACCGAACTGACGGGCGACCACGGTCTGCAGGTCGGGCCCCGGGATGTACTGGGTCGCCACCCAGGGCACGGCGGCCTCGGTGTCGGCGTCGAGCACCGCCGCCGTCCAGCTGCCGCCCACGCGCCGCGCTGCGGCCACCTCGCGGGCGAACCTCCGGCGGAATTCCGGGTTGCCGGCGAACTCCGCCTGGACCACCTTCACGGCAACGGTACGGCCGCCCTCGGAGCGGCCCAGGTAGACCAGGCCCATGCCACCCGCGCCAAGCCGGGCGATCAGGCGGTACGGTCCTATACGGCTCGGGTCTTCGGCGGTCAGCTGATCCACGGACCGAAGGATAGTGCAACTATCCAATGTGCGGGGGGCATCAGGCGAAATGCCCTCCCGGCCGCTCACTGCGCACGCCCGGCCGCCCGTCCGACGGCCGGACCCGGTGCCGGAGCCGGAGCCGGAGCCGGAACGAGCCCGTCACCACGCGCGAGACGCCGGGTACGGCCACCGAGCGGGCCCAGACCGACAGCAGGACCGGCAGCGCCAGGTAGCCGAAGCGGCCGGCCGGGGCCAGGAGGAAGGCCAGCGTGAGGCCGACGGCGAGGCGGTCGGCGGCGGCCGCCACCGTACGCGGCGGCCGGGCGAGCAGGGAGAGGGCCACCGCGAGGCCTCCCGCCAGCAGCAGGCCCACCGTCAGGTACCAGCCCCAGGGGCCGAGTTCGGCCAGCAGGTGCCCGGGCAGCGGGCTGCTCGCCGGGGTCGGCACCTCCGCCCGCCCGGTGGGGAAGGCGAACACCTGGCGCCACAGCTCCGCGGGCTGGAGCAGCGCCGCCGGCAGCACCAGCAGGGCCGTGCCGCCGGCCGCCACCAGCGCGCAGCGCACCGCCGCCCGCCCGCCCCGGCAGACCGCGAGCAGGGCGACGGCCACCGCGACCGCGGGCAGCGCCGTCCACTTCAGCGCGCACGCCCCGGCGAGGGCCGCCCCGGCCAGGGCGGGCCGCCCGGCGGCCGCGGCCGCCAGCGCCAGGCAGCAGAGCCCGGCCAGCGGCAGGTCCACCCCGCTCACCGCCAGGGGCAGCGCCACCACCGGCGAGGCCACCAGGACCGGCAGCAGCCGGCCCGGTGCACCGCCGGGCCCGCCGCCCAGCAGTCGGCCCGGCGCACCCCAGGGCCCGCCCAGCAGGCGCCGGGCCGCCCACAGGCAGCCGAACAGCACGGCCGCGCACCAGATCCGGGCGTCCCCCAGCAGCCGCACCGCCCAGCCGTCACCGCTGCCGTCACCCCCGAGCAGCGCCCGCGGTATGCCGAGCAGCGCCATGCCCGGCAGGTACGGGGTGTAGTCCTCGACGCGCGCGGGCCGGTCGACGTAGAGCCGGCCGGACTCCAGCAGGAGCCGCGCGGACCGTTCGATGACGGTCACCTCCGACTGCCCCTGCCCGGTCAGGACCAGCCACAGCAGTGGTACGGCGACGGCACCCAGCAGGGCGGTGGCGAGCGCCGCGCGACGGCGGCCGAGTGCGGTGGCCGCCGCGGCCCCGAGGTATCCGGCGGCGGCGCACCAGCCCCACAGCCGGTGCGGCGCCAGCGAGGAGAACAGCGGGAAGGACAGCGCCCACGCGGCGGCGAGCAGCCAGCCGGTGGCCCACCGGGCGGTACGGGAAAGGGTCATGAGCCCATTCCAGCCGCGCGGCCCCGGCCGGGTCTGCACGGCCAGGTGGACGGTCCGCGGTGGGGTTTCCCCTACCTCTTCCCCGACCCCCGCCCTCCCCGCGGGCATGCGAAAGGGGCACGACCCCATCGGGTCGTGCCCCTCACGCAGGTGTCACCGGGCCCTGAGGGGGCCTCGGCCCTCGGTCCTCGGGTCTCAGGCCTCCGGGTTGCCGCCGAACCGCTCGCGGTAGGACTCCAGGTCCTCCTCGGTGACCCGCGCGAACAGCACGGGCGGGACGGTGAACGGGGTGCCGGCCGGCACGGCGTCCAGGGACCGGGCCTGCTCCGGCGTGATCCACGTGGCGGTGTCGTCGGCGAGCGCGAACGAGGAGCGGATGGTGCGCGCCGAGGCCGGGATGAACGGCTCGGAGACCACCGAGTAGAGGTGGATGAGGTTCATCGCCGTGCGCAGGGTGAGCGCGGCGCCCTCCAGGTCGGTCTTGACCTCCGTCCAGGGGGCCTTCTCGTCGAGGTAGGCGTTTCCGGCCGACCACAGGGCGCGCAGCGCAGCCGCGGCCTTGCGGTACTGGAGGGAGTCCATGTGGCTCTCGTACTCGGCCAGCAGCTCGGCGATCTGCTCGCCGAGCTTGGCCTCGGCCTCGCCGGCGGGGCTGCCCGCAGGGGCCTCGTCGCCGAACTTCTTGCGGGAGAAGGTCAGCACGCGGTTGACGAAGTTGCCGAGGGTGCCGCCGAGGTCCTTGTTGACCGTGGCCTGGAAGTGCTCCCAGGTGAAGGACGAGTCGTCGGACTCGGGCGCGTTGGCGATGAGGAAGTAGCGCCAGAAGTCGGCCGGGAGGATCTCCAGCGCCTGGTCGGTGAAGACGCCGCGCTTCTGCGAGGTGGAGAACTTGCCGCCGTAGTACGTCAGCCAGTTGAAGGCCTTGACGTAGTCGACCTTCTTCCACGGCTCGCGGGTGGCCAGTTCGGTGGCGGGGAACATCACCGTGTGGAACGGGACGTTGTCCTTGGCCATGAACTGGGTGTAGCGGACGTCCTCGGCCTCGTACCACCAAGACTTGTAGTCGCGGTTCGCCGGGTCCAGGTCGGACCACTCCTTGGTGGAGCCGATGTACTCGATCGGGGCGTCGAACCAGACGTAGAAGACCTTGCCCGCGGCGGCGAGCTCGGGCCAGGTGTCGGCCGGGACCGGAACACCCCAGTCGAGGTCGCGGGTGATGGCGCGGTCGTGCAGGCCCTCGGTCAGCCACTTGCGGGCGATGGAGGAGGCGAGCTGCGGCCACTCCTCCTCGTGCTCGGCGACCCAGGCCTCGACCTCGTGCTGGAGCTTGGACTGCAGGAGGAAGAGGTGCTTGGTCTCGCGGACCTCCAGCTCGGTGGAGCCGGAGATGGCCGAGCGGGGCTCGATCAGGTCCGTGGGGTCCAGGACGCGGGTGCAGTTCTCGCACTGGTCGCCGCGGGCCTTGTCGTAGCCGCAGTGCGGGCAGGTGCCCTCGACGTAGCGGTCCGGCAGGAAGCGGCCGTCGACCGGCGAGTACACCTGCCGGATCGCGCGCTCCTCGATGAACCCGTTCTCCTGCAGCTTCCGCGCGAAGTGCTGGGTGATCTCGCGGTTCTGCGCGGAGGAGCTGCGGCCGAAGTAGTCGAAGGACAGCTCGAAGCCGTCGTAGACCGCCTTCTGGGCGTCGTGGGCCTGCGCGCAGAACTCGGCGACCGAGATGCCGGCCTCCTTGGCGGCGAGTTCGGCGGGGGTGCCGTGCTCGTCGGTGGCGCAGATGTACAGGACGTCGTGGCCGCGCTGGCGGAGGTACCGGGAGTACACATCCGCCGGAAGCATCGACCCGACCATGTTGCCCAGGTGCTTGATCCCGTTGATGTACGGAAGCGCGCTGGTGATCAGGTGTCGAGCCATCCTCGGATGCTCCATTTCCTATGTGCGGTACGACGTGACGTAACGGATTGTGAGTGCGGTTCATCGTATCGAACCGCCGCGAAGCCACGCGCCGCATTTGTTCATGGGTGGACGTAAAGCAAAAGCGAGGGCAGTGACCTCTCCGTCACGGCCCTCGCGATCGGGCCCATGTTACAGCCGGGCCGCGGCGCACCCGACCGGTGCCCGGGCGACGACTGCGGCGGCGACGGCGACGGCAGCGACGACCGCGACGACAGCGGCACCTGCGGTGGCACCGGCAGCGGGCATATGCATACGTGCTGGCTGGAGCCGTGCGCGATCGAGATCGATCACGGGTCGATCATCCACGACGCATTGCTTCCAGGTTTCTTCTCTGCGCCCTCCGAGTGCGCCCGCGCTGCTTTCCTGTTCAGCGCACAGGGGATGAGGTGGAGCGGTGAACGATGGCGGACCGGAGGAGTCCGGTGGGGCCGTGGGACTACCGAGCCGGCGTCGGCGGCCGACTCCCATGAGCCAGTGGGATCCGACGGCGCGCCTGTCGTACTGGGCCTTCCACGCCAATCGGCGGCCCGCGTACATGCGCTTCGCGTATCTGCAGCTGGGTTCCGACGCGGCGGCGGAGGAGGCGGTGGACGCCGCTTTCGACTCGATCATGGGTGAGTGGCTGCGGATGCTTCACATGGACCGCCTGGACGCCTACGCCTGGGCCGTCCTCAAGCACTGCCTGGTCGACCGGCAGCGCCGGCGCCATCCGTGGCAGCAGCGGCCGGAGCCGATGGACATCAGCGCCTTCGAGGCCGCTCTCAAAGAGGCCCACTCCGATCAGTGCGAGGTGCTGACCGACACCATCCGTTTCTACTCCGCCGTCTCCCGGCTCGCCGAGCGGCAACGCGACTCCGTACTGCTGCGGTACGGACTCCAGTGCACCCCCGGTGAGGCCGCAGCCGTGATGGGCGTCGACGAGGCCACGATCCGCTCCTACCTCGGGCAGGCCCACCGGCGGCTCGCCCGCCTGCTCGCCACCTCCGCCACATCGCCCGAGTCAGCCGAATCAGCCGAATCAGCCGACTCATGAGGCGCTTCGAACGGCAGGAGCTGCAGGACGGCGACCCGGTCCCCCGCTCCCTGGCCGAGTTCCTCGCCCGGGCGGGCGTCCGCGACCGCTACCGGCACTACGACCTCGGCGCAGCCGAGGCCCGGCTGCTGCGCGCCACACCACACCCGCCGGCCTCCGGGCACCGCGCCCGGCGCCGGTCGGTGCACGGCTGGAGCGACCCCTCCCGGGACTGCCCGCTCGACGCCGAACGGGCCCGGCGCGACCTCAAGGCCGTCTGCCTCGCCTCCGCGTGCGCGCCCAAGGCCGGGGCTCACCTCGACTCCTTCCTCACCGACGGACACACCGACCTGGCCGGGGCGGTCGTCTTCGGCTGTCTGCTGCACCTGGCCGGGCTGCGCGAAGGGGCCCGCTTCTGGTGGCAGTTCGCCGCCGGGTCCGGGAGCCCGCGGACCTCCGCGGCCGCGTACTGCCTCTTCCTCGACCACTCCCGGCGCGGCGAGCACCACGACGCCCGGCACTGGGCGCGCGAGCTGGGCCGGCGCGGCTTCCGGCCGGGCGGCCGACGGGATCTGCGGGAGGTCCGGCTGTGCACGCAGGCGGCCGTGCTGCGCTACGTCGACCAGCTCGAGGATCCCGACCTGGGCCCGGTGCCACTGCCGAGGCCCGGGCTGTCGGGAGTACTGGCCGCGTTCCGGCCGCAGCCCGTCACGGTGGCGGCCTCGGCGCCGCGGCCGGTGGCCGCGCTCCGCCCGGCGGCCGGACCGCTGCGCCACCCCGCGCTGACGGCGGCGAACCGCGGGACCGCCGCCCGGGCCGGAACGAGCGAGGCCCTGACGGAGGCGCGCCGCGCGCTGGCGGTCGTACGCGTCCTGGAGCGGCACCCGTTGGGGGTCCGGGCCGACCGGCTCTCCCGGGAGTCCGGCCTCGCCGAAGAGGAACTGCGGCCCCTGCTGGCGATGCTGTGCGAGGAGGAGTACGCGGTGCGCCCGGCCCTCGGGGTGTACGGGCGCGGCCCCGCGCTGGACCGACTCGCCGCCCCCGGCGGGCACGGCCTGGCCGGGCAGCTCCAGCGCACCCTGGCCCTGGCCCGGGACAGCGCGGGCGCCGCGGTGTACCTCGGCCGGTACGCCGAGGGCGAGGTCCGGATCACGCAGATGGCGGACGGGCCCGCGACCCCGCCGGTGCGGGAGTGGGTCGACTTCAGGGCCGCCGCGCACGCCAGCGCGGTCGGCAAATGCCTGCTGACCCAGCTCGACCACGACGGCCGCGCCGACCACGTGGCCCGGCACCGGCCCGCGCGGCTCACCCGGCGGACGATCACCGACAGCCGGGTCCTGTTCAGCGCCCTGGACGCGGTGGCTCCGGGAGCGCCCGTGTTCGACCTGCGCGAGTACTCCCCCGGGGTCGTCTGCGCGGCGGTCCCGATCGCCACCGGGGACGCCGCCGGGAGCCTCGCGCTCTCGCTGCCCGCGAGCCATGCCCACCGGCTGGGTGCGGCCACCGAGACCCTGCGCCGCAAGGCCGTCCCGGTGCTGCTGGCCCTGCTCCTGACGGGAGCGATCCCCCCGGACGCCCCGGCGGCGGCCGCCGCCGGGGAGCAGACTCCGGCCGGCCGGCCCGGGCCACTGCAGGCCCCGGTCACGCCGGTCACCCCGGAGACCCTGCGGCACCTGCGGCGGCTCTTCCGTACCCCGCTGACCGGGGGCACGGCCGCGGCGGGCGGCCCGCACCTGGTCAGTGACACCTTCGCCGCCGCGGCGTATCTCTTCGACGCCGCCCCGGACTCCGACCAGCCCCGCCTGTCGCTGCCCCACACGTTCACGTCGGTCGTCCCTGGCAGCCTGACCACCCCGACGGGTCTGGTGGTCCTGGGTCCGTGACCGCCCCGGTCGCGCCCGGTCCTACCGGGCCGGTCCGGGAAAACGGCAGGAGCCCCACACGATGTGTGGGGCTCCTGCTTCTTGTGTCCGAGGGGGGACTTGAACCCCCACGCCCGATAAAGGGCACTAGCACCTCAAGCTAGCGCGTCTGCCATTCCGCCACCCGGACCAGGTGGTCGGCCCCGGTTTCCCGCGGCGACATGGACAACAATAGCAAAGGATCGGCGGGGTTCCGACCACTTATCCGGGCGGTGATCCTCCGCCACGCCGGGCTGACCTGCACGCATGCACCGAAGGCCGTAGCGAGACGGATCGTCTCGCTGCTGCCGCGTGGCACCCCCCGGTCCACGGCGGCGGGGCGCGGGGGTGCCACGCGGCCGCTTCCGGATGCTAATACCGGCTGGACATCAGGGGAGCCGGGCGGTCGGATGGCTTCGCACACATCCGGGGGGAGCCGCGCATGGAATCCGAGCACCGCGTCAGCACGCTGGAGCTGTTCTTCGACCTCGTCTTCGTCTTCACCATCACGCAGTTGACGGTGCTTCTGGCGGACGACCTGAGCCTGCGGGGCGCGGGGCAGGTGGTGCTGATCTTCACCGTCCTGTTCTGGATGTACGGGGGCTACGCGCACCTGACGAATCAGGTGCCGCCGGACCGGACGGTCCGGCGGGTGCTGCTGATGCTGGCCATGGGTGCGTTCATGGTGTGCGCCCTGGCCGTGCCGACGGCCTTCGGGGCGGGCGGGGTCGCCTTCGGCCTGGGGTACCTGCTGACCGTCCTGGTCCACGGCACGCTGTTCACGCAGGCGCACGGGCGCGGGGTGCTGTGGTTCGCGCTGCCCAACGTGCTGTGCGCGCTGGCGGTGACGGCAGCCGGGTTCTTCGACGGGCTGCCCGCCTGGGGGCTGTGGATGCTGGCGCTGTTGCTGCAGTTCCTGACGCCGATGGTCGTGCAGCGGGTCACGGCGAGCGGGGCCGCGGCGGAGCCGGAGGTGCCCGAGCAGACGGTCGGCGACCAGCTCGGCGGGATGAACGCGGCGCACCTGGTGGAGCGGCACGGCCTGCTGCTGATCATCGTCTTCGGCGAGTCCGTGATCGCGATCGGCATCGGGGTGGGCTCGTTGCCGCTGTCGCCCGGTATCGCCGGCGGCGCGTTCCTGGCCCTGACGATCGCGTCGGCGATGTGGTGGATGTACTTCGTGCGCGAGGAGGGCCGGGCCGAGGAGGTGTTCGCACAGACCCCGCCGGAGCGGCGTTTCAAGCTGGCGATGACCGCGTACTACTACGCGTTCCTGCCCATGCTCCTGGGCATCGCCGTCTTCGCGGCGGGCGTGAAGAAGACCATCGGCCACCTCGGCGAGCACCTGCACACCGGCCCGGCGGTCGCGCTGGCGGGCGGGGTCGTCCTCTACCTGGCCGGGGACCTGGTCTTCCGCGCGGCGCTGGGCATCGGACCGGCCCGCTACCGGGCGGCGGCCCTGCTGCTCGCGCTCGCCACCGTCCCGGTGGGCACGGGCTGGTCGGGGGCCGGCCAGCTGGTGGCCCTGGCGTGTGTCCTGGTCGGCGCGCTGGCCGCCGAGGGCCTCCGCTCCCCCGCCGAACCGGCGGAGGGAACGGGAGCTGCCGTGGGAACCGTCACGGGCAGTGGATGACCTGGCCCGCGTAGGAGAGGTTGCCGCCGAAGCCGAAGAGGAGGACCGGGGCGCCGGAGGGGATCTCTCCGCGCTGGACCAGCTTCGACAGGGCCATCGGGATGCTGGCGGCCGAGGTGTTGCCGGAGTCGACGACATCGCGGGCGACGACGGCGTTGACGGCGCCGATCTTCGCGGCGAGCGGCTCGATGATCCGCAGGTTCGCCTGGTGGAGGACGACCGCGGCCAGGTCCTCCGGGGTGATCCCGGCCTTCTCGCACACCTTGCGGGCGAGCGGCGGGAGCTGGCTGGTGGTCCAGCGGTAGACGGACTGGCCCTCCTGGGCGAAGACCGGCGGCGAGCCCTCGATCCGGACCGCGTTGCCCATCTCCGGGACCGAACCCCACAGGACCGGGCCGATGCCCGGTTCCTCGCAGGCCTCGACGACGGCCGCGCCCGCTCCGTCGCCGGTGAGCACGCAGGTGGTGCGGTCGCTCCAGTCGGTGATCTCGGTCATCTTGTCGGCGCCGATGACCAGGGCGCGGGTGGCGGAGCCGGCCCGGATGGCATGGTCGGCGGTGGCCAGGGCGTGGGTGAAGCCCGAGCAGACGACGTTGATGTCCATGACGGCGGGGCCGCCGCCCATGCCCAGCTTGGCGGCGACGCGCGCGGCCATGTTGGGCGAACGGTCGATCGCGGTGGAGGTGGCGACCAGCACCAGGTCGATGTCGTCCGGGGTCAGGCCGGCGCCGGCCAGCGCCTTGCCCGCCGCCTGGTAGGCCAGCTCGTCCACCGGTTCGTCCGGTCCCGCCATGTGGCGCGTGCGGATGCCGACGCGGGACCGGATCCACTCGTCGGTGGTGTCGACCATGGCCGCGAGGTCCTCGTTGGTGAGCACTTTCGCGGGCTGGTAGTGCCCTAGCGCCACCACGCGTGAACCGGTCATGGGCGGGGTCCCCCCTTGTACGGAAGTCAGGATCACCCAGCTTTGCCTGCTACTGGTGGGTACGTGTGCGTGTGACCCGACAGGATTCCGGCCCCGGATTTTGGAGCTTCCCGAGGATCCACCTGCCGGGGGCGTCGCGGGAAGCGGAACCGGGACAATGAGCTTGTCGGGCACCGGCGAAAACAGAGGCGAGAACAGAAGGGGTGGGCTGATCACCATGGGACGGGTCACCGAGCGCCGTCGCGTCGTCCGGATCCGGAACGGCGGGGCGGGTGTCCGGCCGGACACACTGGTGGCCGAGGAGCCGCTGGAGATACGTCTGAACGGCAAACCGCTGGCCATCACGATGCGTACGCCGGGCGACGACTTCGCCCTGGCGGTGGGCTTCCTGGTCAGCGAGGGGGTGCTTGGGGCCGCCGCGGACGTGCAGGCCGTCACCTACTGCGAGGGGGCGACCGACAGGGGGCCCCTCCCAGCGGTAGCCGGGGGAGGTTCGAACACCTACAACGTGGTGAACGTGCAGCTGGCCGCCGGGGTCCCGGTGCCGGACATCACGCTGGAGCGGAACGTCTACACCACCTCCTCCTGCGGCCTGTGCGGGAAGGCCAGCCTGGACGCGGTCCGTACGGCGACCCGCTTCCCGGGTATCGCCGCCGATCCGGTACGGGTGCCCGCGGAGGTTCTCAGCGCGATGCCGGACCGGCTGCGCGCTGCCCAGAAGGTCTTCGACCGTACGGGCGGACTGCACGCGGCCGGGCTGTTCACGGCCCAGGGCGAGCTCCTCGACCTGCGGGAGGACGTCGGCCGGCACAACGCGGTGGACAAGATCGTGGGCCGGGCGTACCAGTCCGGGCGGCTCCCCCTGACGGGCGCGGTCCTGCTGGTGTCGGGCCGGGCCTCGTTCGAGCTCGTACAGAAGGCCGTGATGGCGGGCATCCCGGTGCTGGCGGCCGTCTCGGCGCCGTCCTCACTGGCGGTGGACCTGGCGCTGGAGTCGGGGATGACGCTGGTCGGCTTCCTGCGGGGGCCGGACATGAACATCTACGCGGGCGAGGAACGGATCACCCTGTAGGGGTACGCCGGAACACCTCCCTGCCATGTTCGTAGCTGCCCAGGAACGAGGCCCACACGTCGCTGCCGTCTTCTGCGGCGCCCCCCTTGCCGATGCCGTGGAGCGTGAACCAACCGTCGCAGGCCTGTACCGCGGGCGTTCCCCCGACGGGGAACTTGATCAGGATCCGGATTCCCGGATCCTCGTCGGAGTGCCGATCGATGGTCCAGCTGCCCTCGCCGGTGAACGTGCCCGGCTGCGGGCCTTGGCCGCAATTCCAGCCCTCGAGTTCCGCGAGGCGGACCCGGCCGTCGGCCAGCACTTCGAGCCGGCCTCCGCGGTCGCCCTGCCACGCACCGGTGACGTCCTGCGCCGTCAGCGGCACGGAGGGTTTGCTGTCTTCCAGGTCGAGGGACAGGGCCAGCCGGATCGCCAGAGCGACCAGCAGGCCGAACAGCACGAGCACCGTGCGGGCGAGGTTCTGCACGTCAGCGCCCCCGGCGGCCGCGGCGGCCGGACTGCGCGGCCGGCTTCGGGGCCGGGGGGTCGATGCGGTGCAGGTCCAGGGTGGGCGGGACCGGGGTGGTGCCCGGGCCGCCGGACTCGGCCCAGGCGATGATCTCGTCGGTCGCGGTGTCGTCCAGGGCCCAGCCGAACCAGGTCGCGCGGGCGCCTCGGCGGCGGGCCTCGGTGGTGGGCTGGACCACGATGACGTTGGCCTGGGCGCAGGGCCCGAGGCACTCGCTCGTACGGACGGCCAGGCGGCCCCCGGAGGCGGCGGCCTCGCGCAGCCGGGCCAGCTGACCTGCGTGGTCGGAGCCGGGGTTCTTGCGGGGGTCACCGCAGCAGCAGCCGCGGCAGACCACCAGCGTGCAGGGGCGTTCGGCGTGGGCGGCGAGCGGGCGTATCCAGGTCACCACCGAACGTTAACGGGCCCGGGGCGCGGGCCGTTGGCGCGCGGGCGAGACGTCCGCCACACGGTCGGCGGTGAGTTCGGGCAGCGGGTCCTGGGTACGGCGCCGGGCGATGACCGCGCAGACCATCAGCTGCATCTGGTGGAAGAGCATCAGCGGGAGCACGGCGAGGGCGGCGTGGGCCCCGAACAGCACGCTGGCCATGGGGAGTCCGGCGGCCAGGCTCTTCTTCGACCCGGCGAACTGGATGGCGATGCGGTCCGCGCGGCCGAAGCCGAGGCGGGCGGCGCCGTACCAGGTGGCGAGCAGCATGACGGTGAGGAGTACGGCCTCCACCAGCATCAGGGCGGCGAGCCGCGGGAGGCTCACCTGGTGCCAGATGCCCGCGACCACGCCCGCGCTGAAGGCGGCGTAGACGACGAGCAGGATCGAGCCGCGGTCGACGTAGCCGAGGACCTGCCTGTGGCGGACGAGGAAGCCGCCGACCCAGGGGCGCAGGGCCTGTCCGAGGAGGAAGGGCAGCAGGAGCTGGAGGGTGATCTTGAGGAGGGAGTCCAGGGAGAAGCCGCCCGCGTCGCCGCCGAGCAGGGCGGCGGCCAGGAGGGGGGTGAGGACGATGCCGGCCAGGCTGGAGAAGGAGCCGGCGCAGATCGCGGCGGGGACGTTGCCGCGGGCGATCGAGGTGAAGGCGATGGAGGACTGCACGGTCGAGGGGACCAGGCAGAGGAAGAGCAGGCCTCCGTAGAGGGGGGCGGTGAGCAGGCCGGGGACGAGGCCGCGGGCGGCGAGGCCGAGGAGCGGGAAGAGTACGAAGGTGCAGGCGAGCACGGTGAGGTGGAGCCGCCAGTGGCGCAGGCCGTCGAGGGCTTCGCGGGTGGAGAGCCGGGCGCCGTAGAGGAAGAAGAGCAGGGCCACGGCCGCGGTGGAGGCGAGGTCGGCGGCGGTGGCGGCCGGGCCGCGGGCGGGGAGCAGGGCGGCGAGGCCCACCGTGGCGAGCAGGGCCAGGATGTACGGGTCCAGGGGCAGCCGGGCGGGGAGGTGCGGGCGGCGCATGCGGGGGTGCTCACTTGCTGTCGGGGCGGGGTGCTCCCTTCATGGTCGGCGGTGGGTGTTCATCGGGAAACCCGCACACCGCACTCACTGCCATCGTGGTCCGTGATGAGCGGCTACCGTGGCGGTATGTACGACCCTGTCCAGCTGCGGACCTTCCTCACGGTGGCCCAGACGCTCAGCTTCACGCAGGCCGCGGGGCGGCTCGGCGTGGGGCAGTCCACGGTCAGCCAGCACGTGCGGCGGCTGGAGGAGGCGACGGGGCGGCCGCTGTTCGTCCGGGACACGCACAGCGTGGGGCTGACGGAGGACGGTGAGGCGCTGCTCGGCTTCGCGCGGACGATCCTGGAGGCGAACGAGCGGGCGGCGGTGTTCTTCGCGGGGACGCGGCTGCGCGGCCGGCTGCGGTTCGGGGCCTCCGAGGACTTCGTGCTGACACGCCTTCCGGAGATCCTCGAAGGGTTCCGGCACGAGCACCCCGAGGTGGATCTGGAGCTGTCGGTGGAGCTCTCCGGGACGCTGCACGAGCGGCTGGACGCGGGGCGTCTGGACCTCGTGCTGGCGAAACGGCGGGGGCCCGGGGACGAGCGGGGCCGGCTCGTCTGGCGGGACCG
Source organism: Streptomyces sp. NPDC001502 (assembly GCF_042894785.1). NCBI lineage: Bacteria > Bacillati > Actinomycetota > Actinomycetes > Kitasatosporales > Streptomycetaceae > Streptomyces > Streptomyces sp. NPDC001502. The sequence goes on from NZ_JBIAVW010000008.1 coordinate 42,783, forward strand.
GATGGTGTGGATCGGCGCGGACGGGCTGCGGGTAGACCCGGAGCGCCCTGTTCCGCTGATCGTCTTCCCGCCGCCGGGCATCACCCGTGCCCGGGCGCTGGAGGTGCTGGAGCGGGACGGGCGGGCGTGGCGGATCGCGTGCACGAGCGGCAGCCTGAGCGGCCTGGTCGCGGCGGCCCGGGCCGGGCTCGGCGTGATGGCGCACGCCCGGGGGCTGATCCCGCCGGGGCTGGTGCGGGTCGGCGGGCTGCCGGAGCTCGGGCCGGTGGAGTTCGCCCTGCTCCGCGGGCCGCGTCCGTCGGCCGCGGCCGAGGCGCTGGCCGCGGCCGTGCTCTCCGGCGCGGACCGGCTCAGTCGCACGTCAACGGCGTGAACACCGTGATCACTGGGGAGGTCTTGTGGAGGTATCCGAAGGCCGGTCACCCCCTGTTGACCATGCGGTACGTTCACCGCGGCGCGCGGAGAGGAGCGGGGCCTTGCGCGAGATCACCGTCCCACCCGTCGTCACGGGCGCACCCGTCGGCGGCCTGGCCGACATCGTCTTCCAGCACGCTCGCGAGGATCCGGACCGGGTGGTTCTCGGCCGGAAGACCGAAGGGGTCTGGCGGGACGTGACGTCCCGGGAGCTGGCCGCCGAGGTGCTCGCGCTCGCCCGGGGGCTGCTGGCCCAGGGGGTGCGCTTCGGGGACCGGGTCGCCGTCATGTCCCGCACCCGGTACGAGTGGACCCTCTTCGACTTCGCCCTGTGGGCGATCGGTGCCCAGCCCGTCCCGGTGTATCCGACGTCCTCCGCCGATCAGGTCCACTGGATCCTCTTCGACTCGGACTGCACGGCCTGCGTGGTCGAGGACGAGAACCAGGCCATGACGGTGGGGTCGGTCATCGACCGGCTCCCCCACCTGCGCCGGCTGTGGCAGCTCGACGCCGGGGCCTTGGACGGGCTCGTCGCCGACGGCCGCGGGGTCGCCGAGGACGTCGTGCACCGCCACCGGGGTGCCGTGACGCCCGACGCGACCGCCACCGTCATCTACACCTCCGGGACGACGGGCCGGCCGAAGGGGTGCGTGCTCACGCACGCCAACTTCATGTACGAGACCGACACCCTGGTCAGCAAGTGGGAGTCGGTCTTCCAGGCCCGGCAGGGCGAGGAGCCGTCCACCTTGCTCTTCCTGCCGCTGGCGCACGTGTTCGGGCGGATGGTGGAGGTGGCCGCCATCCGGGCGCGGGTGAAGCTGGGCCACCAACCGGTGCTGGCGGCGGCCGAGTTGCTGCCGGACCTCGCCGCCTTCCGGCCGACCTTCGTGCTGGGCGTCCCGTACGTCTTCGAGAAGATCTTCGCGGGCGCCCGCCGCAAGGCGGAGGCGGAGGGGCGTACGGGCCCCTTCGACCGGGCGGTGGAGACGGCCGTGCGCTACGCGGAGGCGCGCGAGCGCAAGGCCTTCGGAGCCGGGCCGGGGCCCTCGGCCGCGCTGCGCATGGAGCACCAGCTCTTCGACCGGCTCGTCTACGGGAAGGTCCGCGAGGCGATGGGCGGCCGGGTGCGGCACGCCATGTCGGGCGGGTCGGCGATGTCGCGCCGCCTGGGGCTGTTCCTCGACGGGGCCGGGATCACGGTGTTCGAGGGGTACGGGCTGACCGAGTCCTGCGCGGCGGCCACCGCGAACCCGCCCGGTGCGACCAAGTACGGCACGGTGGGGCGGCCGATCCCGGGCAGTACGGTGCACATCGCGGACGACGGGGAGGTCTGGCTGCACGGCAGCCACATCTTCTCCGGGTACCTCAACGACCCCCGCGGGACGGAGGCGGTCCTGCGCGGCGGCTGGCTGGCCACCGGGGACCTGGGCCGGCTGGACGCGGACGGGTACCTGACCATCACCGGGCGCAAGAAGGACATCCTGGTGACCTCCAACGGCAAGAGCGTCGCGCCCGCCGCGCTGGAGGAGCGGGTCCGTTCGCATCCGCTGGTGTCGCAGTGCGTACTGGTGGGCAACGACCGGCCGTACATCGCGGCGCTGCTCACTCTGGACATGGACGGGATGGCGCACTGGCTGTCGATGCGCGGCCGGCCGCAGCTGCCGGCCGCGCGGCTGGTGGGCGACCCCGAGCTGACGGCGGAGGTGCGCCGGGCGGTGGTGGCCGCGAACACCCTGGTCTCGCAGGCGGAGGCGATCCGCACCTTCCGGGTCCTGGGTGAGCAGTTCACGGAGGAGCGGGGGCTGCTGACCCCCTCGCTGAAGCTCAAGCGCCGGGCGATCGAGAAGGCGTACGCGAAGGAGGTCGCAGCTCTGTACTCCTCCTGATCCGGGTCCGGAGGCCGAGCGTCGCGGTGCAGGTCCGGGCCGTCCGCCGGGCGCGCGTACACGTAACTGACGGATCGTCATTTCAGTTCGCCGACAATATTGACGATCCGTCAGGTCACGCACAGAATGCGGGGATTCCAACCGGAGGGGATCCCCGACATGTTGCGACCGATCCGCACCCTGGCCGCCGCGGCGGCGGCCCTCGCGCTCGTCTCCGCCTGCAACTCCGCCTCCACCAACGGGACCTCCCCCGGCAAACCCGGCGACGCGCCGGGCAACTCCCGGGGAGTGAGCGCCGATTCGATCAAGGTCGGCGGGATCGTGTCGATGACCAGCGCCAGCGGCTACAGCAAGAAGGACACCGACCTCGGCGCCAGGGCCCGCTACCTCCGGGCCAACGCCGAGGGCGGGATCAACGGACGCGAGATCGACTACCTCGGCGCGGAGGACGACGGCCAGGACCCCGCCAAGAACCTCGCGGCCGCCCGCAAACTCGTCCAGCAGGACAAGGTCTTCGCCGTCTCCCCCATGAGCTCGGTGACCTTCTCCGGCGCCGACTTCCTGGAGCAGGAGAAGGTCCCCACCTTCGGCTGGGGCACCCTGCCCGCCTTCTGCGGCCCCCGGCACATCTACGGCTTCAACGGCTGCCTGGTCCCCACCCCCGGCGGCACCCTCAACCAGACCTGGCCCGAGGGCATCGGCCAGATCCTCGGCGGGGCCCAGGGCAAAACGGTTGCGATCATCGCCAACGACAGCGACGCCGGCAAGTTCGGCATCCGGACCTTCCAGCAGGGCTTCACCAGCGCCGGGTTCAAGGTCTCCTACGCCAAGGCCTCCGTGCCCGCCACCGCCGTCCCGAGCGACTGGTCCGCGTACGTGAAGGAGATCCTCACCGGCAACGACGGCAAGGCCCCGGACGCCGTCGTCTCCGTCATGCAGACCCCGAACAACATCGGACTGTTCACCGCGCTCAAGCGCGGCGGCTACCAGGGGCTGCTCTCCGACCCGACCGACTACGACCCCGGGCTGCTCGCCAAGGAAGCCACCAAGCAGGCCCTCGACGGGGTGCACGTGCTGCTGCAGTTCCAGCCCTTCGAGTCGGCCGACCCGAAGATGGCGCAGTTCAAGGCCGACATCAAGGCGGCCGCGGGCGGCCAGGACGTGCCTTTGAACATGCACATGTTGACCGGGTACATGTCGGCCGACCTCTTCCTCTCCATCGCGCAGAAGGCCGGCAAGAACCTGACCGTCGAGTCCTTCCAGGCCGCCGCGCAGGGCTTCTCCGACACCGGCACGCTCGTCGGCGACCGCGCGGAGCCCAAGGGGCAGAAGGACAGCTTCGGCTGCGGGGCGCTCGTACAGCTGAAGAACGGCGCGTACGAGGTCTCCGTACCGTTCAAGTGCTACGAACCCATCCCCTTCAAGTAGGGGCGCGGCATGGGGGATCTGCTCGTCTTCGTGCTGAGCGGTCTGGTCTCCGGCGCCCTGTACGCACTGCTCGCCACCGGGCTGGTGCTGTCGTACTCGGCGTCCGGACTGTTCAACTTCGCGCACGGGGCCACCGCCTACCTGTGCGCGCTCACCTTCTACGAGCTGCACTCGGGGCTGGGCTGGCCCGCCGTCCCGGCCGCCCTGCTGGTGGTCCTCGTACTGGCCCCCGGTCTCGGCTGGGGGCTGGACCGGCTGATGTTCCGGCGGCTCGCCCGGGTCGGCGAGACCGCGCAGATCGTGGCCACCATCGGGCTGCTGGTGGCGCTGCCGGCCGCCGGGCTGTGGGCGGTGGAACTGCTGGCGGAGGCGGGCGCGCCGGTGAAACCGGCGGAGAACCAGTTCGGGCTGCCGGGAGTGGGGCCCAGCCCGGCGAGGTCCTGGCAGCTCGCGGACGGCGTCGGCATCGATTCCGACCAGCTGATCACCTGGGTGGTGACGGCGCTGGTGGCGGTGGCCCTGTGGGTGCTGATGCGGCACACCCGGCTGGGGCTGCACCTGCGGGCCGCCGTCGACAACCGCTCGCTGACCGAGCTGCGCGGCATCAGCGCCGACCGGCTGTCGTCGGTGGCCTGGATGATCGCGTCGGGCCTGGCGGGGCTCGCGGGTGTGCTGGCCACCCCGCTGCTGGGGCTGTCGGCGCACGACTTCACCCTGTTCCTGTTCGTGTCGGCCACGGCGGCGGTCATCGGACGGTTCGCTTCCGTGCCGCTCGCCTTCGCGGGCGGACTCGGTCTCGGGGTGCTGCAGAACCTGGTGGCCGGGTACGCGTCCTTCGCCGAGTCCGTCACCGGCTTCCGGACGGCCGTGCCCTTCCTGATCCTGTTCGGCGGGCTGCTGGTGCTGACCCGTACGGCACGTACGGCGGGGGTCGCGGCCGTGGACGCGCCGCCGGTCGACCATCTGGCCGGAGCCTCGTGGGGGCGTCGCTGGGGGGTGTGGGCGGCGGGCGCGGCGGCGCTGTGCGTAGCGCTCTACACCGTGACCACCCCCTTCTGGAGCGGCCTGCTGGCGCAGGGGCTCGCCATCGCGCTCGTGTTCATGTCCTTCACGGTGGTGACCGGGCTCGGGGCGATGGTGTCGCTGGCGCAGGGCACCTTCGTGACCGGCGCCGCGCTCGTCGCCGGGCTCCTGATGAGCCGGGGCTGGCCCTTCGTGGCCGCGTTGGCGGTGGGCACGTGCGTGGCGGCGGTGCTGGGGGCCCTCGTCGCGCTGCCGGCGCTGCGGCTGGGGGGCAGGTCGCTGGCCCTGGCCACGCTGGCGCTGGCCTTCCTGGCCGATCAGGTGCTGTTCCAGCTGCGCTGGCTGCGCAACGGCGATGCGGGGTGGCCGATCCCGCGGCCGGTGTTCGGGCCGGTGGACCTCTCCGACGACCGGGCGCTGGGGGTGGCCCTGGTGGTCCTGGTCGCGCTGGTGGCAGCGGGGCTGACCGCGCTGCGGAACTCCCCGTCGGGGCGGGCGATGCTGGCGGTCCGCTCGGCCCCGGCGGCGGCGGTCGCCTCGGGGGTCTCCCTACTGCGCACGAAACTGCTGCTGTTCACGCTGTCGGCGGGGCTGGCCGGGTTCGGGGGCGTGCTGTACGCGTCGTACAACACCCGGATCACGGCGACGGACTTCACGGCGATGACCGGGCTGGTGTGGCTGGCGGTGGTCGTGGCGGCGGGTGTGCGCAGGCCGCAGTACGCGGTGGTGGCGGGGCTGGTGTTCGCCGTCGCCCCGCGGCTGCTGTCCGAGTACGTGACCGAGTCCGCGCACCTGCCGGTGATCCTCTTCGGCCTGGCCGGGCTGGCCCTGGCCAATGACCCGGACGGGTACTGCGCGGCGGTACCGGTGCGGCTGGCGCGTCGGCGCGCCGCCGCCTCCTCCTCGCGGGGCTCCGCCCCGGACCCGTCGGGGGCTCCGCCCCCGGACCCCCGCGCCTCAAACACCGGCGGGGCTGAACTTGCCCTGGAGCTGCGCGGGGTCACCGCCGGGTACGACGGGGGGCTCGTGCTGCACGGGGTCGATCTCGCCGTCCGCGCGGGCGAGATCCTCGCCGTGCTCGGGCCCAACGGGGCCGGGAAGAGCACCGCCTGCCGGGTCGCCGCCGGGCTGCTGCCCGCCACGGGCGGGGCGGTGTACGTGGGCGGGCGGGACGCGACCCGGGACGGGGCCGTACGCCGGTCGCGGGCCGGGGTGCTGCTCGCCCCCGAAGGCCGCGGGATCTTCCCCGCGCTCACCGTCGAGGAGAACCTGGCCCTGTACCTCCGGGACGCCGATGCCCGGGCCGCCGTCTACGCGCGCTTCCCCCGGCTCGCCGAACGGCGCGGGATCCCCGCCGGGGCGCTCTCGGGCGGGGAGCAGCAGATGCTGGCGCTGGCTCCGCTGCTCCAGCGGCCGCCCGCGGTGCTGATCGCCGACGAACCCTCGCTCGGGCTCGCCCCGCGCGTGGTGGAGGAGGTGTACGCGCTGCTCACCGAACTCCGCGACGCCGGGACGGCGCTGCTCCTGGTGGAGGAGAAGGCGGCCGAGATCCTCGGGATCGCCGACACCGTGGCCTACCTCTCCCAGGGCCGGGTCTCCTGGTGCGGCCCCCGGGCCGAGGTGGAGGCGGACCGGCTCACCGAGGCCTACCTGGGGATGGCGACATGAGCGAGGGCGGGTACGTACTGGAGGCCCGCGGGGTCGGCGTGCGCTTCGGCGGCGTCCGGGCGCTGACCGGGGTGGATCTCGGGGTCCGCGCGGGCGAGGTGTGCGGGCTGATCGGGCCGAACGGCGCCGGGAAGACCACGCTGTTCGACGTGCTGTCCGGGATCCGCCGCCCCGACCAGGGGCGGATGCTGCTGGACGGGGCGGACGTCACCCGCCGCTCCCCCGTCTGGCGGGCCCGGCACGGGATCCGCCGGACCTTCCAGCGGCAGCAGTTGTTCGGGCAGCTGAGCGTGGCCGACAACGTGCTGGTGGCGCAGGAGTGGCGGGGCGGCGGGGGCGGGCCGGCCGCCGATCTCCTCGCCCTGCCCTCCCGGCGGGCGCGGGAGCGCGAGCGCCGGGCCCGAGGCGAGCGGGTGCTGGCCGACTGCGGGATCGGCGCGCTCGGGGCCTCGTACGCGGGCGGGCTGCCGGTCGGGCAGGCCCGGATGGTGGAGCTGGCCCGCGCGGTGGCCGATCCGCCGCGGGTGCTGCTGCTGGACGAGCCCGCGTCGGGCATGTCCGCGCCCGAGCGCGACCGGCTCGCGGAGGTCGTGCGGCGGCTGGCGGAGCGGGAGGGCTGCGCGGTGCTGCTGGTCGAGCACAACGTGGCCTTCGTGATGGAGCTGTGTGCGCGGGTCGTCGTACTGGACCTCGGAACGGTGCTGGCCGAGGGGACCGCGGCCGAGGTCCGGGCGAACCCGCTGGTGCGGGAGGCGTACCTCGGGTCCGCGTGAAGGTGCGTACGGAACCGATGGCGGGAATACGTCGCACGAGGGGCCGGTTATCGCCCCTCGTGCGACGCTCCACCACCGCCGCACCGACGAACCACGACCGACGAACCGACGTGAGGGAACGACCAGACGTGAACCAGGTCCCCGCCATCAAGCTCAACAACGGCACGCTCATGCCCCAGCTCGGCTACGGCGTCTGGCAGGTGCCGGACGCGGAGGCGGAGCGCGCCGTCGGGACCGCCCTGGAGGCCGGTTACCGCAGCATCGACACGGCCGCCATCTACGGCAACGAGGCGGGCACCGGCAAGGCCGTCGCCGCTTCCGGGCTGGCCCGTGAGGAGCTGTTCGTCACCACCAAGCTGTGGAACGGCCCGAAGCAGAAGTGGGGCCGGGACCAGGTGCTGCGCGCCTTCGACGACTCCCTCACCAAGCTGCGCCTCGACCATGTCGACCTGTACCTGATCCACTGGCCGCGGCCGATGCGCGACGATTTCGTCGCCATCTGGAAGACCTTCGAGGAGATCGCGGCGAGCGGGCGCGCCAAGGCGGTCGGCGTGTCGAACTTCCGCCCGGCCGACCTGGAGCGGATCGCCGCCGAGAGCGAGCTGGTCCCGGCCGTGAACCAGGTCGAGCTGCACCCGCTCTTCCCGCAGGCCGAGCTGCGCGCCGTGCACGCCCGGCGCGGAATCGCCACCGAGGCCTGGTCGCCGCTGGGCCAGGGCAAGGAGCTGCTGACCCTCCCGGCCGTGGCGGCGATCGCCGCCGCGCACGGCCGCAGCGCCGCGCAGGTCGTGCTGCGCTGGCACCTGCAGCACGGGAACATCGTGATCCCGAAGTCGGTGACCCCGGCGCGCATCCGGGAGAACCTGGACGTGTTCGGCTTCGAGCTGGCGGCCGCGGACATGGCGGCGCTCGACGCCCTGGGCGCGGGTGCGGCGGGCCGTCGGATCGGGCCGGACCCGGCCGAATTCGACGTGTGACGGGATCCGGGTCGGGGTCGGGGTCTGGGTCGGGGTCCGGGTCCGGGTACGCGTACGGCTCCCGGACCCGGGTCGGGGCGAGGGCCCGGGCGGCCCTTCCCGCGGGTCAGACGCGCACGAAGCTCCGTATGCGGTACGTCGGCTCCGCGCGCGGGACGTCCTGGTCCGGCAGCAGTTCCAGCCGGGCCGCCAGCTCCTGCGCGGTGATGCCGCGCGGGACGATCCGGGAGGCGTACCGGCCCGCGAGCAGGGACTCGGCGGAGCCGCGTGGGGTACGGCCCTGGCCGTGGCCGGTGAAAAGCGCCTCGCCGACCGCGAGCAGGCCCGCCCGGGCCGCGTAGGCCTCGACCTCCCCGGAGGCGTCCGAGGGGGTCGGGGTCAGGTGCGCGGCGAAGACGGCGTCGATGTCGCTGCCGACGTCGTGCGCCGAGTCCTTGTCCACGGTGGCGAGGAAGACTCCGCCGGGCCGCAGCACCCGGGCGGCCTGGGCGATCACCGCCGGCACCAGTCCCGGCTCGCGCAGCAGGTGCAGCAGCCACACCGCGCTGACCGCGTCCAGGGATTGCGAGCGGACCGGCAGCCGGGCCGCGTCGGCGAGGGTCACCGGGATGCCGCGCCCCACCGCGATCGCGGCCATGCCGTGGGAGGCGTCCGCGCCCAGGACGCGCAGGGCGGGGCGGCTGATCCGGCTGGTGACGATGCCGGTGCCGCAGCCGAGGTCGAGGAGGGTGTGCGCGTCCGCGGGGAGCAGTTCGAGGACGGCGGCGGCCGCCGCCTCGGCGCGCGGGATGCCGCCACGGGTGGAGTCGTAGGCCTCGGCCTCGGCGTCGTAGTCGAGCAGGGATCTCACGGACGGTATGTGCGTGGTCATCAGCTCGCGCCGTGGGCCGGGGCGAGGGCCTCGACGCGTTCGGCGAGGGCGAAGTCGGACTCCGTCACCACACCGCCGGCGTCATGGCTGTTCACGGAGAGCCGGACCGTGTTGTAGCCGAGGGTCAGGTCGGAGTGGTGGTTCAACTCCTCCTGGACCGTGGCGATATGGACGACGAGGGCGCTCGCGGCGAAGTGCGTGCCCAGCCGGTAGGTGCGGAAGATCCGGTCGTCCTCGAAGGACCAGCCGGGGAGCTCCCGCAACCGGTCCTCGATCTCCTTCTGTGACAGCGGCTCACTCGGCATGCACCGGCTCCTTTTCCCCGTGACGTGTAGTCAAGGTTCCCACAGTGCACGCCTGACCAATCCTTTCGCGCCATAGTGCGCTCGGGTGCTTCTACGCCTTCCAGCTCCGCCGCACCCCCCATATGCTCCTGCGCCGAACGCACTGTTACCAGCGGTAACGAGGGGGCATTCGCCATGACGGGCACAGGAAGTTCCAGGCGTACGTTCATCGCGGGCGCGGGTGCGGCGGCCGCCGCCGGGGCGGTCCTGGCCGGGGCCGGGGCGACCCCGGCGGCGGCCGCCGGACCACCGCCCGCCGGACGGCGTGTCGCGGTGCTCGGCGGCGGGGTGGCGGGCTTGACGGCGGCGCACGAACTCGCCGAGCGCGGCTACGCCGTGACCGTGTACGAGCGCCGGGCCCTCGGCGGCAAGGCCCGCAGCATGGACGTACCCGGCAGCGCCCGCGGCGGGCGCCGGCCACTGCCCGCCGAGCACGGCTTCCGCTTCATCCCCGGCATCTACCACAACCTGCCCGACACCATGCGGCGCATCCCCTTCCCCGGGAACGCGGCCGGGGTGTGGGACAACCTCGTCGCCCCGCGCGAGATGATGTTCGCCCGGTCGGCCGGGCGCGAGGACCTGCGCGGACCCATCCCCTGGCCCGGGCACTCCCCCGCCGAGCTGACGCCCGAGGAGATCCGGCGGGCCCTCGCCGGCATCCTGCAGACACTGGTCCGGCTCCCGCCGCACGAGACGGCGTACTTCGCCGACCGCGTGCTGGTCTTCCTCACCAGCTGCGACGAGCGGCGCGAGGAGGTCTGGGAGCGGACGCCGTGGTGGGACTTCGTGCGCGCGGAGCGGATGTCGAACGAGTACCGACGCATCCTCGCCGTCGGCATCACCCGCAACATCGTGGCGACCAAGGCCGAGGAGGCCTCCACCCGTACGGTCGGCACCCTCGGCGAGGCCTTCGTCCTCAACCTGCTGGGGCGTGGGGCGGACGGCCCGCCCGACCGGATCCTCAACCTGCCGACCAACGAGGCCTGGATCGACCCATGGGAGGCCCATCTGCGCTCCCTCGGCGTGGAGTTCAGGATCGGCTGGACCGTGCGGGAGGTGCGGTACGCGGGCGGCCGGGTGAGCGGCGTCGCCGTCGAGGGGCCGGACGGCGCCGCGCAGACCGTCACCGCCGACCACTACGTGAGCGCGCTGCCCGTCGAGCACGCCCGCCGCACGTGGAGCGCGGCGCTGCGGGCCGCCGATCCGATGCTGGGGCGCTGCGACAAGCTGGAGACGGACTGGATGACCGGCATCCAGTTCTATCTGACCGAGCGGGCCGAGCTGGTGCACGGCCACCTCAACTGCATCGACTCCCCCTGGTCGTTGACGGCGATCCAGCAGGCCGAGCACTGGCCGTCCCGCGACTTCCCGGCCGACTACGGCGACGGGACGGCGGTCGACTGCCTGTCGGTGGACATCTCCGAGTGGGACAAGCCGGGGATCCTGTACGGGAAGACGGCCAAACAGTGCACGCGCGAGGAGGTGGCGCGCGAGGTGTGGGCGCAGCTGAAGGCCTCCCTCAACGACACCGGGCGGACCCTGCTGACCGACTCCACGCTGCACTCGTGGTTCCTGGACCCGGGCGTGGACGGGCTCGGCACCCCGCACCCCACCAACCAGGACGAGCTGCTGATCCACCCGGTCGGCACCCTGCACAACCGGCCGAGCGCGGGCACCCGTATCCCGAACTTCTTCCTCAGCGGGGACTACGTCGCCGTCGACATCGACCTCGCGACGATGGAAGGGGCCAACGCGTCGGCGCGCGCGGCCGTCAACTCCCTGCTGGACCGGGACGGTTCCGGCGCGCCACGGTGCACGGTCCATCCGATGTACCGGGCGCCGGAACTGGAGCCCGCCAAACGGCACGACCGGTGGCGCTACCGTCTCGGCCTGCGGAACGTCTTCGACCTGGGCTGACCCTCCTCGGCTAACGTCGTGCGCATGACGACGACGAGTGTGGGCACCCTGCTGCGCGCCTGGCGGGAGCGGCGCGGCATCAGCCAGCTGGAGCTGGCGGGCCGCGCCGACTCCTCGTCCCGGCACATCAGCTTCATCGAAACGGGCCGGTCCCGGCCGAGCGAGGAGATGGTGCTGCGCCTCGCCGGCCACCTGGACGTGCCGATGCGGGAGCGCAACTCCCTCCTGCTCGCGGCGGGTTACGCCCCGCGCTACGCGCACACCGCGCTGGACGACCCGGCGATGGAGACGCTGCGCGAGGGCATCGCCCGCCTGCTGACGGGGTACGAGCCCTATCCCGCCCTGGTCGTGGACGCCGTGTACAACGTCGTCGCCGCCAACCGGGGCATCGCGATGCTGCTGGACGGCCTGCCGGAGCACCTGCTGACCCCGCCGCTGAACGCCATGCGGATCACCCTGCACCCCGAGGGCCTGGCCCCGCGGATCCACAACCTCAACCAGTGGCGCGGGCACCTGCTGGCGCAGATGGAGCGGCAGATCGCGCTGGCCCGCTCCGAGCCGCTGCGCGCCCTGTACGAGGAGGTGTCGGCCTATCCGGTCGCCGAGCGCCCGGGCGGCAGCGCCCCGGAGGAACCCGCCGCGTACATCGCGTTGCCGCTGGTCATCGAGCACGACGGGCACCTGCTGTCCTTCGTGTCGTCCATCGCGACCTTCAACACGCCGATGGACGTGACCGTCGCCGAGCTGGCCATCGAGACGATGCTCCCGGCCGACCCGGCGACGGTGAAATACCTGCGCTCACTGGGCGGCTGAACCCGAGCGCAGGGCGAGCTGCTGGAGCACGGCGAAGCCGGCCACGGTGGCGGCCTGCACCGGGATCCACAGCAGCCCGGCGGTGGTGGGTTCGAACCAGAGCACCAGCGACGCCAGACTGAGGGCGGCCCAGACGTAGTTCGTCTCGATGACGAGCTTCACGGCAAGGACGGGCGGCTGCCGCCGCGAGCCGAGCCAGCCGACGGCGGCCCCGTACGCGACGAGGAGGATGCCGAGTGCCGACAGCAGCCCCTGCCCCACCCCGAGCAGCCGGCCGAGCGGGGCGCAGAGGGCGACGTACGCGATCCCGTTGGCGGTGGTGACGACGGAGTCGAGGGCGAGGAACCGGCGCAGCGCGGTCTGCGGGACGCGGTTGCGGGCGAAGCCGGCGAGCGGGGTCGCGGACATGGGAATCAGCCTCCATCGAGGTCGAACGGCCAGGTGGGACACGGATCCCGGGACCGAGTGCGCGGCCCCGGAACCCGATGCGTCCACTGTGCCGGGGCCCGCGGGGAGGGTCGATTACCTCCGGGGTAACGAGCGCCCCTCAAGGGTGGTCCTTCAGCGCCGCGTAGGCTCGCTCGATCTCGCCCAGGTACTGCTCCAGGCCGAAGCGGACCTCCTCGACGGTGGTGTCGTCGCGGCCCGCGTACATGAGGTCGGACCAGATGACCGTCTCGCCACGGAGCCGGATCTCGATGGTCAGCCGGGGCGACCCTGATTCGGGTGGTTCCCCGGTCGCCACGGCCGCGCTGCGCGGCATGTCCGTCGGATAGAGCGGCCCGCCCGGGCGGAGCAGCTGCCTCGGGCCGAGACCGGCCATGCCGCTGTCGCTGCGCGCCACCACGTCGAGGCCGTCGACGAAGAGGTAGGTGTGGACGGCCGCGCACACCGGCGGCCCGGGGCACGCGCTGATGAGCAGCGTGCTCTTCTCGCTGTCGCTCTGCCTGTCGGGCGCGGTGGCCCTCAGCGCACGCGGGGATCTACGCGGCATCCGCCTGATGTGAGGTCATGGCGCGATCTTAGCGGCTGCGCGCCGCGCCCGGTCCGTCGGCCGCGCTCCCGTCCAACACGCGGCGCCCGGACGGAGTTTGGCGTACGGCCTCACAGGCGCAGGGATGCCAACCCTTTTTGAGCTGTACGGCAGGAAACGTTGGGGCTCCCCTGGTTCGGCCAGGGGCGGGAGGCTACGCTTCACGGAGCCCGAATCAATCGAACGCCTTGTCGACATATGGAGAATCCGCCGGTGCGAGCCGCCGCCCGACCCGATCTCGCCGCCATCTGGCGCCGCACCTGGGTACTGGCACAGGAGCACGGGCAGGATCCGGCCGAGGTGCTGGCGATGGAGCGGCTGAGTCATCTGTCCGGAGTCGAACCCTGGCGCGTACCCCAGGTGGTGGCAGGCACCGCCGTGGAGGCGCCGCTGGAGCGCCGGGTGCACCAGCGGTTCCTGCGGCTGCGCGCGACCCGGCGCGACAAGCACGGCCGGGAGTGGTCGCTGGCGGCCATCGCCGACGACTTCGACGCCCCCGGCGCCTCTCTCGGGCCGCTCAACGCCGGTACCGGGCTGCCCCGGATGGGTCACGCGGCCGGTGTGCAGCGGTTCTTCGGCGTCCATGCCGGTTTCCTCCTGGCCGACAGCAAGAGCGCGGTGGAACGGGCCCTCGCCCTGTCCGCCACCACCGTCTCGGACGGCCGGGACGACCTGGAGCACCTGTCGTACCTCACCGGCATGACCCCGCAGGCCATCCGGCTCACCCTCGACGGGAGGCCGCCCCGGCTCCCGCTCAAGGAGCAGGTGCACCTGCGGTTCGAGCACCTGCGCCGCACCCGCGTACGGGAGGACGGCCAGCCCCACTCACTGGCGGCCATCGCCAAGTCCTTCGACGCGTCGGGGCAGTCGCTGACCCGCCTCGCCCAGGGCGAGGGCCTGCCGAACCTCGCCGCGGCCGCCGGGATCCAGCGTTTCTACGGCGTCGAGGGCGGCTTCCTGCTGGCCGATGACACCGAGGCGCTCTCCAGCGCCCTCGCCCTGATCGAGGGGGAGTTGGAGTCCGCGGTGCGGGACCGGGAGAACCCGATGCTGGCGGTGCTGCGGGCGCACGACGTGCGCAGCATCGTCACGCGGGCCGGACGGCTGTCGCCCCAGGGCTGGAAGTCGCTGGCCGACCACTTGGACGACCTCCTCGCGCGCGAGGGGCAGCTCGGAGTTCCGGGCACGAAGAGCGGGGCGCCGACCGAGGGCGCCGCCGCCGAGGGAGAAACACCATGAGGACCACACGGGCCATGCGCAAGCTGGGCTCCGAACTCCTGGAGGGAGCGCGCCTGACGCCGCCGGCCGATGCCAGGGAGATCATCGGGGCGCTGTGCGCCGCCTACTCCGAGCGGCGTGGCGGAGAGCGGAAGGTCGATGTCCATTTCACCTCCTTCCCGCCCGACACCGCGAGCGGGCTGTGGCTGGAGCTGGACGACGTCGACCTGATCGTCGTCGAGCAGCACACCCGGCCCGAACACCAGCTCGTCATCGCGTGCCACGAGTTGTGGCACCTGGACGAGGGCACCTGCGAAAGCCTCGGTCCTGGCATGCTGGTGGCTGCCCGGCTGGCCGGACACCCCGGCCGTCTCGCCGACCTGCTGACCTCCGGCTCCGGGCTGGACGCGGTGGTCCGGCAGGCCGCCGCCCGCGCCGACCACGGCGATCCGGCGGAGATCCGGGCCGAGACCTTCGGCCTGCACCTCGGCAACACCCTGCGCTCCTACCTGCCCTCGCCCCGCGAACAGCAGCTCCCCGAGGCCATCGAGCGCATCAAGTCCTCACTCGGCTGGGGAAACCCCGTGCCACGCCGTGACCCGCACCAGCCGGTCGCCGCACCCCTCACGCCGATGCCCTCAGCACGGCCCTGACAGAGAGCACGCCACGATGAACCAGTCCACCCCGCCCCGCCACGCCGTCGTCATAGGCGGCAGTCTGGCCGGCCTCCTCGCGGCCGCTGTCCTCGCCGAGCACGCCACGGTCACCGTCATCGACGCCGACCCGCTGCCCGAGGGCCCGGCCCCGCGCCGTGGGCTCCCGCAGGCCCGGCACACCCACCTGCTGTGGTCGGGCGGCGCCCGGGCCATCGAGCGGATCCTGCCCGGCATCACCGCCGACTGGACGAAGGCGGGCGCCATCCGCCGCAGCCTGCCCACCGACCTCGTCTCGAAGTCCGCCCAGGGATGGATCCCGCGGTGCGGGGAGAAGCAGTTCAACATTTCCTGCAGCCGCGATCTCCTCGACTCGGTGGTCCGCGCCCGGGTGACCGGCCTGAAGGGGGTCTCCACGCTGCAGCGGAGCCGGGTACGCGCCCTGGAGGGTACGGCGTCCCGGGTCACCGGCGTCCTCGTCGACACCCCGGAGGAAGCCGGCCGGCTGCTGACCGCCGACCTCGTGATCGACGCGAGCGGTCGCGGCTCGCGCGCCCGGACCTGGCTCCAGGCGCTCGGCGTCAACGGCATCCGGCAGGCCGAGGTCGACTCGGGCCTCGTCTACGCGACGAGGATCTTCGAAGCCCCGGCCGGAGCCCACGAGATGGGCTTCCCCATCGTCAACGTCCAGTCCGACCCCAGGGTGCCCGTCCCGGGCCAGACGGCCACGATCGTGCCCATCGAGAACGGCCAGTGGCAGGCCACCCTCTCGGGGACCCGCGGCGGCCAGCCGACCGGCGACCCCGACGCGTTCATCCCGTTCGCCAAGGCCGTCCGCGACCCGATCGTCGGGGAGCTCCTGGAGGGCCGCAAGCCCCTGACGGACGTCGCCGTCACCCAGGGCACCGCCAACCGCCGGATCTACTTCGAGAAGGCCGAGCTGCCCGACGGCTTCTTCGCCGTCGGCGACTCCGTCGCCACCTTCAACCCGCTGTACGGACAGGGCATGACCGTCGCGGCCCAGGGGATCCTGGCCGTACGCACCCTGCTGCGGGCGAAGGGACTGGAGCATCCCGGGATAGGCCGCGAGGCGCAGCGCGTCATCGCGCCGCAGGTCAGCACCGCCTGGGAGCTGGCCACGTCGCAGGACATCCTGTATCCGGGAGCCACCGGGGTAAAGCCGCGTGCCGGCACCGGTCTGCTCAACGTGTACGTCAACAGGCTGATGACGGGAGCGACCACGGACGAGGTGCTCACCGCCGCCCTGTTCAAGGTCCTCACCATGAGCACCGCTCCCACCCACTGGCTCCACCCGTCGGTGGTCTGGCACGTCCTGCGTGCTTCGGACCGGGGCGCGCTGAAGGCGCCGCCGCTCACCGCCGCCGAGCGGGCCGTCGCCGGGCTCGACCGGGCGCCCGGCACCAAGCCGGGCACCGGCACGGGCACGGACACCGGCACGGGCACGGACACGGACACGGGCACGGGCACCGGCCCGTCGGCGGACCCGGTCGGCCCCGCCGACGCCGTCGGACAGGCCCGATGAGCGGCAGAATGCTGCCGCTCCTGCCCGCCTCCCTGATGGTCCTGGCGCTGCTGATCAAGGTGCCGACCCTGCGCCGGGACTGGGACCAGCCGCTGAACCGGACCGCGTGCGCGCTGCTCGTCGTCGGGGCTCCCATCAACTTCCTGGCATCGCCGTCCACCATTGCCGCGGTCAACCGCCGCACCGGCGTGGTCAACTTCTCCGCGCCCCTGGTGTTCGGCCTTGCCACGGTGTTCTCCGGGCTGTGCGTCGTCCTGGTCCTGCAGTGGCGCGGCGGGCCGCCCGCGGCCGTGCGCCGGGCCACCCGGCTGACCACGGCACTGTTCGGCACGGCGACCGCGGCGATCGTCGTCCTGTTCGTGATCGGCGACGCGCCGGTGGAGCGGCTCCAGGACCTGGACACGTACTACGCGACCACGCCCTGGATCCGCGAGATGATCGTCTGCTTCCTCGTGGCGCACACCATGGGCACCTCGGCCCTGACCTGGCTGTGCGGCAAGTGGCTGGCGCGCGCGGACCGCGCGCTGCGCCCGCTGCGCACCGGGCTGGCCCTGATCGTGGTCGCCGGGCTGATGGACCTGGCCTACCTGGCCGCCAAGTGGGCCTCGGTGGTGGCCCGCTGGGCCGGCCACGACTGGGTGTTCCTGTCCACGGACGTGGCACCGCCACTGGCCGGGGCCGCCGGGCTGCTGCTCGGTGCCGGATTCGTCGTGCCGCTGGTCGGCGGGTCGGCGACATGGGTGGCCCTCAGCCAGTACCGGCGGCTGCGCCCGCTGTGGAAGGCGCTGCGCGGATTCGCCGCGGCCCAGGGGCGGACCGTCCCGCTGGCCTGGTGGTCCCCGGTGGGGATCCGGCTCATCCACCGCGAGTCGGTCATCGACGACGGCATCCTGGCGCTGGCCGGCTGGTTCGACCCCCAGGTCCACGGCGCCGCGTACGAGGAGGCCCGGGGCCGGGGCATGGGCGAGGCGCGGGCCGCCACGGTCGCGGACGCCGCCGTCCTGGCGGCCGCCTGCCACCGCAAGGCCGCCGCCGCGCGCGGATCCGTGCCGGGGCCGGCCGCGATCCCGGAGCCCTACCGTCTGGGCCGGCGGCCCCTGACCGCCCTGGCGGACGCGTTCCGTACCTCCGACATCGTCGCCGGGGCCCGTGACGCGGCCACCGCCGGCACGCCGGACCTGAACCCCGGCCCGGTCGGCGCCTGAGGGCCCACGGTCCGCACGCCACGGGCGTGCGGACCGGCCACCCGGGGAAAACGCGACGCCCCGGACCGAGGGCCGGCCGGGGCGTGCGTGCGCGTGTGAGCGCGGGCGTGCGTCGTACGCGGGATCCGCGCGGTGGGATCAGAGCTCCGCGAGGTCCAGCCCGGCCTGCGCGGCGGCCGCCTGCACGGTCTGCTCCAGCAGTACGGCGATGGTCATCGGGCCGACACCACCCGGCACCGGAGTGATCAACGAGGCCCGGGCGGCGGCCGACTCGAAGTGCACGTCGCCGACGTTGCCCTCGTTGTAACCGGCGTCGAGGACCACCGCGCCCGGCTTGATGTCCTCGCCGCGGATGAACTCGGCCTTGCCGACGGCGGCGACCAGCACGTCCGCCTGGCGCACGATCGAGGGCAGGTCCTGGGTGCGCGAGTGGCAGTAGGTGACGGTGGCGTTCTGCTCCAGCAGCAGCATTCCGGCCGGCTTGCCCAGGATCGCGCTGCGGCCGACGACGACGGCGTGCTTGCCGGTCAGGTCCACGTCGTAGGCGGCGAGCAGGCGCATGATGCCGCCGGGGGTGCAGGAGACGAAGCCCGGCAGCCCGAAGCCCATGGCGGCGAAGGAGTGCATGGTGACCCCGTCGACGTCCTTGCCCGGGGCGATGGCCTCGAAGGCGGCGCGCTCGTCGATGTGGTGCGGGACGGGGTGCTGGAGCAGGATGCCGCTGATCTCCGGGTCCTCGGACAGCGCGGTGAGGGTGGCCACCAGCTCCTCGGTGGTGGTCTCGGCCGGAAGCTCGACGTGGCGGGAGGTGATCCCCGCCTTGGCGCAGCGGTTCTGCTTCATGCGGACGTAGGTCACGGAGGCCGGGTCCTCGCCGACCAGCACGGTCGCGAGGCAGGGCGCGGTGCCGGTGCGCTCGGTGATCTTCGCCGCGTAGGCGGCGGTCTGCTCCGAGATGCGGCGGGCGAGGGCCGTGCCGTCCATCAGCTGGGCGGAGCCGGCGGCAGAGGCGGTGGCAGAGGCAGTCTGGGCAGTCGTCACGGGGTCTCCTGAACGTCGCTGCGGATCGCGGTTCGCCCAGGCGCGCGGCAGCCGACGTACCGGAGGTCCACAGGTACGCCGGGCCGCTCCCCGGTGGTGATCCACCCGAACGCCAGTCACGGCCCGCCGACCACTGTAGTCGACATATCCGGTGGTTGTCGGGCGTCCGACCTGGGACGATCAATGCATGACGCGTACTTTCGACCATCTTGTCGCCGAGGCCGAGTCCGTCTCGGTGGACGGCTGGGACTTCTCCTGGCTCGACGGCCGGGCCACCGAGCAGCGTCCCTCCTGGGGGTACCAGCGGCTCATGGCCGAGCGCCTGGCCCAGGTCCGGTCCGCGCTGGACATCCAGACCGGTGGCGGCGAGGTCCTGGCCGGGTGCGCTCCGCTGCCGCCGCTGACGGCGGCCACCGAGTCCTGGCCGCCCAACGTGGAGAAGGCGACGCGGCTGCTGCACCCGCTGGGCGCGGTGGTGGTCGCCGACGCCGACGAGCCGCCGCTGCCCTTCGGCGACGCGGCCTTCGAGCTGGTGACCAGCCGGCACCCGGTGACCATCTGGTGGGAGGAGATCGCGCGGGTGCTGACGCCGGGCGGCAGCTACCTCTCGCAGCAGGTCGGCCCGGCGAGCGTCTTCGAGCTCGTCGAGTACTTCCTCGGCCCGCAGCCCGAAGGGATCCGGCGCTCCCGGCACCCCGACGACGCGGTCGCCGACGCCACCGCGGCCGGCCTCGAAGTCCTCGATCTGCGCTCCGAACGTCTGCGCACGGAGTTCCACGACATCGGAGCCGTGATCTACTTTCTACGGAAGGTGATCTGGATGGTGCCCGGCTTCACGGTCGGGCAGTACCGGGACCGGTTGCGTGAGCTCCACGAACGGATCGAACGCGAAGGTCCGTTCGTCGCTCACACCGCCCGCTTCCTCATCGAGGCCCGCAAAACGGGCTGATCTGAAGGGCGGACGGATCTGCGCCGGATCGGGTTGCGTGGCCACAGCGTGGCGCAGGTCACTCAATTCAGCGCGTAACGAATCGACTCGGGCATGCGATGAACCGACAGGTGTCCTCGCGCGGCCCGGAATACAGACCCCCCTCGGGTCTGTTTCCCGAGTTCGCGCGATGATGTCCCGCCCACCCTTAATCTGTTCGCAACGAGAGGCTCCTTGTGTCGCTCAGCCCGTCCCGTACGTTCCCTCCGGAGATCGCCGAATCCGAGGCCCTTGTCGCGCTCGTCGAGCGCGGCCGCGAGCAGGGTCACATCAACGGTGACGACGTGCGCCAGGCCTTCGAGGCCGGCCGCATCCCGGTGGACCAGTGGAAGCGGGTCCTGCGCAGCCTGAACCAGGTCCTGGACGAGGAGGGTGTCGCCCTCCACGTCAGCGCGGCCCCTGCCACCAAGGCTGCCGCCAAGAAGCCCCGCAAGGCTGCCGCCGCCCCGGCCCGCACCGTCGCCAAGAAGGCCGCCGCGGCGCCGCGCCCCATCGGCGCCCGCAAGACCGCGGCCACCGCCGCGGCGACGGCCGTCACCACCACCGCCACGGCGATATCCGCTTCGTCGGCCGCAGCCATCGGGGACGAGGCGTCGGCCGAGGCCGCCGCCGAGCCGAAGAAGCGCACGGTCAAGAAGACCGCCGCCAAGAAGACCGCCGTGAAGAAGACCGCGGCGAAGAAGACCAGCGCCAAGGACGCCGACGAGGGCGAGACTCCCGCCGTCGAGGGCGAGGACTGGGCTGCCGAGGACCTCGCCGACGAGGCCGAGGACGAGGCGCCCAAGGCCGGCGGCACCCAGGGCTTCGTCCTGTCCGACGACGACGAGGACGACGCCCCGGCGCAGACGGTCATGGTGGCCGGTGCCACCGCCGACCCCGTCAAGGACTACCTCAAGCTCATCGGCAAGGTGCCGCTCCTCAACGCCGAGCAGGAGGTGGAGCTCGCCAAGCGCATCGAGGCGGGCCTGTTCTCCGAGTACAAGCTCGAAGAGGAGGAGGACCACAAGCCCGCCTTCAAGCGCGAGCTGGAGATCCTGGTCGAGGACGGCCGCCGCGCGAAGAACCACCTGCTGGAGGCCAACCTCCGCCTCGTGGTCTCCCTCGCCAAGCGCTACACCGGCCGCGGCATGCTCTTCCTGGACCTGATCCAGGAGGGCAACGTCGGCCTGATCCGCGCGGTCGAGAAGTTCGACTACACCAAGGGCTTCAAGTTCTCCACGTATGCGACCTGGTGGATCCGGCAGGCGATCACGCGTGCCATGGCCGACCAGTCGCGCACCATCCGCATCCCCGTGCACATGGTCGAGATCATCAACAAGCTCGCCCGCGTGCAGCGCCAGATGCTCCAGGACCTGGGCCGTGAGCCCACCCCGGAGGAGCTGGGCAAGGAACTCGACATGACCCCCGAGAAGGTCATCGAGGTCCAGAAGTACGGCCGTGAGCCGATCTCCCTGCACACCCCCCTGGGTGAGGAGGGCGACAGCGAGTTCGGTGACCTCATCGAGGACTCCGAGGCGGTCGTCCCGGCGGACGCGGTCTCCTTCACCTTCCTCCAGGAGCAGCTCCAGTCCATCCTGGGCACGCTCTCGGAGCGCGAGGCGGGCGTGGTCTCCATGCGCTACGGCCTCAACGACGGCCAGCCGAAGACCCTGGACGAGATCGGCCGCGTGTACGGGGTCACCCGTGAGCGCATCCGCCAGATCGAGTCCAAGACCATGTCGAAGCTGCGCCACCCGTCGCGTTCGCAGGTGCTGCGCGACTACCTCGACTGAGCCGATCTCCTCCGGCACGCCCCTGACCTGCGGACCCGCGGGTCGGGGGCGTTCTGCATCCGGCCACGGGCCGGGACCGGCCGGACCGGACCGGACTGGGCCAGGCCAGGTCAGGTCAGGTCAGGCGGAAGACGGGTCCCCTGGGGGTGAAGGGCAGGGAGGCACCCTGGGGGATCAGATAGGCGTGCTCGCGCCGGATGCGCAGGGTGTCGCACCAGCCGTCCGTGATCACCAGGACCGGGGCCCCGGGCGGGAAGTCCTCCGCCCGCTGCAGCAGGTCGACGCCCGGCTGCAGCTCGGTCCCGCCGCGCCCGCGGACCCGTACGCGGCCCGCGATCTCGGTCGGGGGCAGATAGCCCGCGTCGTACGGCGCGGCGTCGCAGAAGACGACGCGTGCCGCCGGTACGTCGCGGGCCTGCGCGTACGAGGCGATGGCGCCCAGCGCCTTGCCGAGCAGGGCCGCGTTCATCGACCCCGAGGTGTCGAGGACCACGCCGAAGGTGCAGCGGGCGACCTCCTCGGGCGGGAAGTAACGGCCCGCGCGCGGAATGTCCGGGGTGGACGCCTGGCGGCGCGCCGGGCGCGCGAAGCTCCGTACCGGCTCGGTGCGCGGCACGTACTCGTCGAACCAGCGGGCGAGCCGGGCGTCCCACGGCACGGGCGGGTGGGCCAGGGCCCGGATCTCCTGGATCAGCCCGGCGGGCAGCAGGCCGCGCTCCCCGTACGTGTGCAGGTCGAAGCCCTGGACCAGGCCGCGCCGGTAGAACTCGTCCAGGTCGGCGTACGGTGCGCTGCCCCGGTGGGGCAGCGGGTCGCCCAGGATGTCCCCGCGGCCCTTGCCGCGCAGGGTGGCGAGGCGGCGCATCCGGCGCAGGTCGGTGGTGATCCGGTCGTAGACCTCCTCGACGGAGAGGTCCTTCAGCTCGGGGTCGTACAGCAGCCCGGCGGGCATCTCGCCGACGCCCATCTCGACGAGCCAGCCGTTGACGACGTAGTCGGCGGCGACGTTGTGCAGGTACGGGTCCCGGGCGCCGCGGCGCTCGCCGTGGCGCAGGGCGGCGTGCAGCATCTCGTGGGCCAGGATGAACCGCCATTCCCCCTCCTCGAAGCTGCGGAGCGGGTTGACGTAGATCTCCCCGGCGGTGGCGCTGACCGCGGCGATGTCGATGTCCTGGGCACGGGCCAGCTCGGCGTCGGCGACGATCTTCAGGCCGCTGGCCAGGCCGCCGAGGAGCGGGTACGAGGAGACGAACCAGTTCAGGGCGCGGTCCCACGGGCGCTGCGCCACGCGTTCCCCCGTGACCCGGTCGCGGCGCCCGCCGGCGACCTCCATGGCGGCGGAGACGCTGCGGGTCAGGGCGTGCGCGAAGGCGGTCTCCCAGTCGGGGACCGGGGTGGAGTTCCATGCCTGCCAGGTGACCAGGAGCTGGTCGGGGTGGTCGCCGGCGGTGCCGCAGAGCTCGTAGGCGGCGGGGATGCCGTCCCGGCGCCAGCGGGCCGCGAGCAGTTCCTCGTCACCGCCGGGGTACTCGGCCGGGAGGTCGTCAGGGGGCCGGACGGACGGCTGGGTCAGCAGGAAGCGGTTGACGACGGCGCAGCGGGCGGCGAGGTCGAAGCGGTCGGGCTGCGCGCGGTGCCGGTCGGCCGCGGCCGGGACGTGGCCGAAGCCGAGGTGGAGCAGGGCGTGGGCGAGGGCCCACGCCCAGGTGCCGGGCTCGGCGCGCAGGCCGGAGCGGACGTGGAGTACGCCGTTGGAGTCCACGGCGACCAGGCCCGCGGCGGGGGTCCCGGGGCACTTGGGCTGCTCGCACACGCTCCCGCCGACGGCGGCGAGGGCCGGGTTGCGCTTGACCAGGGCGAGCCCCTCGGCGAAGGCCTGGGCGGCGGGGTCGGGCTGGGTCTTCTTCCTGGGCCGGGGGCGCGACACGCTCACCGGCGGGCCTCGACCAGGCGCGGCATGTCCCGGGCGGCCTCCACGAGGAACCAGGAGGGCAGCACGGGCAGGCCGTCGGCGTCGTCGGCGATGACGGTCTGTGCCACCTCCACGGAGATCTCGGCGAGCTGGACCAGCAGCGCCTTGGCCCGGTAGGCGGTCTGGCGCAGGGCGGGCGAGACGTGCTCGCGCTGTGCGGGCAGCTCCTTGACCAGGCGGCCCCGGAAGGCCTCGGCGAGGTAGTAGAGCAGGTCGCGGTCGGCGGGGCGGGTGGGCCAGGAGGCGTCGCCCTTCATGATCGCCTCGATGCCGAAGCTGTGCCGCACGATCTTGGCGTAGCCGCAGAAGGAGACGGCGTGCGCCGGGGTGAGGGTGCCGTGCGCGATCACCTTGAGGGTCTGCTCGTCCAGTTCCGTGCCGAAGGAGTGCAGGGCGTCGGAGAGCATGTGCCAGGAGCGCGGGGTGGAGAAGGGCTCCTCCGTCTTGGGCGGCTGCGACCAGAGGTGGTCGGGGCGGTCGGTGAGGTAGTCGGTCACCCAGGGGTGGATGCCGTGCTCGCCGGCCCAGACCAGCCAGTCCTGTGCGGACGCCTGGAGGTGGACGTGGGTGAGGCGGTTGACCAGCGCGGAGGCGATCGGCCGGGCCAGCGCGTTGTCGGTGGCCCGGTTGCCCGCGCCGATGACGATGGAGCCGGCCGGGAGCTCGTAGGAGCCGATCCGGCGGTCGAGGATCAGCGAGTAGAAGGCCTTCTGGACGTCCGGGCTCGCGGCGTTGAGTTCGTCGAGGAAGAGGCAGTACGGCTCGTCGCGGGCGATGGCCTCGGGCGGGCAGAAGACGGACCGGCCGTCGCGGATCTGCGGGACGCCGATCAGGTCCTCGGGCGCGAGCTGGGTGCCGAGCAGGCTGACGCACTCCAGCCCCAGCGCGTCGGCGAACTTCCTTACCAGCGAGGACTTTCCGATGCCGGGAGCCCCCCAGAGGAACACCGGCCGGACGGTGGCGAGGCCGAGCAGCAGTTCGGGGATCTGGGCGGGGGTGACGGTGACGGCAGCCTGCACGGGCGTGGATGTCCTCGGGGGTGCGGCGGGTGTGTGGTGCGGCCAGTGTCGCCGCACCGCACACCGCGGGGCATCCGGTTTTCCCCGGCCGCGGGGCCGTCAGGTTTCGAGGAGGTGCTTGAGCTTCTCCTCGCCCCGGGGCATCTCCTTGCGGACCATGGGCCTGACCACGAGGGGTACGAGGGCCCGGCCCACGCCGTGGCCCTCGAAGTCGACGTCCAGGGTGAGGCGGGAGCGGGTGCCGCCGTCGAGGGGTTCGACGGTGCCGCGCACATCGGGTCGTACCGGCCCGTCGACCCCGTGCACGTGCCAGCTCCTCGGCGGGTCGAGCTCCACGAACTCCATGGTCGTGGGGACCCGCCGGCGGCCGATCTGCCGGGTGACGAGGACCCTCGAACCGACGTGCACGGGGAGATCGCCGATGGGGACGGCGGATACGGCGCTGTCCTGCCACTCCGGCAGGTGGGTCGGGTCCGTCAGGTACGCGTAGACGTCCTCGGGCCTGCGGTCGATGTCGATGCTCTTCCTCATCGCGGACATGATGGTTCCTTGGCGCCCCCTGGCCGGCCCCTTCATCCACGCTACTCCGCGGGGGACGCGGCGGCGCGGTGCTTCCTCGCGGACATGGCGGCGTAGACGAGGACGCCCGCGAAGAGGAAGAGCACGCCCTGGTAGACGGCCGCGTAGCCGGAGCCCGCGACCAGCCACATCGAGAAGCCGAAGGCGAGGGCGGCGAGGACGCCGTCGCGGGCCAGGCGGCCGGGGTGGACCCGCTCGCGCTGCCCGGAGAGCAGGAAGTAGATCTGCGCGGCGGTGGCCAGCAGGTACGGGACGGTGGCCGTGAAGGTGGTGATCAGGACCAGGCTCTCGAAGACGCCCTGGGTTCCGGCCGTGTAGTTGTAGACGGTGAGGGCGGAGGCCAGGGAGACGGTGACGATCACGCCGACGACGGGGACGCCGCGCTTCTTGGTCTCGAAGGCCTTCGGGAAGAGCCCGTCCTTGGCGGCGGCGTACGGGGTCTGCGCGCTGAGCAGGGTCCAGCCGTTGAGGGCGCCGAGCATCGAGATCACGGCGGCGCAGGCGACCACGGTGCCGCCCCAGGTGCCGCCGAACATGGCGTTGACGGCGTCGGTGAAGGGGGCGGTGGAGGCGATCAGCCGGTCGTGGGCGACCAGGCCGAAGACGGCGACCGTGCCGAGCAGGTACACGGTGGCGGCGCCCACGGTGCCCAGGACCGTGGCCCGGCCTACGTTGCGGGCCGGGTCGCGGACCTCGCCCGCGCTGACGCTGGCGGACTCGACTCCGAGGTAGCTGAACAGCAGGATCGCCGCGGAGGCGGAGACGGCGCCGGCCGCGCTCTGGTCGGTGGCCCGGAAGGGGCCGAGGTTGGCGGGGTCGAAGAAGAACAGCCCGCCCACGGCCACCAGGAGCAGCGGGGCGAACTTCAGTACGGTGGCGACGACTTGGACCGCTCCGACGTAGCGGGTGCCCGCCAGGTTGGCGAGGGCCGGGAGCCACTGGACGGCGAGGGCGGCCAGGCACATGGACCACTTGTGCTCGCCCGCGGCGGGGAACAGCACCGTGAGGTAGCCGACGGCCGCGACGGCCAGGGCCGCGTTCGAGACCCAGGCGGTGATCCAGTAGCTCCAGGCGGCGAGGAAACCGGCGAAGTCGCCGAAGGCGGCGCGGGCGTAGACGTAGGGGCCGCCGGTCTGCGGGTGGCGTTCGGCGAGCCGGCCGAAGACCAGGGCGAGGGCGATCGCGCCGGCGGTGAGGACGGCGAAGGCGACGAGGCTGATGGTGCCGAAGGGGGCCACGGAGGCAGGGAGCAGGAAGATCCCGCCGCCGATGATGTTGCCCATGACCAGGCAGGTCGCGACGGGGAGGCCGAAGCGGCGCGCGTGGGGGTCGCGGCCCTGCTCGGCGGGTGCGGCGGCCTCGGCGGGCAGGGTTGCGGTGCTGGTCATCGGTGGTGCGCCTCTGGATGTCTCACATGCTGGGCAGGTCAACACATGGTTGACCACCGTGAATGCGCCACAAAATCAGCGGATTTCGTCCCGCGCGGGCACCCCTGCGGAAGGAAGGCTTCCGCTATTTTCGTCCCCGGGCGGGCTTTCCTCCACCGGCCGCCCCGCGGGCTCGCTCGCGGCCACCGGTACCTGCGGCCCGTCCGCCTCCCGCAGCCAGCGCCGCAACACGGCGTGCACCGCCTCCGCGCCGGCCGGTTCCTCGCCGGGCCCGGGATCCGACAGTTCCGCGGGCCACATCAGGAACGGGTTCCCCTGCTCCCCGCCCAGCCCGCCGTGCGAGCCGATCTGCTCCTCGAAGGCGTGCACCGCGCCCGTCCGCGGGTCGTACGCCGAGTTCACCATGACGTCCGCCACGTGCGGGAAGGCGTCGGTCCGGCGGACGGCCTGCGCCGCGCCCGGGCCGAAGGGAGCCAGCAGCTCCTCCGCCTCCCCCGGGACGTCCAGCCGGGCCGCCCTTCCGTCCCGGCCCAGCACCACCCCGTCCACCAGCAGGAATCCCACGCCCGGATGGTTCGCCAGCGTGGTCAGCAGGGCGGGGTGCGCACGCTCGACGCGCGCCCTCGAAGCCCGGCCGGGGATGCCCGGGAAGGAGATCAGGCCGAGGTTGCCCGAGGCCAGCACCACCGGATCGGAGCCCGGGCCCGGGTGCGCCTCCTCGCCCTCCTCCACCGGCCGGTGGAGCGCCGCGAGCACGGCCGCCCGGGCCTCTGCCCCGCTGCGGGTACGGCCGGCCCGGCGCGGGACCGGCAGCCCGCAGCCCGCCCGGACCAGGTCCTTGAGGGTCAGCCCGTACCGGCCGAGGAAGGTCTCCCCCGGGCTCTGGCCGTGGTCGGAGAGCAGCACGATCCGGTACCGGCGCGGCGCGTGCTCGGCGACCCGGACGATCAGCGCGAGGCTCCGGTCCAGGCGCTGCAGCACCCGGTCGGTGTCCCGCCCGCGCGGGCCCGAGTGGTGCGCGACCTCGTCGTAGGCGACCAGGTCGGCGTAGACCGCGGTACGCCCGGCGAGCATGTCGCCGATCACGGCCGCGACGACCACGTCCCGTTCGACCACGGTCGCGAAGGCCCGGATCAGCGGGTACAGCCCGCCGCGCGACACCCGTGGCCGGTCCCCGCGGATCCGCGCCCGCAGTGACTGGACGACCTCCCGGACCGCCTCGGCCGCGAAGGACCCGGCCGTACGGACGGCGTTGGCCGGATCGGAGAAGTACGCGAAGTAGCCCGCGCGGGACCGGTTGGCCCGCCCCCGCCGGGCCGAGACCGACAGCACCAGCGCCAGCTGGTCGGCGCCGCCGCTGAACAGGTTGCCCCGGCTCGCCCCGTCCAGCGTGAGCAGTCCCCCGTCCCCGGTGCGCGCGATGGCCCGCCGCTGGAGCTCGGCGGCGCTGGTCGGCCGGTTGCAGACCATCACCTCGCCGGTGTCCTTCTCGTACCAGCGGAAGGCGGGCACGTCGAAGTTGGAGCCGTGCAGGATCCCGAGCTGGCTGGCACCGGTCTGGCTCGACCAGTCCGTGCGCCAAGGCCGGGCGCGGTGGCTGCCCTCCAGCAGGCCGGCGACGGTGGGCATCAGCCCGCTGCCGCACGCGCGGCGCAACTCCTGGTACCCCAGCCCGTCCAGCTGGAGCATGAGCAGGCCCGGCGGTGCCTCGGCGGCCCGGGACGGGCCCGCCCTGCCCTGCCTGCGGCGGCGCCGGTCGGCGAGCCGGTAGAGCCGGCGCCGGTAGGCCTCGTCGTCGCGCACGGCGAGGGCGGTGGAGGTCGCCGACGCCACCGCGGACATCACGGCGGCGACGACCACCGCGGTCTCGGGGGCCACCTCGCTGCGGCCGTCCGGGAGCAGGCTGAGCGCCATCAGCAGGAGCGAGCCGTTGAGGAAGAAGACGAGCAGCCCGAGCACCAGGGCGGGGACCAGCAGCAGGGCCCGGACGAGCACCGGCCAGACCAGCGCGCTCAGCAGACCGAAGGCCCCGGCGGCCCAGGCGGCGGTCAGCCCGATCTGCGTGATGCTGTCACCGTCGTCGGACTGGAGCCGGAAGTCCGGCAGGATCCCTGCCAGGGCGAGCATCGTGAGGGTGGACACCGCCCAGACGATGAGCACGCGCACCAGGGCGCTGCCCGCGGTCCGCCACCGTCCTCGCCCCACGCCGCCACCTCCCGCGCGCCCGGTCCCGCCTTCCAGGCTCGCACAGCCCGGCGCACCCGGTCGGGCGAAGCGGACGGCGCACAGGGGCGCATGGCGGGCGGGCCGGATCGGGGCGGGGCGGATCGGGGCGGATCGGGCCGCATGGGGCGGGCCGCGCGTCCCGGCCCGGTCAGGTGCCGTCGTAGCCGGCGGTCGGCATGGACAGCCTGCGGTGCACCTCGGCCTTCATCGCGGAGGTGTACCGGGGTTCCTCGCCCCCGGCGGTCTCCAGCCGTACGCCGCGCCGCTCGCACTCGGCGGTGAACTCCTCGACGGAGCGCAGCGCGCGGGCCAGCACCCGGTGGTTGGCGGCGACGAAGAGGTCGACCTGCCCGGTGTCGACGTCGGACCAGAGCCCGCAGTGGTCGGCGCGCAGCCCGTAGACCAGCAACTGCTTCGTCACGACGTAGCCCCGGTCGGCGGCCCAGCGCGCGCACATGGCGTGCTGGCCGCGGGTGTCCACGGCGAAGGGGTCGGCGTCGAGGTCTTCGAGCGGGGCCAGGCTGGTGATCGCGGCCACGCGCAACTCTTCCATGCCGCCGGACCCTACTCCGATACTCCGCCGTAGAGGAGGGGGCGGCCGAGATCCGGTTCCGGGCGGCCGCGCGGGGCAGACACCCCCTAGGCTCGTGAGCGAGGCGCGAGGGAGGGAGGCCGGGTGCCGGTGGAGATCACCTGGTGGGGTCATGCCACGTGCACCGTCGAGGACTCCGGGGTCCGGCTGCTCACGGACCCGCTGTTCGCGCGGCGGCTCGCGCACCTGCGGCGGCGGCGCGGGGCGGTGCCCCCGCCCGAGGCCGCGGTGGCGGACGTGGTGCTGGTCTCCCATCTGCACGCCGACCACCTGCACCTGCCGTCGCTGGCCCGGCTCGCGCCCGGCACCCGGCTGCTGGTGCCGCGCGGGGCGCGCCGGGCCGTGCCGGGGCTGGCGCGGGTCGCCGGGCTGCTCGGGCTGGCCGTGACGGAGGTGGTGCCGGGCGAGGAGGTCCCCGTACGGGACGGCGTACGGATCCGGGCGGTCGGCGCGCGGCACGACGGACGGCGGCTGCCGTTCGGGCCGCACCGGTGCCCGGCGCTCGGCTACGTGGTGCGGGGCGCGGCGCGGACCTACTTCGCCGGGGACACCGGGCTGTTCGACACGATGGCCGAGGAGGTCGGTCCGGTGGACGTGGCCCTGCTGCCGGTGGGCGGCTGGGGACCGTACCTGGGCCCGGGGCACCTGGACGCGGGGCGGGCGGCACAGGCGCTGGCCCGGCTGGCGCCCGCGGCGGCGGTCCCGGTGCACTACGGGACGTACTGGCCCGTCGGGATGGACGCGGTGCGGCCGCACGAATTCCACGCGCCGGGCGAGGAGTTCGAGCGGCTCGCGCGGCACCTGGCGCCCAAGGTGACCGTACGGGTGCCGCAGCACGGCGAGCGGGTGCGACTGCCGTGACGTGGCGCGAGCTCGCGGCGGCGGCCGGCCAGGTACCGCCGGAGAGCACCCAGCAGGCGGTGGGGTACCCGGCGCTGTTCCTGCTGGTGGCCCTGGGTGCGCTGGTACCCGTCATCCCGACGGGTGCGCTGGTGAGTTCGGCGGCGGTGGTGGCCTTCCACCACCAGTCGCCGCCCTACGGGGTGCTGCTGGTGTTCGCGGTGTCGGCGCTGGCGGCGTTCACCGGGGACATGACGCTGTACTGGCTCGGGCAGCGCGGGGTGCGCTCACGGGGCGGCTCGCGCTGGCTGGAGACGCTGCGCGGCCGGGCCACACCGGAGCGGCTGGAGCAGGCGCGGACGCGGCTCGACGAGCACGGGGTGCTGGTCCTGGTCCTGTCGCGGCTGGTCCCGGCGGGCCGGATCCCGGTGATGCTGGCCTGTCTCCTGGCGCAGATGCCGTTGCGCCGCTTCGCCCGCGGCGACGCCCCGGCCTGTCTGGCCTGGGCGGCGACGTACGGTCTGATCGGCATCCTGGGCGGCACCCTCTTCGCGGAGCCCTGGAAGGGGGTGGCCCTGGCGGTCGGCCTGGCCCTCGCGATCAGCGCGGGCCCCTCGCTCTGGCGCCGCCTGCGACCCCGCCCCTGAGCCGGCCGTCAGCCGGGGCAGTCAGCCTCGGTCCAGGTCGCGACCAGGTCGCGGCAGACGACGGCGAGCGAGCCGTTCCACAACGCGATCTCGTGGCTGCAGCCGTTCCGGTGAGGCAGGACCTCGTCGAGGATCACGGTCCCCAGAGCTGCCCAATCCCCGTCCCCGGCGCTTGCGGCATCGAAGCTGGAGACGCCTGTGTAGCGGACGACCAGGTCTTCGTCGTGCTTCCAGCAGTTGTGCCGGAACTGGATCTCCATCTGCCGGTCGGCAGCTCCGACACCTCGGACGTGCTGGATTTCCAGGTCCTTCACACACCGCTGGCTGGAGAAGTCGTAGTGCTCCGGGGCTGTGGCGAAGCCCCGGGCCCCGGCCGGAAGATGGTCAGCCAGGGAGGGCAGGTGCTCCAGGTACCGAGCAGGGGACAGGACGCCTGACACGTTCCCGACCTGTGCATTCAGATCGACGTACTCCATCGTCCTTCGCCCCCCGCTCGTGGCTCTGTCGGCCCACGCATCGTCGCACGGGCCAGGAGACGCACGGCAGGCGTGGGGCCGGGTGACCGCGTGGCGCTGAGCCCAGGCTCCGGCCCGGCCCGTGCGGGGCCCTACCGGTCGCGGTCCGGGTCGTGGCCCGGCCGGGCGCCGGGCGGTGGGAACGCCAGGCCCGTCGGCGTGTTGAGGCCGGTGGAGGCGAGCGTGACCTGTCCGCCGCCCGACTCGCGGACCCGCACCACCCGGTTGTTGAAGCCGTCGGCCACGTAGAGGTGGCCGGAGCCGTCGAGGGCGAGGCCCAGCGGGGAGCTGAGGCCGGTGGTGGGCACCGTGCTCTGCGCACCGCTGCCCGCGGCCACCTTCACCACGCGGTTGTTCCCGCTGTCGGCGATGTAGAGGTCACCGGCGGCGTTCCGGGCCAGTCCGGTCGGCTGGGAGAGGCCGGTGGTGGGCACGGTGCTCTGGCCGCTCCCGTCCACGGCCACCTTGACCACGCGGTCGTTGACGAAGTCGGAGACGTACAGCTCCCCGCCGGGCGCCCACGCCAGACCCCAGGGGTGCAGCAGCCCGGTGGTGGGGACGGTCGTCTGGCCCCCGCCGCCGGCCGGCACCTTCACGATCCGGTCGTTGAAGCTGTCGGCGATGTAGAGGTTCCCGGCCGGGTCGACGGCGAGCCCCAGCGGGCGCGACAGGTCGGTGGTGGGAACGACGGCCTGCTCGCCGCCGTCCGGGGGCAGTACGAGGACCCGGTTGTTGCCGGTGTCGCAGACGTAGAGCCGGCCCGCGGCGTCCCAGGCCAGGCCGGTCGGCCGCACCAGGCCGTCGAAGGGGACGGTGTTCTGGTCGCCGCCGTCCGCGGGCAGGGTCACCACCCGGTTGTTGCCGTAGTCGGACACGTACAGGGGCGGGCCGGCGGGCGACCGTACGTCCGCGGGCTGCGCGGCGCCGGCGGGGAGCGCGCCGAGCATCAGCAAGGCCACCGCGGCGGCCAGCCGCCGGGTCCACCGCCGGGCGGCCGGGGGTGCTTGCGTTCGTGACTCGGCCGTCATGCGTTCCACGACTCACCCACCTGATCCGGACGGTCGGACGGCCCGGTGCCGTACCCCCGCCGACCCTAGGAAGCGGCGGGCTCCGGTGCGGGAGCCACGCCATCGGA
This sequence comes from Streptomyces sp. NPDC001502, assembly GCF_042894785.1. Classification (NCBI taxonomy): domain Bacteria; kingdom Bacillati; phylum Actinomycetota; class Actinomycetes; order Kitasatosporales; family Streptomycetaceae; genus Streptomyces; species Streptomyces sp. NPDC001502. Next base: position 75,263 of record NZ_JBIAVW010000008.1, read on the forward strand.
GCGGCCGGCGGCCACTCCGATGGCCCGGGGAGCGGGGGGTCAGGCCGTGGGGAGGCCGAGGCCGGTGTGGATCTGGTTGAGGAGGGTGGGCAGCATGGCCTGGGCCGTGGTCCGGCGGTCGGGCGAAAGGGTCAGGTTCGTCCAGACGACGAGCGTGACGTCGTTGTCCGGGTCGTGGCCGATGAAGGAGTGGAAGCCCGGGAGTTCACCGCCGTCCGCGCCGGGGGCTGGACCTCAAGTGCGGTTGAGTTCATAGGGTCTTGTCCAGCGCACCACACCGCACCACACCGCACCACCGACGGGGAGTCGATCCGCCATGGAGTACTCGCACGACGACGCCGAACTGATCCGCCAGCCCATCGGCTACTGGAGCTGGGCCGCCTACGACGCGATCGTGAGCCGCACCCGCGGCGCGCTCGCCGAGCTCGGTACCACCCAGCCGCAGTGGTGGATCCTCGCCCGGGTCGCCCTCGCGGGCGACGAGGTCAGGACCCGGGACGGGTTGACCGAGACCCTGCGGGGCTACCTCGCGGTGGGCGAGGAGGTGCTGTCGGAGGAGATGGACACGGTCATCGTCCGGGGCTGGATCACCCAGGACGCCGGAGGGCGCCTGGAGATGACCGCCGAGGGGCGGGAGTTCTTCGACAAGGCCGCGGCCCTGCAGAAGGACCTGTGGGACGAGCGGCACTCGGGAATCTCCGACGAGGAGTACCTGATCACCCTCAAGGTGCTCCAGCGGTTCATCCACAACGTGGGCGGTCAGGCCTGGCACCACTGAGCCCGGGCGGCGCCGCTCACCCGCCGGTCCGGGAGGCCTCCGGGGCCAGCGTGCGGGAGGCCCCGATCGGCAGGTCCCAGAGGTTTTCGCGGGGCAGGCCGGCCCGGTGCCAGGCGGCCAGGGTGCGGTGCAGGGGTTCCATGACCGGCTCCGCGGAGAGGACGAAGGTGGCCCAGTGCATGGGAGCCATCCGGCGGGCGCCGAGGTCGAGGCAGGCCTGGACGGCTTCCTCCGGGTCGGCGTGCACGTCGCCGAGCCACCAGCGCGGGGCGTACGCGCCGACGGGCAGGAGGGCGAGGTCGATGCCGGGGTGGCGGCGGCCGATCTCGCCGAACCAGTGCCCATAGCCCGTGTCACCCGCGAAGTAGAGCTTCCGCGGTGCCGCACTCAGGGTGTCGGTGAGGATCCATCCGCCCCACAGGGACCGGCAGGTGTCGATCAGCGACCGCTTCGACCAGTGGTGGGCGGGGACGAACTCGAAACGTACGCCGCCCAGTTCGGCCGACTCCCACCAGTCGAGGTCGGTGACCCGGGTGAAGCCGCGGCGGCGGAACCAGCCGGCCAGGCCCGCCGGTACGAACAGGGGTGTGTGCCGGGGCAGCCGCTTGAGGGTGGGGGCGTCGAGGTGGTCGTAGTGGTTGTGGCTGATCACCACCGCGTCCACCGGCGGCAGATCCTCCCAGCGCACTCCGACCGGGGTCATCCGGGCCGGGGTGCCGAGGATCCGCCGGGACCAGACCGGGTCGGTCAGTACGGTCAGCCCGCCGGTCCGCAGGACCCAGCTGGCGTGTCCGGCCCAGGTGACGCAGACGGTGCCGGAGGGCGCCGGGGGCAGCGGGCCGGGCTCGTACGGCAGATCGGGAATGCCGCGCAGCCCTTCGGGGCCGGGCCGGAAGGCGCCTTCGCGGGCGAGGCGGGCGTAGCCGCGGACCCCGGGGAGCGGGGTGGTCAGCCGGTCCGCGAACGAGCCGGGCCAACGGCGGTGCGCACCGAGCGCGCGCGGCGCGGACGCGCGCTCCGGCGCCGCGGGGGCCGGGTCGGGTGCGGAGTCGGGGGCGGGGGCATGGGCGGGAGCGGGAGCGGGGGGACGGCTGGGGGCGGGGGCACGAGCGGGGGCATGGGCGGGGGCGGCGGCATCCGTCCGGTCCCTCATCGCGAAGTCTCCGTTCACCGGGGTCGGGTGGTCAGGCCAGCCCGGCCAGGACTGATCCGAGGAGTTCAAGGGAGTCGCGTACGTGCGGGAGCGCGAGCGGATCGCGGGCGGTGAGGGCGGCCAGCCGCTCCTGCGGGGTGGCGCCCAGCAGCGGCCCGGTGGACAACCGCACGCGCAGCGCGCCCAGTTCGTCGGCGAACCGCTGCCCGCCGGGCGTGGGCGCGCCGAGCCGGCCGCCGAGCCAGTCCTCCAGTTCCATGGCGTCGCCGACCCCGTGCCGGGCGAGTCCGGCGCGCAGCGGGGTGAGGTCGGCGTACAGGTGCCGGCCGGCCTGCGGGGGCCGGGCCAGTGCCCCGGCCTCCAGCAGCCGCCGGTGCGCGGCGGCGGCCACCACGCCGTGCAGGGCGGCGGCGGCGTACGCCCGCCCGGCGACGGCCTCGGGTTCGTCGAGGGCGTGCGCGGCGGCCCCGGCGACGGGCCCGGCGACCATCGCCCCGGTGGCGGTGAGGACGTCGAGGGTACGGGCGCGCAGCCAGGTCCCGCGCGGGGTGTCGGGGAAGCGGGCGACGGCGGCGGGCCAGCCGGCCGGCAGCATCGCCCCGGACAGGTCGATGAGGACGGCCGCCTGTTCGGGGAGCATCTCGGCGGGGCTCAGGACCAGGGTGTCGTGGGGCCGGTGGACGGTGTCGCGCCAGCTCTCGTCACTGACGACGAACAGTCCGGCGGATTCGGCGGCCTCGCAGGCTTCGCGCAGCATCTCGGGCGGCGGCACGGTCGCCGTGGGGTCGTCGGCGACCGACAGCAGCAGCACGCGCGGGTCACCGCCCTCGGCGCGCACCCGCCGGACGGTCTCCAGCAGGGCGTAGGGGTCGGGAATTGCGCCGCACTCGGCCGGGGTCGGCACGTGGTAGGCCCGCCGTCCCAGCAGCCGGACCTGCGGGGTCCACCAGGCGGGACAGGGCCGGGGCAGCATCACGTCTCCCCCGTACGCCCCGAGCAGGGCCAGGAGCAGCGCGGGGGCTCCGGGGCCCGCGGCCACGTTCTCGGGAGAGGTGGCCAGCCCCCGCCGTCCCCAGTGCCGGCAGGCGGCCGCCCGTACGGCCTCGCCGCCGCCCGGGGGCTCGGGGGCGGCGCGTCCGGCGGCCGCGGCGAGGACGGAGAGCAGCTCGGGGAGCACGGGCAGGCCGGGCTGGGGGGCGGGCGGGCCGTACCGGACCGGGCCGCGGCCCTCCGCCGCCGTGCGCTGGATCCCCGCCACCGCTTCCCGCCTTCCGCGCTCGCCGTGCCACGCCCGCCGGGCCTCGCGACGCACCGCGATGCCTCACGACACCCCGCCAGACCTGACCTTTATACGATTATTTGGCGCTGCATGCCTGTTATGAGGGATGCCCGCCCCCGCACGTCAGCCCCGCGCATCCCACCCCGCGCACCCCACCCCGCGCGTCAGCCCTTGCGGCCCACCATCGCCAGGAGCCTGGTCTGCGCGTCCGCACCCGCCGGGACCTCCACCGGCTCGGCGTACGCGCCACTGGCCGCGAGCCCGTCGGCGTACGGCATGATCTCCTTGATCGAGAACTCGACGAGGCCGTCGGGCAGCCGGTCCTGCGCGCCGATGCCCCGGGCGAGGTCCCAGGTGTGCACGACACAGTCGGCGGTCAGCTCCGAGCAGTACGCCGATCCGAGCGCGGGCCCGTACGACAGGCGCACGGTCCGGTCCATCGCGCCGGACGCGGCGAAGGCGGCGTGCGCGGCGGCCGAGGCCCGGTCCCAGGCGGCGACCGGGTCGTCGCCCAGCACGTCGCCGGAGAACCTGCCCGCCAGCTCCTCGACGGTCCGGCCCTCGGTGACCAGCGGCGGGATCCAGAGCTGCTCCGCGGTGACGTGGTTGACCAGCTCCCGCACGTTCCATTCCGTGCACGGGGTCGGCTCCCCCCACTGGGAGCCGCGGACGTCACGCACCCGCTCGCCGAAGAGCCTCAGCGCCTCGGCGTGCCGTTCGAGCAGCGTGTCCGTCATGACCCTCACCGCCCTCTGCCCTGGTGATGTGTCCCCCTGCAGCCACTCTCCTCGCACCCGCATCGGCCTGCCACCGCCCCACCCGATCCCCTTGGCGCGCACCACCTCTGTCCACATATCAAAACGCCCATCTCAGATGACGAACTGATCGTCTACGGTGGGGACAACGCTTCGACGAGGAAACGAGGAGGGGTCCGGCCATGACCGCCGCCAGGGAAACCGCCGCCACGGAAGCCACCGCCAAGGAGACCGCCGTCTACACGCACGGCCACCACGAGTCGGTGCTGCGCTCGCACCGCTGGCGCACCGCCGGGAACTCCGCCGCGTACCTGATCGGCGAGCTGCGCCCCGGGATGCGGGTGCTGGACGTCGGCTGCGGCCCGGGCACGATCACCGCGGACCTGGCGGAGCTGGTCGCGCCGGGCGGCCACATCACGGCCGTGGACGCCGCCGAGGACGTCCTGGAGCAGGCCCGCGCGTGCGCCGAGGAGCGCGGCCTGGGCGACGCCGTGTCCTTCGCCACCGCGGACGTCCACGCCCTGGACTTCCCGGACGACTCCTTCGACGTGGTCCACGCCCACCAGGTGCTGCAGCACGTGGGCGATCCGGTCCAGGCGCTGCGCGAGATGCGGCGGGTGTGCCGGCCGGGCGGGATCGTGGCCGCGCGCGACGCGGACTACGCGGCGATGACCTGGTACCCGGCCGCGCCTGGCCTGGATCAATGGCTGGGCCTGTACCGGCGGGTGGCCCGCGCCAACGGCGGCGAACCGGACGCCGGCCGCCACCTGCGGGCCTGGGCCCGGCAGGCCGGTTTCACGGACGTGACCTCATCGGCGACGGCCTGGTGCTTCGCCACCCCGGAGGAGACGGCCTGGTGGTCGGCCCTGTGGGCGGACCGTACGCAGGCCTCCGCGTACGCCTCCGTCGCCACCCGCGGCGGCCACACGACGGCCGCGGACCTGGCGGCCGTCGCCGACGCCTGGCACGCCTGGGGCGCGGACCCCGACGCGTGGTTCTCGGTCCTGAACGCCGAGATCCTGTGCCGGGCCTGACGACGGGCGGCCTTGCCGGGCGGGGGAATCACCGGCTGATATAGCGTGCACGCGTCAATACGTGGCCACGCACACCGGGGGACAGACCCATGACCCAACCGCCGCAGCCGGGCACCGGCCCTCACCTCCGGCAGCCGCCGCAGGAAGCCTCGCCCCAGCAGTCGCCGGCGGCGCCGTCCCGGAGCGGGGGCATCGGCGTCCGGAAGGCCCTGGGGATCATCGGGGCCGTGGTCGTCCTCGCCGCCGTCGCCGTCGGCTACTTCCTGAGCCAGGACGGCGCCGACCGCGCCGAGGCCGGCGACTGCCTCAAGAACAACGGGGACCCGATCTTCCCCGACCTGCGCGTGGTCGACTGCGGCGACGCCGACGCCGAGTACAAGGTGGTCCAGGTGCTCCACGACACGGTGGACACCGCCAGGTGCCAGGGAGTGTCGGACATCGGCTACGAGGAGCAGGCCGACAGGGCCCGGCACAAGTCCGGCAAGCGGTTCGTGCTCTGCTTCGACGGGATCAAGAAGAAGTAGGCGGCCGCATCCGGAAGTCGTAGCGCGCGGGCAGCGGGCAGTCGGTGAGGGCGGACCAGATCTCGGCGAGGGTCTCCTCACCCTCCCGCAGGTCCGGGAGTTCGAAGCCGTCCTCGAAGACCCGGCGGGCCGCCCGCACATGCCCCTCCGCCGCGAGGAGCCGGGCCGCGAGGAGCCGGAAACGGCCCTGTTCGCGCAGGGCGGGCCGCAGCCGGTCCCAGACGGCGCGGGCCTGCGGCAGCCGGCCCGCCGCGAGGAGGGCGGCCATCGCCTCCTGTCCGAGCGCCGACTCGGCGGCCGTCCACGGCTCGCTGCCGCGGCTCTCCACGGCCAGGTCCTCGAAGGCCGCCGCGAATCCGTCGGCCGCCCTCTCCGCGTCGCCCGCCAGGGCGTCCGCCACCGCCAGGCACCGCAGCAGCGGCCACCGCGAGGGGGCCAGCGCCAGCCCGCGCTCCCAGCTGCGTACCGCCTGGGCCACGTCCCCGGCATGCCACTGGGCCACGCCCAGGTGGTACTCCGTCAGCGGATCCGCCGGGGCCGTCTCCAGCATGTCCCGCCAGTGCGCGGCGACCAGGCTCGGTCCCGGCGGAACCACCCGGCGCGGGGCCGGCAGGACGCCGGTGCGCCAGAGCTGGAGCCACGGCTCCTGCTCCTCCCCCAGCGTGTCCTCCGCGAAGGGGGTGCCGGGCAGCCTGAAGCCCCCGCACAGCAGCTCCAGCGCGCCCCAGCCGGAGCCCTGGGCCAGCCGCTCCCCCGGCTCGGTGTCGGCACGGCCGCGCCACGCCTCGTACGCCGCGTCCACCCGCTCCCGCGGCAGTACCGCGTCCAGCGCGCCCTCGGCCGCGCCGCGGGCCGCCGCCCAGTCCGCGCCGTGCACCCGCGCCGGATCCGCCGCCAGCGGCCCGTACGCCTCCAGCCAGCTGAACTCCGCCCCGCCCTCCAGCCGTACGTGCTCCAGCTGGGTCCGGGCCAGTCCGGCCTGGATCTCCGCGTAGCCGCCGGTGCCCGGCTCGGTCAGCCACTCCTGCCAGCGCCGGCCACCGCCGCCCGCGCCCCACACGAACAGCTTGCGCCCGCGCAGCCGCGCGGTGGAGGTCTGCACGAGCCCGTGCCCGGCGGCGTCCAGAGCTGCGATCCAGGGCCGGGCCCCGCCCTGGACCTCGTAGAAGAAGTCGGCCGGATACTCGCCGCGCAGCGGGTACGTGCGGTCCGTGCCCTCCCACTCCGGTACGGGGATACGGCGCAGCGCGCGCTCGTAGCCGAAGTGCCAGGCCTCGTCCGCGGGGGCGAGCACCCGGGTGCCGGAGTCCTCCGGGACGGCGATGTTGGACCACCAGTACACGGGGGCGGGCCGCTCGTGCGGGTTGCGCACGCGGACGCCGACGTAGAGGAACTCCGAGTCCTCCGGCAGCCACAGGTCCACCTGGAAGGGCAGGTCGCGCAGCCGCTCCCACTCCCACAGCCGGACCATCACGCCCCCGTCGGGTGCCGGGACGAGCGCGGCGTGCACCGGGGCGCAGGACAGGGTGGTGTGTCCGGTCGCACCGGTGTTCCACTCGATGCCGCCGGAGAACCAGGCCCCGTTGAGCGCGAAGTTGGCGGGCTGGAACACCGGGTTGCGGTAGAGGAGTTCACGGCCGGTCGGCAGGTGCACGAGCGAGTGGACGCGCCCGCCCAGGCCCGGGAGCACGGTGACCCGGAGGTGGTCGTTCTCGATGACGATCGCCTCGAACTCCCGCTCCGCGCGCTCCCGTCCGTACCCGTCGCGGATCCGTACGGGCAAGAGCGAGCGCAGTGGCTCGTAGCCGATCTGCCGTGCCATGTCGCGTGGCATCCCCTCGCGCGCACGCTCGTCCAGTACGTGCGCCTCGTCGGGCGCGCGCAGGGCGGGCAGCGGGTTGTCCGAGCCCAACGGGGCTGCGGGAAGGGTCAGTACGGCGCGTCGGACGGTGGTGGCCATGAGGGAAATGGAACACGCCACGGCGGCCGGTGCACAGGGGTTCCGCGGATCACCACCGGTCAGGATTACGCAAAGGCGCCCGCGACCAGGTCGGCGAGGAGGGCGCCCGCACGTCCGTCCGGATCCAGGTCCGGGTCGTAGATCGTGACGTTGAGCCCGGCGCAGCGCGGCGAGCCCACCAGGACGGCGAGCAGTTCGGCGAGTTCGTCGGGGAGCAGGCCGCCGGGGTCGGGGCTGTCCACGGCCGGCATGACGGCCGGGTCGAGCACGTCGGCGTCCAGGTGCACCCAGAACCCGGCGGTCTCCGGCGGGTGCAGGCCGTCCAGGGCCGCCCGGGCCACCGGTCCCGCGCCGCGTCGGCGGATCTCCCCGACGGTGGCGACGGAGATCCGGGCCGCGTGCAGCTCGGCGAGGTCCGGGTCGCCGTCGCGCAGCCCGAAGAGCCGTACGTCCTCGTCGCGCAGGTAGGGGCCGCGCCCCTCCAGGTCGGCGAGATCCGCCTGGCCGCGGCCGGTCGACAGGGCCAGCTCCTCGCCGCCGGCGGCGCCGACGGGTCCGTTCACGGCCTCGTTGCCGGGGTGGCGGAAGTCGGCGGAGCCGTCGATCGCGGCCAGGCCGTAGCGTCCCAGGCGGCGCATGGCGAGGGCCGCGCCGAGCTGGATGGAGCAGTCACCGCCGAGCACGACGGGGAACTCCCCCGCCCGCAGGTGCCGTTCGATGCGGTCGGCGAGGGTGACGGTGTAGGCGGCGAGGGCCTCGGCGTGGAACACGCCGTCGCCCTCCCGCCAGTCGCCGCGGTCGTAGCGCGGCGGCACCACCACCCCGCCCTCGACGGCACCGAGCCGGGCCAGCAGGCCTTGCTCGCGCAGGGCCCCGGCGAGCTTGTAGACGCCCGGCACGGTGCCGGGCGCGGGCGGGCGCAGCCCGAGGTTGGAGGGGGCGTCGAGAAGCACGAGGGTTCGCATGCCCTCATCCTGTGCGATGCCACCCGGCAGGGCCCGGCATTTCCCCGGCGCCGCCCCACAGGCCCCGCCGCGTCACCGGTTCGCGCAGTCCTCCATCAGGTCGGCGATCGGCGCGGCCAGAGCACCGGCCCGGTGCCGGTCCTCGCGCTGGGTCCGCAGGGCCTCGTCGACGGCCCGGAGCCTGGCCAGTGCGGCCGGGTCGGTCAGGCTCCAGCCGACGGCGGTGCCGCTCGCCGTTCTGTCCGGTTCCGTTCGGTGTCGATCTCTACAGGGGGCCCTGAAGGTAGACCCTGGTGTGTGAGACCTGCGCAGAGGTCGCAGCGAAGGAGACGGAGCGCCTTTCGCTCTCCACGGAGACCTTGAGGCCCGTCGACGAGCCGTCTTCCGCAATTCGAACCGTGCGTTCTGCTTCTGCGAGAATGCCTGCCACCCTGAGTTCGGTGACTCCGGTGAACTCGATCCAGAAGCGCAGGGTGTTGTAGGCCTTCTGGGACCACTCCGGCCCGGGATGTGACGGTAGTTGCCGGGTCTCGAATCCGAAGGTCACCGACGTGCCGCGCTCGTCGATGTGCAGGTAGAAGAAGTGGCAGGTGTCCAGGTCAGGTACGGGCGACGCGCCGTACAGCGCCTGGAGTTCCGGCCAGACGATCGTTTCACTCATTCTTCACACACGCTCGTAGAAGGTGTTCACACAGGTCGGCGGGATCACGGGTTGCAGCCTGTTCCCAAGGGGCCGGGCGAAATGGTGACGACCGCTGTCGCCGCCGTCCGCATCGCGCGTGAAAACGCTGAACCTTCCCGCGACGAGTGAGGCGTTCGACGTGAAGGAAAGCGCTACTCCAGGAGCCGTCACGTCCACGGACAGCCGGTGTTCCGGCAGCTGTCGCAGCGCGATGGCCGCGGTGACCGGTGGCCGCCATCCCTCCATCCTGAGGTCCTGCACCATGGAGAACTGAATGTGGAGCTGCATGGTGTCACCCGCTCCGCCGCTCCAGCGGTCGGGGAACCTCGGCATGTCGAGTCGCAAGGTCACGGTCGGGTCCCAGCCGTCCAAGTGCACCGACCGCAGTCGCACGCCTTCCAGGGCAGGGACTTGGTCGTAGTACGAACCGAGATCCGCGTTAACTACGAGTTCATTCCAAGTCATGGGAATGGCGTGTCTCCGTACCCTCATTGGCGTCGTTACGCTCATCGCGGCCCGGCCGGACGTCTTCCCCATGGAAGACATCTGATGGTCCGGGCACGAGGCACACGCAAAGAGGCAACAGTAACTCGATGTGCGCACCGGCCTGATGCCAGACCGTCGCCGGAGCGTGTGGCAGCATCGCCCGCATGATCACGGACGGGACGATGACGACGCTGCTCCGCAGGGCCGCACTGAACAACGCCGCCTGGTGCGACGCGGTGTGCCGTGCGCACGGGCTGGCGCCGCGGTACGACGGCGAGCAGCTCTGGTCCAGTGCGCGGCGGACTCCGCCGATGTATCCCGATGCCGTGACCCTCGAACCGGCCGTGCCGGCGGGGAGCGTGGTCCGGGGCATCGACACCGCCTCCCCCGGCTGTTCGGTGAAGGACAGCTTCGCCGACCTGGACCTGGCCGGGGCGGGCTTCGAGGTGCTGTTCGAGGCGCAGTGGATCCATCGGCCCGCCGGGGCGCCGCTCCCCGGGGCGGAGGCGGAGGCGGCCGGGCTGGAGTGGTCCGAGGTCTCGGGCGCCGAGGAGCTGGCGGCCTGGGAGGCCGCCTTCGACGGCGGGGAAAGCGTCGAGGGCGCCGGGCCGTTCCGGCCCGCCCTGCTCGGCGAGGGGATCGTCTTCCTGGCCGGGCGCGCCGGTGGCCGGATCGTCGCCGGGGCCGTGGCGAGCACCGGCGGGGGCGTGGTCGGCGTGTCCAACCTGTTCGGGGCGGCCTGGGCGGGTGTCCTCGGCGCGGTCTCCGCCCGGTGGCCGGAGCTGGACGTGGTCGGCTACGAGCACGGGGAGGACCTGGAGGCGGCGGTCCGGTGCGGCTTCGCCCCCATCGGTCCGCTGCGGGTCTGGCTTTTTGCCCAGTGATCAACTTCGGGTGAGACTGGCGCCGTGACATCGCATCAGACAAGCCGGCTCATCGGCGCCATATTCGGACTCGTCTTCGTCGTGGCGAATGCCGCAGCCCTGCCCACGGCCGCCGCCGTTCCCCTGCGCCTCCTCGCGATCGCCTCGTTCATCTGGCTGTTCATCGCACTGCGGCGGGCCCGTACGTCCCCGGCCGGCGTGGTGGGCGGCGACGCCCGCCCCGGTGCGGCGCCGAGGATGTCGAGGATGTTCGGGCGGGGCTACGTCCTCGTGGTGGCCGCCGAGGTGGCCGCCGCGCTGGCCGGCGTCCTCGTCATCAACCTCGTGCTGCACGTCCCGCAGGCCACGGTGGCCTGGATCTCCCTGGTCGTCGGCCTGCACTTCTTCGGTCTCGCGGTCGTCTGGCGGATGCCGGCGCTCCGGCTGCTGGCGGCCGCGATGGCCGCCTGCGGCGCCGCGGGTCTGGTCCTGGCCGCCGGCGGGGCCTCCCTCGCCGTCATCGCGACCGTCGCGGGCATCGCCCCCGGAGCCCTGCTGCTCGGCTCCGTCCGGTGGAGCCTGCGCACCCCTTAGCCGGTCTCCAGGTCCAGCCGTGGTACGTCGGTGCGTTCGATGCCGAAGACCTGTGCGTACAGGGAGAGTTCGGCTTCCAGCGCGCGGATCATGGTGTCGGCCCGCCGGAAGCCGTGGCCCTCGCCCTCGAAGGTCACGTACGCGTGCCGCACCGGCCGGCCCCGCAGGGCGTCGAGCAGCCGCTCCGCCTGGGCCGGCGGGCAGACCGGGTCCTCCAGTCCCTGGAGGAGGACGAACGGCGCCGTGATGCCCTCGGCACGGGCCACCGGGGAACGCTCGCGGTTGAGCACGGCCAGGGTCTGCGGCGGCCCGGCCAGGCTCTCGACGTAGCGGGATTCCAGGTCGTGGGTCTCCCCGGCGAAGCCCAGCAGGTCCAGCACCGGGTAGATGATCGCGGCGCACGCGTACAGGTCGGTGGCCGCCAGCGAGGCCGCCGCCGTCCAGCCGCCCGCGCTGCCGCCCCGGATGGCGAGCCGGGCGGGGTCGGCGGTGCCCTCGGCGGCCAGCGCGCGGGCGACCGCCGCGCAGTCCTCCACGTCCACCACGCCCCACTGCTCGCGCAGCCGCTCCCGGTAGGCGCGGCCGTAGCCGGTGGATCCGCCGTAGTTCACCTCGGCCACGCCGATGCCGCGCGAGGTGAAGTAGGCGATGTGCAGGTCGAGTACGGGCGGCACGTGGTCGGTGGGTCCGCCGTGGGCCCAGATCACGTACGGGGGCAGTTCGTCGGCGGCGGCCCGGCAGGCCGGGTGGTGCGGCGGGTAGACGTGCGCGTGGATGTGGCGGTTGTCGGGGCCGAGGAAGGTGCGGCTCTGCGGCTCCGGGTAGTAGGCCGGGTCCACCGGGTCCGGGCGCTGCCCGCCGACCGCCCGGGCGTGCCCGGTGGCGGTGTCCAGCTCGACCACCTCGTACGCGCTGCGCGGGCTGGCGGCGACCCCGTAGACCCGGGTGCCGTGCACGGCGAGGGTCGGCTGCCAGGAGGTCCACGGCCCGGCGGCGTCCACCAGGTCGCCGCTCTCCGGGTCGAGGATGCCGAGCACGGAGGAGCCCTGTCCGTGCAGGACGGCGACGAGCCCGGACCCCGAGCCCGCCGGGTGCGGGGTGTCTCCGGGGAGCGGTGCGAGCCAGCGCAGCCCCGGCTTCCACAGCGGGCCGCCGAACTCCTCCTCCCGCGGGCAGAGGTTGATCGCCCAGCCGGTCCGCGGGTCCACGCTGTACGGGTTCCACCAGCCGCCGCGGTCGCTGACCGCGAGGAGGGTCCCCTCGGCCGTCCACTCGACCTGGGCGACGGCCTCGTCGGGGCCGCCGAGCACGGTCCGGGCGTCGGCGAGCTCCCCGTCCCCGGTGACCTCGGCCACCCTGAGCTCGGTACCGTCCCACGGCATCAGCGGGTGGTCCCACACCAGCCAGGCGGCCCGCCGGCCGTCCGGGGAGAGCCGGGGCCCGGTGGTGAACCGGTACCGGTCGTGCGTGAGCTCCCGCACCGCGCCGCGGTTGCCGGCCGCCGAACCGTCCAGCGGTACGGCGGCCAGTACCCGGCGCACATCGGTCGGCGCGGGCCCGGTGAACTCCTCCAGCACACACCACACCTCGCCGCCGCGCAGCACCGGGTCGGCCCAGCGCAGGCCGCCGCCGGTCCGGGAGAGGGGCGTCAGGGGCCACGGCCCGGGGCCGCCGGGGGCGTCGGGCTCGTACGCGTACAGCCGCTGGTCGGCGAAGTGGACGAAGACCAGCAGGGGGCCGCCCGCGGGCCGCTGCACCCCGGCCCAGGGCAGGCCGCCGTACTCGGTGACGCGGCTGCGCACGTTCCACGGGGCGGGCAGTTCGGTGATCTCGGGCCCGCCGTCGGCGAGGCGCCGGCGCACCAGGGTGCGGCGGCCGGCCTCCTCGGGCCGGGGTTCGGTCCACCACACCTCGGGGCCGACCGTGCCGAGGTACTCGGGCCGCCCGTCCAGGGAGGCGGCGAGGCCCGCGTCGATGGGTGAGGGCCAGCTGCCGTAGGGCCGGGTCGCCGCCGTCATCGCCGGGCCCCGTTCACAGGGTCCGCAGCGCGCGGTCGAGGACGCGGACGCCGAAGTGCAGGGCTTCGACGGGCACCCGCTCGTCGACGCCGTGGAAGAGGGCCCAGTAGTCGAAGCCGGGCGGCAGCTTCAGCGGGGAGAAGCCGTAGCCGTTGATGCCGAGGCGGGAGAACTGCTTGGCGTCGGTGCCGCCCGCCATGCAGAAGGGGATCACGTGGCCGGCCGGGTCGAACCGCTCGACCGACTCGCGCAGGATCCCGAACGTCCGTCCGTCGACGGGGGCTTGGAGGGCGACCTCGCGGTGGTGGAACTCCCACCGCACGTCGGGGCCGGTGAGGGCGTCGAGGGTGGCGGCGAACTCGGCCTCGCCGCCGGGCACGGTCCGGCCGTCGACGTAGGCGGTGGCGTGCTCGGGGATCACGTTGAGCTTGTAACCGGCGCTGAGCATGGTCGGGTTGGCGCTGTTGCGCACGGTGGCGCGGACCAGGGCGCCGGCCGGTCCGAGTGCGTCGAGGAGCTCGTCGACGTCGAGGCCCGGCCGCCGGGGGTCCACCGACAGGCCCTGCAGAGAGGCGAGTTCGGTGATGCAGGCGGTGACGGTGTCGGTGAGCCGGACCGGCCATGCGTACTCACCGATCCGGGAGACGGCGGCGGCGAGCCGGCTGACGGCGTTGGCCCGGTTGGGCTTGGAGCCGTGACCGGCGGTGCCGTGCGCGGTCAGCTTCAGCCAGGCGGTGCCGCGCTCCCCCGCCGCGATCGGGTAGAGAGCGCGGCCGCCGGGCCCGCCGTGCACGGTGAAGGCCCCGGATTCGCTGATGCCCTCGGTGCAGCCTTCGAACAGGTGCGGGTGGCGGTCGGCGAGGAAGCCGGAGCCGTCGACCGCGCTGTCCTCCTCGTCGGCGGTGTAGGCGAGCACGATGTCCCGGCGCGGCTTGACTCCCGCGCGCGCCCAGGCCCGTACGACGGCCAGCACCATCGCGTCCATGTTCTTCATGTCGACGGCGCCGCGCCCCCAGACCACGCCGTCCCGCACCTCGCCGGAGAAGGGGTCCACGCTCCAGTCGGCGGCCTCGGCCGGGACCACGTCGAGGTGGCCGTGGACGAGGAGGGCCTCGGCGCAGGGGTCGGTGCCCTCGATCCGGGCGACCACGTTGGTGCGGCCGGGGGTGCGCTCCAGCAGGAGCGGCTCCAGGCCGGCGGCGGCGAGCCGCTCGGCGACGTACTCGGCGGCGGGGCGCTCGCGGCAGTCGCCGCCGCCCCGGTTGGTGGTGTCGATCCGGATGAGGCCGGAGGTGAACTCGACGGCCTCGTCGAGAGCCACCTCGTCCACCACGTCCACCCCGCCCGCCGGGCCCGCCCCGCCCACGGCGTCCACCGGGTCCGCGGTGTCGACGGCGCCGGCGCCCGCGCCTGCGGGGATCTCGGCGTTGATTGCGCACATGTCAGCCATACTGCTCCTCCACGGCCGCCGAGACGACCGTCGTGACCGCTTTGAAGGCCCGGATCCCCTCGTACATGGTTTCGCTGGTGTACGCGACCTTGCGCTCCCCGGACCGCTCCACGCCGGGGACCACCGTCGCGGACATGGCCAGGTGCGCGGCGTCGAACTCCAGCTCCACGGTGAAGGGGCCGCCACGGACCGGATCGTGGCGCACGGCCAGGGCGGTGGCCTCCTTGGCCGCGGCCCGGATGTCGGCGGCGGTACGGGCCGGCGTGCGGCACACGGCGGCGTAGCGCGAGACGTGGTCCTTGACGGCGACGGTCGCGGCTCCGGGGGCGTATCCGGCGGCGTCGACGCAGGTGAGGTCGTCGCCGGTGACCAGGATGACGGGGACCCCGTACTCGGCGACGACGCGTGCGTTGAGCAGCCCCTCGCTGGCGCGCGTCCCGTTGACCCAGACTCCGGTGATGGAGTTGGCGAGGTAGGTGTGGGCGAGGACCCCCTCGGAGCCGGCTCCGGTGTGGTAGCCGACGAAGGCGATGCCGTCGACGTCGCCGTGCTGGACGCCCTCGACCATGGAGAGGGTCTTGTGGCGGCCGGTGATCATCTCGGCGCGCGCGTCGAGCTTCTCCAGGAGCAGGTTGCGCATGGTCCAGTGCGCCTCGTTGATGAGGACCTGGTCGGCTCCGCCGTCGTAGAAGCCGAGTACGGCGGCGTTGACGTCGGAGGTGAACATCGCGCGGCAGCGTTCCCACTGCGGCGTTCCGGGCAGCACGTCCGCGGGCCAGGTGACGCCGGTGGCGCCTTCCATGTCGGCGGAGATGAGGATCTTCATCGGGCCCCCGGGCGGTCGGTTGCGCTCAGGGTGCCACCCTAGCCGCCGAGGCCCCTGGTGGCCGTGGGGCTCACGCCCCGGCGCGGCGCGCGGGGGGTGACCCCCGGCACGCGGCCCGTCGGCACGCGGCGCCCCGGCCCCGGCCGCCGGTCGGTCGCCCGCCGGCCCGTCGCCCGTCGGCCCGTCGCCCGTCGGCCCGAGGGCTGATGCCCGCCGGCCCGAGGGCTGATGCCCGCCGGCCCGAGGGCTGATGCCCGTCGGCCCGGGAGCTGCGGCCCGCGGACGCGCCCGGTTCACCCGATCCGGTGAGGCCGCTGTCCCGGCCTCACCGTCAACACCGTTGCTCAGCGCTCCACTTCGGTGGCCAGGTTCTCCAGCACGGAGTCGTAGATCCGGCCGAGGCCCTTGGGCGCGAAGGTGCGCTCGAAGAAGCCGCCGATGCCGCCGGCGCCGTTCCAGACGGTGGTGACCACGGCCTTGGACTTGCCCTCACCGGCCGGGGTGACCCGCCAGGTGGTGACCATGGAGGAGTTGCGGTCCTTCTCCACCAGTTCACCGTCGGTGGGCTCGCTGACCTCCAGGAGGCAGTCGCGCACGCGCTTGCTGGTGGCCTGGAGCTTCCAGTGCACCAGGGTGCCCTCGCCGTCGCCGCCCTCGCGCACCTCGTACTCGCTGAAGTGCTCGGGAAGCAGCTTCCCGCGGGTCCCGGTGTAGTCCGCCAGCGCGTCGAACACGGTCTCCGCGTCTGCCGCGATGATCCGCTCCGTGGTGGCCTCGACCTGCGCCATAGCTGTTCCTCCAGCAGTTGTGATCGCTCGTCACGGCGAAGCCAACCACCTTCGGGGCGGTGGCCCAAATCCGGATCAGACGTGGCAACGGAGGTAGACCAGGAGGGTGTCCCCGGGCAGCTCCTCCAGGTACCTGGTCGTGGCGGTGGCCCGGGGCCCGGGCAGGGGCGGGCGGTGGACGCAGGCGTCCGGGCCGCCGCAGTCGCCGTGGACGGGGTCGTCCTCCCCGTACCACCAGCCGTCGAGGGTGAGCACGTGCCGGTGCGAGGGGGTCCCGGCGCTCTCCGCGGGCGGCGAACTCCTCCCGGCCGGTCCGGCCGACGGTCTCGGCGGCGGCTCCTCTGTGGAGGAACCCACCGAGGTCGTACCCGCGGCGGGCCTCCAGCAGAGCGGCCACGCCCTCCCGGTAGGCGGCGACGAGCGGCTGTGCGCCGAAGGCCGCCTCGGCCTCCTCGCCGGCCCCGTGCCAGGCCCGGGACTCCTCCGGGGTGCGCCAGGGCGCGGCCGGCACCACGCGGCGCGGCTCGGCGGGCGGGTGGCTCCGGGAGAGCTCCCGCCACAGGTCCCAGGCGGCCCCGGCGGTGTCCCTTGCCTCGGCCCGGATCTCGGCGATGGCCATCGCCTCACGGGGCCCGCCCGCGCACCAGCCGGGCACGCCCTCATCGCTGCCGTCGCGCACGATCCGCGGGTCGTGCTCATACCCCGGCAGCAGCTGGAAGCCGTCGCGGTAGGTGCCGTTGCCGCAGATGCCCCACGAGTCCCAGATGTCCACGTCCTCGCCCCGGGTGAAGTCGATCTCGAAGGGGGCCATCGCCTCGGCGAGAGCCTCGCCGACCCTGGTCCGGGCCTCGCCGGGGAGGCACACCACGATCCGCATTCCGGCCATGGCCGGAGCACCGCACACCCGCACCGGCGCGATCCAGGGAATTCCGGTCCGCACGATCATGGGAACGTTTGTTCTATTCTCGGGCCCCAGAGCTACCGAGGGAGGCGCATCATGCGCTGGGAGAACCTGACCGAGGGGTCCGCGGGGCCGGCCGCGCTGTTCGGGGCCGCGGCCGTCGTGACGCGGACCTTCGACACTCCGGAGTTCCGGGGGATCACCTTCCACGAGGTACGCGCCCGGTCGATCGTCAACCGGGTGCCCGGCGCCTCGCGCATGCCGTTCGAATGGACCGTGAACCCCTACCGGGGATGCAGCCACGCCTGTGTGTACTGCTTCGCCCGCAAGACGCACAGCTATCTCGACCTCGACACCGGCATCGGCTTCGACTCGCAGATCGTCGTCAAGACCAACGCCCCCGAACTGCTGCGCCGCGAACTCGGCTCGCCCCGCTGGACCGGCGCGCACATCGCCATGGGCACCAACGTCGACTGCTACCAGCGCGCCGAGGGCCGCTACCGGCTGATGCCCGGGATCATCGAGGCCCTGCGCGACCGCGCCAACCCCTTCTCGATCCTCACCAAGGGCACGCTGATCCTGCGCGACCTCCCCCTGCTGCGGGAGGCCGCCGAGGTCACCGAGGTCGGCATCTCGGTCTCGGTCGGCTTCACCGACACCGGGCTCTGGCGGACCGTCGAGCCGGGCACCCCCTCCCCCGCCGCCCGGCTGGGCGCCGTACGGACGCTCACCGACGCCGGGATCGAGTGCGGGGTGCTGATGGCCCCGGTGATCCCCTTCCTCGGGGACTCCCCGGAGCAGCTGCGGGCGACCGTACGGGCCGTGGCCGAGGCCGGCGCGACCTCCGTGACACCCCTGGTACTCCATCTGCGGCCCGGGGCGCGCGAGTGGTTCACCGCCTGGCTGGGCGCCCACCACCCCCACCTGGTCCCCCGGTACGAGCGGATGTACGCGGGCGGGTCGTACGCGCCCACCTGGTACCAGCGCCGGATCACCCGCCAAGTCCACGAACTCGCGGCCGAATTCGGCATCGGCCCGGCCCGGCGGGGCGAGGCCCGCAAGATCGTCACACCGGAGCGTCCGGACGGCTCCGCGCCCGCCGAAGCCACGCAGCTCAGCCTCCTGTGACGGCCGGCGCCACCTGAACGGTCATCACATCGGGCCAATCGGCGGCCCAATCCCGCCTTCCAGGCGTGGTTTCCGGGACGATTCCGCCCAGAACCCTCGGCTGGGAGGCCCCATGCTCCACCCCTTGAAGAAGCGCGCCGCTGTCCTGCTGTCGATCTCCACCGTTGCCGCCACCGTCGCCGCCGCCCTCGCGAGCCCGGTCACGGCCGCGCCCGCCGCCCCGGCCGATCCTGCCGCCCAGGCGCCGGCGCGGGCCGCACTGCGCTGGACCGGCTGCGCCACCCCGCGGTACCCCACACTGCAGTGCGCGTCCCTCAAGGTGCCCCTCGACCACGCACGGCCGGACGGCCGGCAGATCACCCTCGCCCTGACCCGGGTCCCCCACACCGGCCCCACCTCCCAGGGCCCGCTGCTGGTCAACCCCGGCGGCCCGGGCGGCAGCGGCCGCAGCCTGGCCGGTTACATCGCCTCCGCACTGCCCAAGGAGGTGGCCGCCCAGTACGACGTGATCGGCTTCGACCCCCGGGGCGTCGGCAAGAGCGAGCCCGCCCTGGACTGCGCGGCCGGGCACTTCAAGCCCGCCCGGCCGGACTCCGTCCCCATGGACGAGGCCACCGAGCAGGCCAACCTGGACCGGGTGCGCTCCTTCGCCGAGTCCTGCGGGGCCAAGCACGCGGACGTGCTGCCGTACATCGACACCGTCTCGGCCGCCCGGGACATCGAGGCGCTGCGCGGCGCCCTCGGCGCGGAGCGGATCAGCTACTTCGGCTACTCGTACGGGACCTACCTGGGCGCGGTGTACGCCAAGCTCCACCCGGGCCGAGTGCACCGGCTCGTCCTGGACTCCGTGGTCGACCCGGGCGGGGTCTGGTACGAGGACAACCTCTCCCAGGATCTCGCCTTCGACGCCCGCCACAAGGCCTTCCTGGCCTGGGTGGCCCGGTACGACGCCACCTACAAGCTGGGCACCGACCCGGCGGCGGTCGAGCGGGCCTGGTACGCGATGCGCGACGCGCTGCGCGAGAGTCCGGCGGGAGGCAAGGTGGGCCCGGCGGAGCTGGAGGACACCTTCATGCCGGGCGGGTACTACAACGGCTACTGGCCGAACCTGGCCGAGGCCTTCGCCGCGTACGCGGTGGCCAAGGACCCGAAGCCGCTGGTGGCCGCCTACGAGCGGTTCGGCGCGGTGGAGCCCTCCGCGGGCAACGGCTACAGCGTCTACACGGCGGTCCAGTGCCGGGACTCGGCCTGGCCGAAGGACTGGAACCAGTGGCGCGCGGACATGTGGCGCACCCACGCCAAGGCACCGTTCATGACCTGGAACAACGCCTGGTACAACGCCCCGTGCGCGTTCTGGCCGACGGAACCGCTCCAGGCCCCGGACGTGACGAACGCGGATCTCCCGCCCGCCCTCCTGCTCCAGGCGACGGACGACGCGGCGACCCCCTTCGAGGGGGCGCTCAGCATGCGGGAGAAGCTGTCGGGTTCGGCCCTCGTGGTGGAGGAGGGCGGCGGCAACCACGGCATCGCGCTGAGCGGCAACAAGTGCCTGGACGAGAAGGTGTCGGCCTATCTGACGACGGGCAAGGCCACGGACGCCACCTGCCCCGCGCAGGCAGCCCCGAAGCCGACCACGGCGACCCGCGCCGTGCCCGCCTCCGCGGGTGGCGCGGCCCTGCACGGCCTGCTCGGCTTCCGGGGCTGACGCCCCACCGGCCGGGGCCGGAGGGCAACCGGGCAAGATCGTGCCCATGACCACGACACCGTCGCACAGCAGCCCTCTCACCCGTATCGCCGCGCCGGAAGGAGTCGCCCCGAGCCCCCACTACAGCCACGTCGTCCTGGGTACGGGGCGCTTCGTCGCCGTGTCCGGACAGTGCGCGCTCGACGAGCGGGGCGAGGTCGTGGGCGAGGGGGACCCGGCCGCCCAGGCCCGGCAGGTGTTCGAGAACCTGCGCCGGTGCCTGGCGGCGGCCGGGGCGACCTTCGACGACGTCGTGAAGCTCACCTACTTCGTCACGGACGTCGCCTACCTCCCGGCGGTACGGGAGGCCCGGGACGCGGTGATCCCGGCCGACCGCCTCCCGGCCTCCTCGGCTGTGCAGGTCTCGGCGCTGTTCCGGCCCGAACTCATGGTCGAGATAGAGGCCTTCGCGGTCACCGCCGGATAGCGGGCCGCGATCACCGGCCCAGGTTGCGCAGCGCGGCCGTCGCCGCCACCGCCAGCCGGGGGTGGGACTGGGCGCGGGTGAGCACTTCGCGGGCGCGGGGGTCGGCGAGGGCGCCGAGCCCCTCGACGCAGGCCAGGGCCACCCGCCAGTACGGGTCGTGCGGGGACAGCAGCCGCGCCAGGGTGGCCGTCAGGGCCGGTACGGACTCGGGGGCGCGCAGGGCGGTGAGCAGCCGCACGGGCTGCAGGGCGTAGGCCGTGCGCAGGCCGTTGGTGGCGAGGGCCGCCGCCGCGCGGGCGGTGCGCGGGTCGTCCAGGACGGCCAGCGCCTCCGCGGCGGCGGCGCAGCGGGCCGGGTCCCGGTGGTTGAGGAGCAGGACGAGGGATTCGAAGGCGCGGCGGTCTCCCGCGAGGCCCAGACGGTACGCGGCCAGTTCGCGGGCCCACAGGGGCAGCCCGGCCGAGGTCAGGGAGGCGGCCAGGCCGTCGGGGGCGGCCGTGAGCAGCACCTCGTACTCGGGTGAGGATCCCGCCTCCGCCCGCAGGCGCTCCAGCACGTCGTTCACCCGGCCACCCTAGGGGGACACAGCGGTCGCCGTGCCGGGTTTCGGGACATCAGAGACAGCCGGTTGATCGATGATCGATGATCGGTACATTTGGGCGGTACAGGTCACATCTCCGCGCTCTGGCGGACCAGTTACCGGCGGGTTACTGTCGTTGCAACACGTACGAGGGCGGCCTGGTGACGCAGCCGCCTCGTGACGGTCGGTTCGTTTCTTCACGGTGTGACCCCGGGACAGGGTTCCGCCGTTTCCGCCCCGGGGACTCGCTCCCCGCGGGCTCCTCTCCTCGGGCCCCCTCACCCCGGGTCCTTCACCGCACGGCTCTTCCGTACGGCATCCGCGCGCGCCGTGCGCCGCGCGCCCCTCAGTCGTCACCCTCTTCCACTGGAGTCCCTCGATGGACCGTCAGTCCAGTCAGTCCACCCTCCAGACCATCGCCGTCGTCGGCCTCGGCACGATGGGCACCGGCATCGCCGAGGTCCTCGCCCGGGCCGGCCGCGAGGTCATCGGCATCGACATCAGCGAGGCCGCCGCCCACCGGGCCGCGACCGCCCTCGCCGCCGCCACCGCGCGCTCCGTCGCCCGGGAACGGCTCACCGAGCAGGAGCGGGCCGACGTGCTCGCCCGCTTCCGCACCTTCACCGACCTGGGCGCCGCCGCCGAGGCCGATCTGGTCATCGAGGTCGTCCCCGAGTCGTACGAGATCAAGCAGCAGGTGTTCCGCGAGCTCGACGCGGTCGTGCGGCCGGACACCATCCTGGCCACCGGCACCAACGCCCTGTCGGTGACGCGCATGGCCGCCGAGTCCCTGCGCCCCGAGCGCGTGCTGGGCCTGCACTTCTTCAACCCGGCCCCGGCGATGAAGCTGGTCGAGATCGTCTCCTGCGTCCTGACCGCCCCGCCGGCCGTCGAGGCGGTCACCGAACTGGCCCGCGAGCTCGGCAAGGAGCCCGTTCCGGTCGGCGACCGGCCCGGCTTCGTCGCCGACGGCCTGCTCTTCGGCTACCTCAACCAGGCCGCCGCCATGTACGAGGCGCGGTACGCCTCCCGCGAGGACATCGACGCGGCGATGCGGCTGGGCTGCGGGCTGCCCATGGGCCCGCTCGCGCTGCTCGACCTGATCGGCGTGGACACCGCCCGTACCGTCCTGGAGGCCATGTACGCCTCCTCCGGCGACCGTCTGCACGCCCCGGCCCCGATCCTGGGCCAGCTGGCCGAGGCGGGCCTGACCGGGCAGAAGTCCGGCCGCGGCTTCTACACGTACGAGGCGCCGGGCAGCTCGGTGATCGTCCGCGACCTGCAGACCCCGCTCGACGGGTCCCTGGTCGGCAGCGGCCGTCCCGTCAGCTCGGTCGGCGTGGCCGGCTCGGGGACCATGGCGAGCGGGATCGCCCAGGTCTTCGCGCAGGCCGGTTACAGCGTGGTGCTCGCCGCCCGCAGCCAGGAGAAGGCCGAGGCCGCCAAGGCCGCGATCGGGAAGTCCTTGGGCCGTGCGGTGTCCAAGGGCCGCCTGACCGAGGAGGGTGCGGCCCAGACCCTGGACCGGATCACCCCGGCCGGCTCGCTGGACGCCTTCGCCGAGGTGGACCTGGCCGTGGAGGCCGTCGCCGAGGACCTGGCGGTCAAGCAGGAGCTGTTCGCGGCCCTGGACAAGGTCTGCAAGCCGGGTGCGGTGCTGGCCACCACCACCTCCTCGCTGCCGGTGATCGCGGTCGCCCGCGTGACCTCGCGTCCGCAGGACGTGATCGGCATGCACTTCTTCAACCCGGCCCCGGCGATGAAGCTGGTCGAGGTGGTCCGGACCGTCCTGACCGCCGACGACGTCCACGCCACGGTCCGCGAGATCTGTCTCAAGGTGCGCAAGCACCCGGTGGACTGCGGCGACCGGGCCGGCTTCATCGTGAACGCGCTGCTGTTCCCGTACCTCAACAACGCGATCAAGATGGTCGAGCAGCACTACGCCGACATCGACCAGATCGACGCGGCGATGAAGCTGGGCGGCGGCTACCCGATGGGCCCGTTCGAGCTCCTCGACGTGGTCGGCCTGGATGTCTCGCTGGCCATCGAGAAGGTCCTGCACAAGGAGTTCCGCGACCCGGGTCTGGCCCCGTCCCCGCTGCTGGAGCACCTGGTGGCGGCGGGCTGCCTGGGCCGGAAGACCGGCCGCGGATTCCGTGAGTACGCCGCCCGCCGGTAATCCGTCGGGCCACGAGCCGGATGCGTGGGGAGGGCTGCTCGGGCCCGCCGGACCCTCACGGCGGGCCAACCCTCACGAGCCCAGTGCGGGCTCTCCCCCGCATCCACCCCTCTCCCACCCCCCGCAGGCGCGCTCCCCTGCTCGAATGAAGTACTTTCGGTCTATGTCCCAGCCCGCCAAGACCTCGCCTCGCGCCGCCGCGTCCTCCGACACCCCGGAGAGCCCGGCCGGCACCAAGGCGGCCGCTCAAAGGCTCAAGATGCGCCGCGAGCTCGCCGCCGCGGCCATGGAGCTCTTCGCGACCAAGGGGTACGAGGCGACGACGGTCGACGAGATCGCCGCGACCGCCGGGGTGGCGCGGCGGACCTTCTTCCGGCACTTCCGGTCCAAGGAAGAGGCGATCTTCCCGGACCACGACGACACCCTGACCCGCGCCGAGGCCGTCCTGGACGTGGCCCCGGCGCACGAGCACCCGCTCGACACGGTGTGCCGCGGGATCAAGGAAGTCATGAAGATGTACGCCGCCTCGCCGGCGGTGTCGGTGGAGCGCTACCGGCTGACCCGTGAGGTGCCGGCGCTGCGGGAGCGGGAGATCGCCTCGGTGGCCCGGTACGAGCGGCTGTTCACCCGCTACCTGCTGGCCCATTTCGACGAGCACGACCACCACGACGGCAACGACGACCCACTGCTGGCCGAGGTGGCCGCCTCGGCGGTGGTGACCGCCCACAACCACGTGCTGCGGCGCTGGCTGCGCGCGGGCGGCCAGGGGGACGTGGAGGCGCAGCTCGACCACGCCTTCTCGATCGTCCGGAAGACCTTCGGTTCGGGCATCGGCGCGGGCCGCACCCTGAGCACGGCTCCGGCCGCGCCGGCGGCCGTCCGTACGCAGGGCGAGGTGCTGGTGGCGGTGGCCCGCACGGATGCCCCGCTGGACGAGGTCATGCGGACCATCGAAGAAGCCCTGCGCGCCAAGTAGCCAAGCAGACGTCACTCCCCCGGATACCGCCGGGGGTGCTCCCGGTCACAGCGGCCGCTCCCGATCCGGGGGCGGCCGCTTTCGTATGTCCGGCTTGCCCCTACTCGCGGGTAACTCTGATCGATCATCGCTCATCGGTGCAGGTCAATCGGCAAATGAGAGAAAGTTTTGGCACGCGGTGCCTTGCCGGGTGACACGGGGTGCCATACGTTGAAGTCGTCCGGATGTCCCCGCGACCCACGCCCACCCGGTATGGAACGCGCCCCGGATCGCCTGCGTCACCAGGCACCGCACGCCTCACCACGGGCGTCGCCCAGCTTCACCGCACCAGCCGGACCGACGGCACACCACACCTGCACCACGCACCCCCGTTCCCCTCAGCGCACCCTCATCAGCGCTAGCCGGAGGCTCTACCGTGAAGGACATCCTGGACGCGATTCAGTCGCAGTCCGCCACCGCCGCAGACTTCGCGGCCCTGCCGCTGCCCGACTCGTACCGCGCGATCACCGTGCACAAGGACGAGGCGGAAATGTTCGCGGGGCTGACGACACGCGAGAAGGACCCGCGCAAGTCCCTTCACCTGGACAACGTCCCGGTGCCGGAGCTGGGCCCGGGCGAGGCCCTGGTCGCCGTCATGGCCTCCTCGGTCAACTACAACTCCGTGTGGACCTCGATCTTCGAGCCGGTGTCCACCTTCAGCTTCCTGGAGCGCTACGGGCGCCTGTCGGAGCTGACCAAGCGCCACGACCTGCCGTACCACATCATCGGCTCCGACCTCGCGGGCGTCGTGCTGCGCACCGGCCCGGGCGTCAACGCCTGGAAGCCGGGCGACGAGGTCGTCGCCCACTGCCTCTCCGTCGAGCTGGAGTCCTCGGACGGCCACAACGACACGATGCTCGACCCCGAGCAGCGCATCTGGGGCTTCGAGACCAACTTCGGCGGCCTGGCGGAGATCGCCCTCGTCAAGTCCAACCAGCTGATGCCGAAGCCCGACCACCTGAGCTGGGAGGAGGCCGCCTCCCCCGGTCTGGTCAACTCCACCGCCTACCGCCAGCTGGTCTCCCGCAACGGCGCCGGCATGAAGCAGGGCGACAACGTCCTGATCTGGGGCGCCAGCGGCGGCCTCGGCTCGTACGCGACCCAGTTCGCGCTCGCCGGCGGCGCCAACCCGATCTGTGTGGTCTCCAGCCCCGAGAAGGCGGACATCTGCCGGGCCATGGGCGCCGAGGCGGTCATCGACCGCAACGCCGAGGGCTACAAGTTCTGGAAGGACGAGCACACCCAGGACCCGAAGGAGTGGAAGCGCTTCGGCAAGCGCATCCGCGAGCTGACCGGCGGCGAGGACGTGGACATCGTCTTCGAGCACCCGGGCCGCGAGACCTTCGGCGCGAGCGTCTACGTCACCCGCAAGGGCGGCACGATCGTCACCTGCGCCTCGACCTCCGGCTACAACCACGAGTACGACAACCGCTACCTGTGGATGTCCCTCAAGAGGATCGTCGGCTCGCACTTCGCGAACTACCGCGAGGCGTGGGAGGCGAACCGCCTGGTCGCCAAGGGCAAGATCCACCCCACCCTGTCGAAGGTCTACTCCCTGGAGGACACCGGACAGGCCGCCTACGACGTCCACCGCAACCTCCACCAGGGCAAGGTCGGCGTTCTCGCGCTGGCCCCCGAGGAGGGCCTGGGCGTGCGCGACCACGAGCTGCGCGCGACGCACCTCGACGCGATCAACCGCTTCCGTAACGTCTGAGACCGTTCAAAGGCCTAAGGGACAGCCTGAGATGACAGAGCGCCAGAAGGACCGTCCGTGGCTCATGCGGACGTACGCCGGCCACTCCACGGCCGAGGCGTCCAACGAGCTGTACCGCCGCAACCTCGCCAAGGGCCAGACGGGTCTGTCGGTCGCCTTCGACCTGCCGACCCAGACCGGATACGACCCCGACCACATCCTCGCCCGCGGCGAGGTGGGCCGGGTCGGGGTCCCGGTCTCCCATCTGGGCGACATGCGGCGGCTGTTCCAGGACATACCCCTGGAGCAGATGAACACCTCGATGACGATCAACGCCACGGCCATGTGGCTGCTGGCGCTCTACCAGGTGGCCGCCGAGGAGCAGGGCGCGGACATCGCCCAGCTCCAGGGCACCACCCAGAACGACATCGTCAAGGAGTACCTCTCGCGCGGGACGCACGTCTTCCCGCCGGGGCCGTCCCTGCGGCTGACGACGGACATGATCGCGTACACGGTCAACCACATCCCCAAGTGGAACCCGATCAACATCTGCTCGTACCACCTCCAGGAGGCCGGGGCCACCCCGGTCCAGGAGATCTCGTACGCGATGTCCACGGCGATCGCGGTCCTCGACTCGGTGCGCGACTCGGGCCAGGTGCCCCAGGAGCGCTTCGGCGAGGTCGTCGCCCGGATCTCCTTCTTCGTGAACGCGGGCGTCCGCTTCATCGAGGAGATGTGCAAGATGCGCGCCTTCGGCCGCATCTGGGACAAGGTCACCCACGAGCGCTACGGCATCGAGAACGCGAAGCAGCGTCGCTTCCGTTACGGCGTCCAGGTCAACTCCCTGGGGCTGACCGAGGCCCAGCCGGAGAACAACGTCCAGCGCATCGTGCTGGAGATGCTCGCGGTCACCCTCTCCAAGGACGCCCGCGCCCGCGCCGTGCAGCTGCCCGCCTGGAACGAGGCGCTGGGTCTGCCCCGGCCCTGGGACCAGCAGTGGTCGCTGCGCATCCAGCAGGTCCTCGCGCTTGAGAGCGACCTGCTGGAGTACGACGACATCTTCGCCGGATCCCACGTCATCGAGGCCAAAGTCGACTCCCTGGTCGCCGACTGCCTGGCCGAGATCGACCGGATCCAGGAGATGGGCGGCGCCATGGCCGCCGTCGAGTCCGGGTACCTGAAGGGCGAGCTGGTCTCCTCGCACGCTGAGCGGCGGGCGCGGATCGAGGCCGGCGAGGACAAGATCGTCGGTGTCAACTGCTTCCAGCAGACCGAGGAGAACCCGCTCACCTCCGACCTGGACGGCGCCATCATGACGGTCGACCCGGCAACGGAGGCGCTGACCGTCGAGCGCATCGGCCGCTGGCGGGCGGAGCGTCAGGAGTCCTCGGACCGCCAGGGGAACGGCGATCCCTTCGTCTTCCCCACCACCCAGCAGGCGCTGGAGCGCCTCAAGGAGGCCGCGGCGGGCACCGAGAACCTGATGGAGGCCACGCTGGAGTGCGCCCGCGCCGGTGTCACCACCGGCGAGTGGGCCGGCGCCCTGCGCGAGGTGTTCGGCGAGTTCCGCGCCCCCACCGGAGTCTCCTCGGCCCCGGTCGCGGTCACCGCGGAGCCCGGTACGCCGATGCACGAGGTCCGCGAGAAGGTGTCCCGTACGGCCGACGAGCTCGGCTCGGGCCGGCTGCGCCTGCTGGTCGGCAAGCCCGGCCTGGACGGGCACTCCAACGGCGCCGAGCAGATCGCCGTCCGGGCCCGCGACGCCGGCTTCGAGGTGGTCTACCAGGGCATCAGGCTGACGCCGGAGGAGATCTCCTCCGCGGCGCTGGCCGAGGACGTGCACTGCGTGGGACTGTCCATCCTGTCCGGCTCGCACAGCGCTCTGGTCCCGGACGTCCTGGAACGGCTGCGACTGGCGGGGGCGGGTGACATCCCCGTCATCGTCGGGGGCATCATTCCCAACGCCGACGCCGTGACCCTGAAGGCCGCGGGTGTCGCCGCGGTCTTCACGCCCAAGGACTTCGGCATCACGGAGATCATCGGCCGTATCGTCGACGAGATCCGCAAGGCAAACAAGCTCGCCCCCCTCGACATCGACAACGAATTCGTTGCAAGCACGGAGGTCCCCGCATGACCACGCCTGTCCACCCGGTGAACCGCCTTCGCCCGCGTCGCTCCTGCCTCGCGGTGCCCGGCTCGAACCCGCGGTTCCTGGAGAAGGCCCAGGGCCTGCCGGCCGACCAGGTCTTCCTGGACCTGGAGGACGCCTGCGCGCCGCTCGCCAAGGAAGGCGCCCGCCACACCATCGTGGACGCGCTGAACAACGGCGACTGGACCGGCAAGACCCGTGTCGTGCGCGTCAACGACTGGACCACGCACTGGACCTACCGCGACGTCGTCACGGTGGTCGAGGGCGCCGGCCAGAACCTCGACTGCATCATGCTGCCGAAGGTCCAGGACGCCCAGCAGGTCGTGGCCCTGGACCTGCTGCTGACCCAGATCGAGAAGACCATGGGCTTCGAGGTCGGCAAGATCGGCATCGAGGCGCAGATCGAGAACGCCAAGGGCCTGGTGAACGTCGACGAGATCGCCGCCGCCTCGCCGCGGCTGGAGACCATCATCTTCGGCCCGGCCGACTTCATGGCCTCGATCAACATGAAGTCCCTGGTCGTGGGCATGCAGCCGCCCGGCTACCCGGCGGACGCCTACCACTACATCCTGATGCGGATCCTGATGGCGGCCCGCATGCACAACCTGCAGGCGATCGACGGTCCCTTCCTCCAGATCCGCGACGTGGACGCCTACCGCGAGGTGGCCGGCCGGGCCGCCGCGCTGGGCTTCGACGGCAAGTGGGTGCTGCACCCGGGCCAGGTCGACGCGGCCAACGAGGTCTTCTCCCCCTCGCAGGAGGACTACGACCACGCCGAGCTGATCCTCGACGCGTACGACTGGTGCACCTCGGAGGCCGGCGGCAAGAAGGGCTCCGCGATGCTCGGCGACGAGATGATCGACGAGGCCAGCCGCAAGATGGCCCTGGTCATCGCCGGCAAGGGCCGGGCCGCAGGCATGGAGCGCACCACCAAGTTCGAGACCCCCGTCAACTAGAAAGGCCCTGATCCCGATGCAGTTCGGACGCACGTACGAAGAGTTCGAGGTCGGGGCGGTCTACAAGCACTGGCCCGGAAAAACGGTCACCGAGTACGACGACCACCTCTTCTGTCTGCTGACCATGAATCACCACCCGCTCCACATGGACAGCAATTACGCGGAGAACACGACCGACTTCGGCAAGAACGTGGTCGTGGGCAACTACATCTACTCGCTGCTGCTCGGCATGTCCGTGCCGGACGTCTCCGGGAAGGCCATCGCCAACCTGGAGATCGAGTCCCTGCGGCACGTGGCGCCGACCTTCCACGGCGACACGATCTACGGCGAGACCACGGTCCTCGACAAGACCCCGTCGAAGTCGAAGAACGACCGCGGGATCGTCTACGTGGAGACCAAGGGCTACAAGCAGGACGGCACCCTCGTCTGCGTCTTCCGGCGCAAGGTGATGGTCCCGACCGAGACGTACATCAAGGAGCGCGGCGGCGAGCAGCCCGGCCGCCCCACGCTGAAGGAACAGGGGAAGTAGCCATGGCCCGACTCGCCCAGACCGCCGGGCTGACCGACGTCCAGCGGGAGATCCTCAAGACCGTCCGGGAGTTCGTCGACAAGGAGATCATCCCGGTCGCGACCGAGCTCGAACACCGTGACGAGTACCCGCAGCAGATCGTCGACGGCCTCAAGGAACTCGGCCTCTTCGGCCTGATGATCCCGGAGGAGTACGGCGGCCTGGGTGAGTCGCTCCTCACCTACGCCCTGTGCGTCGAGGAGATCGCCCGTGGCTGGATGTCCGTCTCGGGCATCATCAACACCCACTTCATCGTGGCGTACATGCTCAAGCAGCACGGCACGCAGGAGCAGAAGGACCACTTCCTCCCCCGCATGGCCCTGGGCGAGGTGCGCGGCGCGTTCTCGATGTCCGAGCCGGCGCTGGGCTCCGACGTGTCGGCCATCTCCTCCAAGGCGGTGAAGGACGGCGACGAGTACGTCCTGAACGGCCAGAAGATGTGGCTGACGAACGGCGGCAGCTCCACCCTGGTGGCCGTTCTCGTCCGGAGTGACGAAGGACACCCCGAGGGCACCGCGCCCCACAAGTCGATGACGACCTTCCTCGTCGAGAAGGAGCCCGGCTTCGGTGAGGTCCGCCCCGGCCTGACCATCCCCGGCAAGATCGACAAGATGGGCTACAAGGGCGTCGACACGACCGAGCTCATCATGGACGGACTGCGCATTCCGGCCAATCGGGTACTCGGCGGTCAGACGGGCCGAGGGTTTTACCAAATGATGGACGGGGTCGAGGTCGGCCGCGTCAACGTGGCGGCGCGTGGCTGCGGCGTCGCTCAGCGTGCTTTCGAGCTGGGTGTCTCCTATGCCCAGCAACGTCACACTTTCGGCAAGCCGATCGCAGAACACCAGGCGATTCAGTTCAAGCTGGCCGAGATGGCTACCAAGGTCGAAGCCGCCCATGCGATGATGGTGAATGCAGCACGCAAAAAGGACTCCGGGGAACGAAACGACCTCGAAGCAGGGATGGCGAAGTACCTCGCCTCCGAGTACTGCAAGGAGGTCGTCGAGGACGCCTTCCGTATCCACGGTGGATACGGGTTCTCGAAGGAGTACGAGATCGAGCGTCTCTACCGGGAGGCCCCGATGCTGCTGATCGGTGAAGGTACCGCCGAGATCCAGAAAATGATCATCGGGCGACGCCTGCTTGAGGAGTACCGGCTTCAGGGCTGAAAGTCCCTTTTGCAGCGAATCATCCATGGGTTCGTTGCGAAAGGATCACTGGCAGTAACTGGCTGACCGTCATCGACTCGGCTTCTGGCTTGCCCAGTTGTTGCGCGCAACCGATAGCATTCCAGTAAAGCCGCCGTCCCGTCCCCCCGTTTACGGCGCGGCAATCACCCGCTACGAAGGTCATCCATGCCCCACAGCCAAACCTCTGCACCTCGCGACAGCCTCCTTGGCGTACGCCTCGCGCGCGGAGCATCGCCGTGGCTTCTGCCGACCGTCGCCACCGCGGCGCTCAGCCTCACCCGGGCCCGCAAGTCCGGACGCTGGGCCGCGGCGGCCGTGCCCGCCACCGCGCTCGCCGCGGGCATGCTGTGGTTCTTCCGCGACCCCGAGCGTGAGATCGCTCAGGGCCGTGTCATCTCGCCCGCCGACGGTGTGGTGCAGAGCATCATGCCGTGGAAGGACGGACGGACCCGGGTCGCGATCTTCATGAGCCCGCTGAACGTCCACGTCAACCGCGCGCCCCTCGCGGGCACGGTGACGTCCGTGGAGCACATCCCCGGCGGATTCGTCCCGGCGTTCAACAAGGAGAGCGAGAACAACGAGCGCGTTGTCTGGCACTTCGACACCGAACTCGGTGACATCGAGATGGTGCAGATCGCCGGCGCCGTCGCCCGTCGCATCGTCCCGTACCTGCCGGCCGGAACCAAGGTGGAGCAGGGCGAACGCATCGGTCTGATCCGCTTCGGCTCCCGCGTCGACATCTACCTCCCCGAGGGCGTCGAGGTCGCGGTCGAGGTCGGTCAGGCCACCACCGCGGGGGTGACACGAATTGACCGTGACTGACCCTGAGACTCCGGCCGCCGGCTGGGTTCCCGAACCTGCCGAGGAGGAGTCCGCCGAGGACGACATGCCGCTCTCGCTGCGGCTGTCGATAGCGGACACCCTCACGCTCGGTAACGCGACGTGCGGATTCATGGCGGTGTACTTCACCACCACCGGAATCCTCATCCCGCACCTCACCGGCAGTGGCGAGTCGGGCATGGCCCGTAACAGTGCCGCGACGGCGGTGATACTGATGCTGCTCGCCGCGGTCTTCGACCTCTTCGACGGCATCGTGGCCCGCAAGCTGCGCAGCTCGCCGATGGGTGCCGAGCTGGACAACCTGTCCGACCTGATCAGCTTCGGCCTCGCGCCGGCCTACTTCGTGCTCGTCTACGGCATGGTCGCCGTCGACGCGCACCAGAAGATGTCGGCGCTGGCCGCGATCGTCGTGCTGCTCGCCGTGGTGCTCAGACTCGCGAGATTCAGCTGCGTGACGATGAAGGACGGCATGTTCCAGGGCATGCCGAGCCCCTTCGGCGCGCTCACGGTCGTCTCGATCGTGCTGCTGGAGCTGCCGTTCGTCCCGACGCTGCTGGCGATCATCGGGGTGGCCTGGCTGATGGTGAGCCGGGTCGAGTACCCCAAGCCGCGGGGCGTTCTCGCCGTGGCGATGCTCTGCTGGATCGTCAGCGCGATGGGGCTGCTGGCGGCCTGGGCGTTCGACGCCCCGGGCGGTCAGCTGCTGCTCCAGACCGGCTGCGCCCTGCAGATCGCGATGGCGGCGACCATTCCGCTCTTCGCGACGACCCGGAAGGCCAACACCTTCCGGCACAACCGCCGCGAGGCCCGCGCCACGACGCTGCGCTAGCTGTACCGGAGAAGGCCCCCGGATGCCATCGGCATCCGGGGGCCTTCTGCCGTTTCCGGGGCCGGGGCCTCTGCCGTTCTGGGGGGCCTTCTGCCGTGCCTGGCGTGTTCTGGGCCGGGGTCGGGGTGGGGCCGGGGTCGGGGTGGGGCCGGGGTCGGCGGCGGGGCGGGGAGTGTCCGGGGTAGGCATGATTTATGGCCCCCGGGGCGAGTTGCACAGGACTCGGAGCATGGGCCACAAATCACGTTTTACACCCCGGACACTCCCCGCCCCGCCGCCGCCCCCTCCTGCAGTTCCCGGCTCCTGGCTCCGTACCGCCCCCCGAGGGCGGGGGCGGGGCCGGTGGTGGGGTGGGGGTTGTCCGGGGTGTGAAACGTGATTTGTTGGCCCGGACCGCCGGGCACGTTCTCGTTCCGCTGTGGGGCCATAAATCATGCCTACCCCGGACGACCCCCGCCCCGCCGCCGGACCCGGCCCCGCCCGGCCCGCCGCCGAGCCCCCGGCCAGGGACACGGCCAGGGACACGGCTAGCCTTGATGTCGGAAAACCGCCAGCCGGCGGTTCCGCGACACCGGATCCTAGAGCCATGCACACCGACACCGAGCGCTGCGTAAGGGCCGTGCAGTCGAAGGACGCCCGCTTCGACGGCTGGTTCTTCACCGCCGTCCTGACCACCCGGATCTACTGCAGGCCCAGCTGCCCCGCCGTGCCGCCGAAGGTCGAGAACATGACCTTCCTGCCCAGCGCGGCCGCCTGCCAGCAGGCCGGGTTCCGTGCGTGCAAGCGCTGCCGGCCCGATACGAGTCCCGGTTCCCCCGAGTGGAACGCCCGCGCCGACGCCGTCGCGCGCGCGATGCGGCTGATCCAGGACGGGGTCGTGGACCGGGAGGGCGTGCCGGGCCTGGCCACGCGGCTGGGCTACTCCGCCCGCCAGGTCGAGCGGCAGCTGAACGCCGAGCTCGGGGCCGGTCCGCTGGCCCTGGCCCGGGCCCAGCGCGCCCAGACCGCCCGGCTGCTCATCGAGACCTCCGAGCTCCCGATGGGCGATGTGGCCTTCGCCGCAGGGTTCTCCTCCATCCGGACCTTCAACGACACGGTCCGCGAGGTCTTCGCCCTGTCCCCGAGCGAGCTGCGGGAGCGGGCCGTCAAGGCCGGCCGCAGCAGGAACGCCCCGCCCCGGATCCCGGGGACGATCAGTCTGCGGCTGCCGTTCCGGGCCCCGCTGAACCCCGACAACCTCTTCGGGCACCTCGCCGCGACCGCCGTCCCCGGGGTCGAGGAGTGGCGCGACGGCGCCTACCGCCGCACCCTGCGCCTGCCCTACGGCACCGGTGTCGTCGCCCTGACCCCGCAGCCCGACCACATCGGCTGCCGGCTGGCCCTGACCGACCTGCGCGACCTCACCATCGCCATCAGCCGCTGCCGCTGGATGCTCGACCTGGACGCCGACCCCGAGGCGGTCGACGAGCAGCTGCGCTCCGATCCGCTGCTGGCCCCGCTCGTGGACAAGGCCCCCGGGCGCCGGGTGCCCCGTACGGTCGACGCGCCGGAGTTCGCCGTACGGGCGGTGCTGGGCCAGCAGGTCTCCACCGCGGCGGCGCGCACGCACGCGGCCCGGCTGGTCGCCGCGCACGGGGAGCCGGTCGAGGACCCGCTGGGCGGGCTGACCCACCTGTTCCCCTCCCCGCAGGCGCTCGCCGGGCTGGACCCGGAGGCGCTGGCCCTGCCGCGCAGCCGGCGCGCCACGCTGACCACCCTGGTCTCGGCGCTCGCCGACGGCTCGCTGGCGCTCGGCCTCGACAGCGACTGGGAGGCGGCGCGGGCCCAGCTGGCGGCGCTGCCCGGCTTCGGCCCGTGGACCACCGAGGTGATCGCGATGCGGGCGCTCGGCGACCCGGACGCCTTCCTGCCGTCCGATCTGGGGATCCGGCGGGCGGCGCAGGGGCTCGGGCTGCCGTCCACCCCCTCGGCGCTCACCGCGCGGGCGGCCTCATGGCGGCCCTGGCGCGCGTACGCCGTCCAGTACCTGTGGGCCACCGACGCCCACCCCATCAACCACCTGCCCGCCTGAGGAGCACCAGCGATGCGATCCACCATGAACAGCACCAAGACGCACACCGTCGTCGACAGCCCCTACGGCCCGCTGACCCTGGTCGCCACGGACGGGGTCCTCAGCGGCCTCTACATGACCGGGCAGCGCCACCGGCCGGCCGAGGAGTCCTTCGGGGAGCGGGTGGCCGCCGCCGAGGAGCCCTTCCCCGAGGTGGCGCGACAGCTGACCGCGTACTTCGCCGGGGAGCTCACGGAGTTCGACCTCCCGCTGCGACTGGAGGGCACCGATTTCCAGCGCAGCGTCTGGGGCCAGCTCGCGCGGATCCCGTACGGCGAGACGTGGTCGTACGGGGAGCTCGCGGCGAGGCTGGGCAAGCCCAACGCCTCGCGCGCGGTGGGCCTGGCGAACGGGAAGAACCCGGTCGGCATCATCGTGCCCTGCCACCGGGTGATCGGCGCGTCGGGCGGGATGACCGGCTACGGCGGCGGGCTCGACCGCAAGGTCCGGCTGCTGGCCTTCGAGTCCGGAGAACAGGCCTGAGTTCTGTCCTGAAGGACGGTCCCGAAGGCCGGTCCGGCCCTGCCCCATTCCGAAATGCGGAGTTTTTGAAGCGGTTGTATGAATGGAATACCGCTACATGATCGGAGTCGGGCATGGACGACTATCCGCTTCTCAACATCTTCTGGACGATGCTGTACCTGTTCCTGTGGATCATGTGGTTCTTCCTGCTCTTCAAGATCATCACGGATATCTTCCGTGACCACAGCCTCGGCGGCTGGGGGAAGGCGGGATGGCTGATCTTCGTACTCCTGCTGCCCTTCCTGGGCGTGTTCGTCTACCTCATCGCACGGGGCAAGAGCATGGGCGAGCGCGACCTGAAGCAGGTCCAGGAGAACGAGGCCGCCTTCCGGGACTACGTCCAGAAGACAGCGGGCTCCGGCGGCAGCGCGGACGAGCTGCACAAGCTCTCCGCGCTCAAGGACAAGGGCGACATCACGCAGGAGGAGTTCGACCGCGCCAAGGCCAAGCTCCTGGCCTGACCCGACCCGGCCGGCTCAGACGACGAGGAGCGGAACGAGCAGCGCGAAGGCGGCTCCGGCCTCCACGGCGTAGCCGTACAGCGAGGGGTGCTGGACCGGGGCGGCGAGCAGGACCACGCTCTGCTGGGTGGTGGCGGCCGCCACCCAGTCGGCGTCGGCGCCGAGGTTGCCCTGGTACCAGCCCTCGCAGGAGCCGGGTCCGGTGACGGCGAGGAGGTCGTCCTCGCGGCGGTAGAAGGCCTGCCAGCCGGCGGCCGGGACGGACCAGCCCTCGAAATCGGTGAACTGTGCCCAGCCGCCCTCGCGTATCGCGGTGTCGAAGAGCCAGACCGGGGTCCCCTCCGGAGTGACCTCACCACCGGCCTGCTGGTCGGTGGTGAAGTGCACCATGGGAAGGGCGTCGGGCCCGTCGGCGGTGCTGGGCCAGGCGTACATCGTGATCATCTGCTGATTCTGTCCTGGTCGGGGTAAGTCCGGTGTTACGGCACGCCCGGTCACGAGGTGACCGGGCGCCGGCCGTTCTCCAGCTCCGCGGTGCCCTCGCCCGACTGCACGGTCCGGTACGCCTCCTGGACGCGCAGTCCGAGCGATTCGGGCAGGTAGGCGGTGAGTTCGGCGGGCTCGACCAGCCGCCAGGAGATCAGTTCCTCCTCCTGCAGCGTGACGGAGGCGAGCTGGGCCTCGTCGAGTACGCCGCCGTCGTAGACGTAGGCGACCAGCGGCGGGCGGCCGGGGCCCAGCACCCAGTCGACGGCGAGGAGACGGCCGAGGGGGAGGTCGAGGCCGATCTCCTCGGCGCTCTCGCGCCGGGCCGCGGTGCGCGGCGACTCGTCCTGGTCCGATTCGACGGTGCCGCCCGGCAGGGCCCAGCCCTCGCGGTAATTGGGCTCGACGAGCAGGACCCGGCCCTCGGCGTCCCGGTAGAGGGCGGCCGCGCCGGCCAGCACCCGGGGCAGGCTCGCGAT
Organism: Streptomyces sp. NPDC001502; assembly: GCF_042894785.1. Lineage (NCBI taxonomy): Bacteria > Bacillati > Actinomycetota > Actinomycetes > Kitasatosporales > Streptomycetaceae > Streptomyces > Streptomyces sp. NPDC001502. Next base: position 111,675 of record NZ_JBIAVW010000008.1, read on the forward strand.
GTACGTGGCGTAGTCATCTGCGGTGGTCACGCCGCAACCCTACCGAGGCGTCGTGGCCGGGCGGTGCGGGGTGTTCGGTCCCCTCGGGGACCGAAGATGGCCAAATGATGATTGCTTTACTGATGATATTGTTGCCGCTCGCCCGGGTCACTTGCTTCTGCCCTGTGGCACCAAGGGCTCCGGTAGCTGGTGCGCCTCCGCGTCGTCGGCCTGGTGTCCACTGCCGACGTCCTGCTCTCGGCAGGTCAGATCGTCAGGCACCCGCCGGCGGTCTTCCGCACTCGGAGATTGAAGACAAGCCCCTCCATGCAGAACGCAGCAGCCCCGGCACGCGACGCAGCCGACCGGTCGGCACCCGTGCTGTCCGTCGTGATCCCGATCTACAACGAGCAGGAGGCCCTGCCCCTGACCGTGGCGCGTCTGCGCCCGATCCTGGACGGCATGGGGATCAGCTACGAGGTGGTCGGCATCGACGACGGCAGCACCGATGCCACTCCGATGATCATGCAGAAGATCCGCCAGGAGTGGCCCGAGCTGCGCATCGTGCGCTTCGCCCGCAACTCCGGGCACCAGGCCGCGCTGACCGCGGGCATCCACCGGGCCTACGGCGCGTACGTCGTGAGCATCGACGCCGACCTCCAGGACCCGCCGGAGAAGATCGTCGAGATGTACGAGCTGGCCCGCGAGAAGAACCTGGACATCGTCTACGGCGTCCGCGGCGACCGTGGCACCGACACCTTCTTCAAGCGGCGCACGGCCGGCGTCTACTACTGGCTGATGCGCAAGCTCGTCGGCAAGAACATGCCCAACCAGGCCGGCGACTTCCGCCTGCTCAGCCGGGCCGCCGTCGACGCGCTCAAGTCCCTGCCCGAGCACCAGCCGGTCTACCGGCTGCTCGTGCCGTGGCTGGGCTTCAGCAGCGGTGAGGTCGTCTACGTCCGCGAGGAGCGGGTCGCCGGCAGCACCCACTACCCGCTGTCCAAGATGGTCCGCCTGGCCCTCGACAGCATCACGAACTTCTCCGCCAGCCCGCTGCGGCTCGCCACCTGGCTCGGCCTGCTGAGCTTCCTCGTCTGCTTCTGCCTGGCGATCTACACCACGCTCCAGTACGCGTTCGGCTCGACCGTGCCCGGCTGGTCGTCGCTGTTCATCGGCATGCTCTTCATCGGCGGTGTCCAGCTCATCTGTGTGGGCCTGCTCGGCGAGTACATAGGCCGGATCTACTCGGCCGTCCAGGCCCGGCCCGCCTACTTCGTCGGCTACGACTCCGCCGAGGACACCGCGGCCGCCGACCGCGGTCAGCGGGTCTCCGAGTACGCGGCCTGATCCCTGGCGCCCCGGTCCGGGGCGCTCCCGGCCGCCCCCGTCCGGGGCGGCCGACGCACAGCAGGTAGGGAAGAACAAGACACATGGGTACAACTGGCAGCGCCACGCCCGAGCGGACCGACCTCGGAGCGCGGCCGCTGAGCGGCTCGTCCCCGTCCTCCGCGACCGGCCGGCCCGGACCGCACGCCTTCTGGCGCTTCCTGCCGGCGGCCGCCGCGTACCTTCTCCTGGTCTCCCTGCTGCTGGCCTCGGACACCCCGGTCGGCGACATCGCCCGGTACACCTTCTACGTGCTCTGGGGCGTCATGCTCCCCGGCACGCTGGTCTTCCGGGCCCTGCGCCGGCGGCCGCACTCGCTGGTCGAGGACCTCGCCTTCGGTGCGGTCACCGGCCTCGTGCTGGAACTGGCCGCCTGGGCGGTCCTCGTCGGGGCCGGCGCCCAGGGGTTCGCCCTCGCGTGGCCGCTCGCCGTGGTGGTCCCCTTCGCCGCCGTACCCAAGCTCCGCCGGCACTGGCGTCCGCGCGGGTACACCAGCCCCTCGCTGGGCTGGTCCTGGTCGGTCTCCGGAACCGTGATGCTCAGCAGCGTCTACTTCCACCAGGTCTTCCTGTCCCTCTACCCGGTGCTCCCGGACAAGGAGGACAGCAGGCTCTTCGGCGACATGCCGTACATGCTGTCGCTCGCCGCGAACGCGAAGCAGAACGTCCCGCTGACCCTTCCCCAGGCTTCCGGCGAGCCCCTGTACTACCACTGGTTCACCTTCGCCCACATGGCGATGACCGACATGGTCGGTCACCTCGACCTCGCGGTGATCGAGTCCAGGCTCATGGTCCCCGCGCTGGCGGCGCTCGGCATGGTGATCACCGCCGTGGTGGCCCGGCGCCTCATCGGCAGGGCCTGGGCGGGACCGCTGGCCGCGCTGCTGGTCTTCGCGGTCGCCGAGTTCACCGCGATCTACCCCAACCCCGTTCCCACCTGGACCTTCGGCGCCCCCGCCGTCCGGCTGATGTCCTGGTCGAGCCTCTCCCAGACGTACAGCCAGCCGTTGCTGATCGCGCTGATGGGGGTCGTCGGCGACGCCCTGCGCCGCAGCCGCAAGGACGGCGAGGCGGCCGCGGACGGCGAGGGCCGCGACCGGGCCCCGCTCTTCGGCCGCGGGGTGTACGTCCTCGTCGCGCTGTTCGCCCTGGCCTCGACCGCGGCCAAGGCGAGCACCCTGCCCGTCACCCTGGCCGGCCTGGCCCTGACCGGCCTCGTCCTGCTGATCACCACCCGGCGCATTCCGTGGCACGTGGTCGGGCTGGGCGCGATCCTCGGCGGTGCCCAGCTCTTCGCGACGGCCGTCATCTTCAACTTCGAGAGCTACGGCCTCGAAGTCATCCCGTTCGGCAACATCCGCGGCTACTGGGCCGATCCGGGGCACCTGCGCTCGCCGGCGTTCCAGGCCCTCGTGGTCGTGGGCACCCTGGTCGCCTTCGTGCTCAACCACCAGCTGAAGCTGCTCGGCATGATCCCGCTGATCTCGAAGCGGCGTTTCCGGCTGGAGCCCGTCCAGTGGTTCCTGCTCGGTGCTTCCGTGGCGGGACCCTGTGCCTACCTGGCCGTCAACGGCTACAACGCCAGCTACTTCACGCTCGCCGCGCTGCCCTTCGGGGCCGTGCTCTCGGCCTGGGGCTTCTGCGAGACCTTCGAACGCGCCGCGCTCGGCGCACGGGCCAAGGCCGCACTCGCCTTCGGCGTGGTCGCCTTCTCGGCGCTGCTCACGTTCGGGATCTACCACTACTCCGGCCGCTGGTCGGCCTACGTCCTGCGGCTCGCCGGAGACGAGCGGAGCCGGGCCACCCCCTACTCCGTGTTGCTGCCCGCGCTCGCCCTGGCCGGCGCGCTGGCCCTGGCCGCCCTGGTCGGCGCGGTCCTGTGGCGGCTCGGCGGCCGGGTCTGGCCCGCGCTGCGCGGCCGCGGCGCGATCGTCCTGCTGACCGCCGCCCTCACGGCCGGCACCCCGGGGCTCTTCCACGACGTCCTGCAGTCCCGGGAATCCCTGTGGTCGTACTCCTGGGTCATGCCCGGCTCGCAGGTGGAGGCGGCGCGGTGGATCCGTGCCCACAGCGAGCCGTCGGACGTGCTGGCGACCAACAGCCACTGCTGGGAGCTGGAGGGCCCGCTGCCCGCCGGGGCGTCGTGCGACAACGTCCGCTCGCAGTGGCTCAGCGCGTACTCGGAGCGCTCGGTACTGATCGAGGGCTGGGCGTACGCGCCGCGCGCCATGGCGCTGTCGGGCGGCTCGGCCGCCTACGGCGGCCCCTTCTGGGACCAGGAGCTGTTCCGGCTCAACGAGGACGCCGTCTACCGGCCGACGGCCGAGATCCTGGGCCGGCTCCACGACCGGCACCACGTCCGCTATGTGGTGGCGCACCGCCCGTCGGGCGCCGAGTCGCCGCTCCTGGCCGAACTCGCGAAGAAGGTCTACGACAACGGCCGGATGGCGGTGTACGAGCTCTCCTGACGGGCCGCCGGCCCCCCGGTGTCACGCCTCCGGGGACGCCGGGCCTTCGCCGTCCTCGTGCTCCCGCCCCTTGGACCCGGCCACGCGCCGCTGCCGCGGGTGGCGGGCCGCCCCCTGTTCGGTGATGGCGTCGCCGATTATGGCCCGGACCGCGTCCCGCATCCCGTGCAGGGGGTGGTGGCGGGCGGGTCCGGCGCCGGGGTCGGTGCGGAGTTCCTTCACCAGGGCCCAGCAGAGCACCATCATGACGATGACGAAGGGCAGCGCGACCAGGATGGTGGCGGTCTGCAGCGACTTCAGGCCGCCCGCGACGAGCAGGACGGCGGCGACGGCGGCCATCAGCACGCCCCAGGTGACGACGAGCCAGGTGGGCGGGTTGAGGGAGCCGCGGCTGGTGAGCGAGCCCATCACCAGGGAGGCCGAGTCGGCGCTGGTGACGAAGTAGGTCATGACCAGGACCATGGCGACCCACGAGGTGACCGCGGAGAGCGGCAGGGCGTCCAGCATCGCGAAGAGCGAGGCCTCCGTACCGTCCTTGATCTTGACGGCGAAGTCGACGGCGCCGGTGGAGTCGAGTCGGATGGCCGTGCCGCCCATGACGCAGAACCAGACCACGGTGGCCCCGCTGGGGACGAGCAGCACGCCGATGAGGAACTCGCGGATGGTGCGTCCGCGCGAGATGCGGGCGATGAAGGTGCCGACGAAGGGGGCCCAGGAGAGCCACCAGGCCCAGTAGAAGATCGTCCACGCGCCGAGCCACTTGGAGTCGGTGAAGGCGCCGGTACGGCTGGCCATGGGCACCAGCTCGCTCAGGTACCCGCCGACGCTGGAAGGGATCACGTCGAGGATGTAGACGGTGGGGCCGAGCACGAAGACGAAGAGCATCAGGGTGGCGGCGAGCACGATGTTGACGGTGCTGAGCCACTTCACGCCCTTGTGCAGGCCTGAGAAGGCGGAGAGGACGAAGGCCGCCGACAGCGAGCCGATGATGACCAGCTCGACGGTGACGGAGTCCTCGATGCCGGTCGTGAGGCTGAGCCCTTTGGAAACCTGGAGCGCCCCGAGGCCGAGGCTGGTGGCGGTGCCGAAGACGGTGGCGAACACGGCCAGCAGGTCGATGGCCTTGCCGGGCCGGCCGTTGGCCCGTTCCGCTCCCATCAGGGGGACGAAGGCGGAGCTGAGGCGGTTGCCGCGGCCCTTGCGGAAGGTCGCGTAGGCCAGGGCGAGGCCAGCGATGCCGTAGATCGCCCAGGGGGTGAGGGTCCAGTGGAAGAAGGAGTACTCCATGGCCGCGAGGGCGGCGGCGCCGGTGCGGGGGGCCGCCCCGGAGGCCGGGGGCGGCGCCAGGTAGTGGGTGAGCGGCTCCCCCACCCCGTAGAACATCAGGCCGATGCCCATACCGGCGCTGAACATCATCGCGATCCACGCGAGGTTGGTGAACTCGGGCTCGGAGTCGTCGGCGCCGAGACGGATCCGGCCGAACCGGCTGATCGCGAGGACGACGCACATGACGAGGAAGACGTCGGCGGCGATCACGAACAGCCAGGCGAAGTTGCCCAGCACCCAGGAGAGCGCGGTTCCCGAGGCCGTGTCGAAGGAGTCCCCGGCCAGGGCCGCCCAGGCGACGACGGCCAGCACGGCGATCACACCCACGGTGACGACGGCATGGTCGGGCGCGCCGTCCGCGGGGCCGCCGGATCCCCCTCCGGGGGTGTCCGGACGTGGCCGTTCCAGTGATTCCGCGCTCATGCGGCCACACTATGCAGCCGTATATCCCTATTTAGGGGCATGGCGCGCCGGGTGTGGCCCAGGCCACTCATGGGCATAGGAGGATCCTCCGGATAAGCTCATGGCGGCGCGACTGCACTGTTCGATAGCAAGGGAATAGCAAGGTGACGGACGGAGCAGTAACTGAGGCCGCGCGCGTGCTCATCGCCGCGGACAAATTCAAGGGCTCGCTCACGGCCGTTCAGGTCGCGGAGCGGGTGACGGCCGGCCTGCGCAGGGCCGTACCGGACGTGGAGATCGAGACCCTCCCCGTCGCGGACGGCGGCGACGGAACGGTCGCGGCAGCCGTGGCAGCCGGCTTCGAACGCCGGGAGGTACGGGTCACCGGACCCCTCGGCGACCAGGTCACGGCCGCCTTCGCGCTGCGCGAGGGCACTGCGGTGGTCGAGATGGCGGAGGCCTCCGGGCTGCAGTTGCTGCCGGCGGGCACCTTCGCCGCGCTGACGGCGACCACGTACGGCTCGGGCGAGTTGCTCAAGGCCGCGCTGGACGCGGGCGCGCGCTCGATCGTCTTCGGCGTGGGCGGCAGTGCCACCACCGACGGCGGCGCCGGCATGCTGGCCGCGCTGGGCGCGGTGTTCCTGGATGCGAACGGCGAACCGGTGGGGCCGGGCGGCGGTGCGCTGGCCGAGCTGGCCTCGGCCGACCTGTCCGGCGTCGACCCGCGCTTCGCGGAGGTGGAGTTCGTCCTCGCGAGCGACGTGGACAACCCGCTGACCGGCCCGAAGGGCTGCGCCGCGGTCTACGGCCCGCAGAAGGGGGCGTCGCCCGAGGACGTGGCGACGCTCGACGCGGCGCTGGCGCACTTCGCGGTGGTCCTGGAGAAGTCGATCGGCGCGAAGGCCGCCGAGTGCGCGGTGCTCCCGGGTGCCGGTGGCGCGGGCGGCATCGGCTACGGGGCCCTGCTGCTCGGCGCGACGTTCCGTCCCGGCATCGAGCTGATGCTGGAGGTGCTGGGCTTCGCCCCCGCGCTGGAGCGGGCCACGCTGGTCATCACCGGTGAGGGCTCCCTGGACGAGCAGACCCTGCACGGCAAGGCCCCGGCGGGTGTCGCGGCCGCGGCGCGGGCGGCGGGCAAGCCGGTGGTGGCCGTCTGCGGACGGCTGCTGCTGACCCAGGAGGCCCTGGAGGGGGCCGGCATCCGCAAGGCGTACCCGCTCACGGACCTGGAGCCCGACCCGGCCAAGTCCATCCCGAACGCGGGTCCCCTGCTGGAGCAGGTCGCGGCCAACATCGCCGCCGACGTCCTCTGATACGGCCGCCGGGCCCCTGAGGGCCCGGGCCCCCTCCCCGGGGGCCCGGGCCCCAGCCGTTTCCGGCTCCGCCGGGCCGCCCGAGCCTCGCGCCGTCATTCGGCTTCGCCGGGCAATCCGGCCTCGCCCGGCAAACCCAGCCCCTCCGGGGGTTGTGGGGGGGGGGGGGGGGGGGGGGCCCCCGGCCCCCCCCCGCGCCCGGCGGGGGGGGGGCGGGGCGGGGGCCGCCCCCCCCCCCCCCCCCCCAAACCCGGCCCCGCCGGGCCCCGGGCCCCGCCCGGACCCGCTCCACAAACGCCGGAGGGGCTGGGGGTGGCCGGAGGGGCTGGATCGGGCGTCGGCGAGGCTGAAGCGGTTTACGCCGACAGGAGGTCCGCCGTGGTGACCACGCGGGCGAAGCCGCCGCCGTGGAGGCTCACCGCGGTGGCGGTGGCGAGCTCGTCCGCCGTCAGGGCGAGGCCCCCCGGCCCGGCGAGGTCGAAGGTGTGCGTGGCGTCGAGCGGGACGAGCACGTCGTAGCCGAGGTTCCCCGCCATCCGGGCCGTGGTCTCGACGCACATGTTGGTCTGGATGCCGACCAGCACCAGCTGGCCGATCCCCCGGGCCCCCAGCCAGTCGGCCAGGTCCGGGGTGCCGTAGAAGGCCGAGTTCACGGTCTTGGTGATCACCAGGGCCCCCTGGCTCCGCTTCTCGACCAGGTCCTTGAAGGCATGGCCGGGATGGTCGGCCGCGAGGACGGAGCCGGGCTGCACGGACGCGTGCCGGACGAGGACCACCGGGCGGCCGGCCGCCTGCCAGGCGTCCATCAGGGCCGCGATGTTGTCCTCGGCCGCCGGGTTGTTGCGGGGCCCCCAGAAGGACTCCTCGTCGAAGCCCTTCTGCACGTCGATGACCAGCAGGGCACTGTCGGGGGCGATCTCGATCGCGGTCGTTGTCATGGCTCCATGCTGTCCGCCGGGCCGCGGGCCCGACAGCGCCCACGAGGCCCTGTACCGATGAGATCCTGCCAGACTGGCAGTTCTGACAAACTGGCCGGATGCACCGTGTCGCGATCGTCGTCCAGCCCGGGATCCGCAGCTTCGACCTCGCCGTCATCACCGAGGTCTGGGGCCCCGACCGCGGCCACGCCGGGGTGCCGGGCTTCGAGCTGCGCCGGTGCGCCCTGGAACCCGGTCCGATCCCGCTGCCCGGCGGGCTGACCCTGTCCCCCGACCGGGGGCTGGACTGGCTGGCCACCGCGGACCTGGTCGTCGTGCCGGCGCTGGCCGAGCCGGCCGATCCGACGCCCGCGCCGGTCCTCGCCGCCCTGCGCGAGGCGCACGGCCGGGGCGTGCCGGTCGCCGCCCTGTGTGCCGGGGCGTTCATCCTGGCGGAGGCCGGTCTGCTGGAGGGCCGCCGGGCGGTCACCCACTGGTGGCTGGCCCCGCAGCTCGCCGCGCGCTACCCGGGGATCGTGGTCGAGGACGCCCCGCTCTACGTCGAGGACGGCGGGCTGTGGACCTCCGCCGGGGTGGCTTCCGGGATCGACCTGTGCCTGCACCTGGTCCGGGAGGCACACGGCGCCGAGGCCGCCGCCGCCATCGCCCGTTCCATGGTGACGGGCCCCTTCCGTACCGGGGACCACGCCCAGTATCTGGACCGGCCCGTCCCGGCCGCGGACCGGACGGCCGAGGCGCTGGCCGCCGTACGGGCGCGCGCCCTGCGTTCGCTGCACGATCCCCTGTCCGTGGCGACCCTGGCCGGCTGGGCGGGGATGTCCCCGCGTTCCTTCGCCCGGCACTTCACCGCCGCCACCGGCACCACCCCGCACCGGTGGCTGCTGGGACACCGGCTGGACGCGGCCCGCAAGCTGCTGGAACGCACCGACCATCCGGTGCCGGAAGTGGCCCGGCGGGCCGGTTTCGCCAGTGAGGTCACCTTCCGCCAGCACTTCACCGCGCATGTCGGCCTCGGCCCTCGCGCGTACCGTGCGGCCTCCTGCGCACCGGCAGCCGCACCAAACCCCCCGGACAGTGTTAGAAAGGGCTCATGACCGGACGTTTTGGTCGCCAGCCGACCGGGTGGGGCTCGCGGCTGTTCGCGCGCCTGTCCCGGTGGGCACACAGCGTCGCCGGTCAGGTCTTCGCCCTCCAGGCGATGATCGTGCTCCTGCTGATCGCCGCCGCCGCCGCGGCCCTGGTGTTCCAGGCCCGGTACGACAGCGAGCGCGACGCCCGTCACCGCTCGCTCGCGGCGGCCGAGTCCTTCGCGCACGCCCCCGGTATCGTGTCGGCGCTGCTCTCGACGGATCCGACCGCTCTGCTCCAGCCGCTGGCCGAGGCCGCCCGCCGGGGCTCGGGCGTCGACTTCATCGCCGTCATGAACACCGACGGGATCCGCTACACCGACTCGCAGCCCGAGCTGATCGGCCGACGGGCCACCGGTGACCTCAGCCGCGCCCTCGCCGGGCATGCCTTCACGGAAACGTTCCGGGGCGAGCCGAGCGACGCCGTCCGGGCCATCGTCCCGATACGGAATTCCGACGGCGTCGTCATCGGCCTGGTCGGCACCGGCATAGACGTCGAGAACGTCTCCCAGGTCGTCGAGGGCCAGCTCCCGCTCCTGCTCGGCGCGGCCGCGGGCGCCCTGCTGCTCGGCACCGGTGGCGCCGCCCTGGTCAGCGGCCGGCTGCGGCGCCAGACCCGGGGCCTGGGCGCCGCCGAGATGAGCCGGATCAACGAGCACCACGAGGCCGTCCTGCACGCCGTCCGCGAGGGCGTGGTCATCATCGACGCCGACCAGCGGCTCGTCCTGGCCAACGACGAGGCCCGCCGGCTGCTCGGCCTGCCGCCCGACCCCGAGAACCGGCACGTCACCGACCTCGGTCTCGACCCGCGCACCGCCGAACTGCTCGCCTCCGGCCAGGTCGTGACGGACCACGTGCACCTGGCGGGCGACCGGCTGCTCGCCGTCAACGTACGGCCCACCGCGCAGTACAAGGGCATGTCCACGGGAAGCGTCGTGACCCTGCGCGACTCCACCGAGCTCGCCGCGCTCTCCGGCCGGGCGGAGGTGGCCCGGCGCCGGCTGCAGCTGCTCTACGACGCCGGTGTGCGGATCGGTTCCACCCTGGACGTGGTGCGGACCGCCGAGGAGCTGTCGGAGGTCGCCGTCCCCCGGTTCGCGGACTTCGTCACGGTGGAGCTGCTGGAGCCGGTGCTGCACGGTGACGAGCCCTCCCTGGCCACCGGTGTCTACACCGAGATGCGCCGGGCCGCCATCACCGGCGTGCGTGCCGACTCGCCGCTCCAGCCGGTGGGCGACATCATCCGGTTCGTCGTGCCGACGGCCCCGATGGCGGCGGCCCTGGATGCCGGGCACGCGGTGCTCGCGGCCGACCTGAACGCGGCCATGGGCTGGCGGGCCCAGGACTCGCAGGGCACCCGGGTGGCGCTCGACTACGGGCTGCACTCGCTGATCTCCGTACCGCTCCGGGCCCGGGGCGTGGTCCTGGGCATGGCCAACTTCTGGCGGGCCGACACCCCGGAGCCCTTCGACGAGGAGGACCGGTCCTTCGCGGCCGAGCTGGGTGCGCGCGCGGCCGTCTCCATCGACAACGCCCGCCGCTTCACCCGCGAGCACGCGATGGCCGTGACGCTCCAGCGCAGCCTCCTGCCCCGGGTGCTGCCCGCCCAGAACGCCGTGGACGTGGCCTTCCGCTATCTGCCCGCGAAGGCGGGGGTGGGCGGGGACTGGTTCGACGTGATCCCGCTGCCGGGGGGCCGGGTGGCGCTGGTCGTCGGCGATGTCGTGGGGCACGGGGTGCACGCCGCGGCGACCATGGGCCGGCTGCGGACCGCGGTGCACAATTTCTCCACCCTGGACCTGCCCCCCGACGAGCTGCTCGGGCACCTGGACGAGCTGATCAGCCGGATCGACCAGAACGACACCGGGAGCGGGCTCGCGGGCGGGGAGGGCGGCGCCGAGGACGCCTTGGACGGGGCCGCCGAGCCGGCCGGGGTCACCGGTGCCACCTGTCTCTACGCGGTCTACGACCCCGTCTCCGGGCGGTGTCTGATGGCCAGCGCCGGCCATCCCGGGCCCGCGCTGATCCGCCCCGGAGGGGACGTCGAGTTCCCCGAGCTGCCGGCCGGGCTGCCCCTGGGCGTGGGCGGCATGCCCTTCGAGGCCGCCGAGTTCACGCTCCCCGAGGGGAGCCGGCTGGTGCTGTTCACCGACGGCCTGGTGGAGGACCGCGACCGGGACTTCGACGCCGGACTGCACCTGTTGGGCGAGTCGCTGGCGCGACCCGGCCGCAGCCCCGACCAGGCCTGCTCGGACGTGCTCGCCGCGATGCTGTTCCCGGTGCCGAGCGACGACATCGCCCTGCTGATCGCCGACACCCGGCGGCTGGAGGCCGACCGGATCGCCGAGTGGGAGGTGCCGGGCGAGGCCTCGGCCGTCTCGCGCGTGCGGAGCGCGGGCGCGGCGCAGCTCGCCGCGTGGGGGCTGGAGGAGATCTCCTTCTCCACCGAGCTGATCCTCAGCGAGCTGATCACCAATGCCATCCGGTACGGGAGCGCGCCCGTGCGGGTACGGCTGCTGCGCGACCGCAGCCTCGTCTGCGAGGTCTCCGACGGCAGCAGCACCTCGCCGCACCTGCGGTACGCGGCGACCACCGACGAGGGCGGGCGCGGGCTGTTCCTCGTCGCCCAGTACGCCGACCGGTGGGGCACCCGTTACACCGAGCGCGGCAAGGTCATCTGGGCCGAGCTGCCGCTGACCGGGGGCCCGGAGCCGCGGGCGGCGGACCCGCTGGACCTGGACGCGCTGGAGGACCTGGCCTGGTGAGCCGGCCGGCCGGCCGGGCTCGGGGCCTTGGGGCCGGATCCCTGGGGCCCGGGCCCTGGCCCGGGGCCCGTGGACCCGGGGTCACACCGGCCGGGTGCGGGCCAGCAGCACCGCGACGTCGTCCTGCTGGGCGCACGGCAGCAGCATCCGCAGGATCCCCTCGCACAGTTCCTCCAGGGGCTGCTCCACCCGGTTCAGGGCCTCCGCCAGCTGGGCCATCCCCTGGTCGAGGTCCCGGTCCCGGGCCTCGATCAGGCCGTCGGTGTAGAGCACGAGCAGGCTCCCCGGCGGCAGCCGTACCTCCTCCGTGCGGAAGTCCTGCCCGCCCGTGCCCAGCGGGGTCCCGGGCGGGCCGTCGAGGAAGGCGATGGCTCCGTCGGGGGTGACCACGGCGGGGGGCGGGTGGCCGGCCCGGGCGATCACGCAGCCGCCGGACGCCGCGTCGTGGACGGCGTACACACAGGTGGCCATCTCGTCCTCGCCCAGGTCGGCCACGACGGCGTCGAGCGAGCGGAGCAGCTGGGCCGGGGGCACGTCGTGGCGTGCGAGGGTCCGTACGGCCGTGCGCAGCTGCCCCATGACGGCGGCGGCGTGGACGCCGTGGCCCATGACGTCCCCGATGACCAGCCCGGTCCGGCCGCCGGGCAGCGGGATGACGTCGTACCAGTCCCCGCCGACGTCGTGGTCGCTGGCGGGCAGGTAGCGCCCGGTGAGTTCGAGGCCCGGGACCTCGGGCAGCTCGCTGTTGGTGAGGCTGCGCTGGAGGGTGAGGGCCGCCTGGCGCTGGAGGGTGTACATCCGGGCGTTGTCGATGTTGAGGGCCGCGCGGGCGACCAGCTCGTCGACGAGGATGCGGTCCTGCTCGTCGAACGGTTCCCGCTCGCGCGTACGGGTCACGGCGACGGCGCCGAGCACGGTGCCGCGGGCGACGAGCGGGACCAGGCGGGCCGAGCCCAGGGTGGCGAGGTAGGTGCGCAGGGCCTCGGCGCGCGGGGAGGTGATCAGGGCCGGGATGTCGGCGAGGTAGAGGTTCATGGGCCGTCCCTCGGCGATGACCTGCTCGTAGGTGGTGCCCATGGGGATCTGGAAGGTCTGGCCGGGGGCGAGTTTCGCGGTGGGGGCGGTCGGGTCGGGGAAGTGGGCGGCCAGCCGGCGCAGGACACCGCGTGTGGAGGCCGCGTGGACCGGGCCCTCGTCGGGGAGCAGGACCGCTTCGAGCAGCTGGACGTCGGCCGAGTCCGCGAGCTGCGGCACCAGCACGTCCACGATTTCCTGGGCGGTCTGGTGGAGGTCCAGGGTGGTGCCGATGCGGGTGCCCGCCTCGGCGAGCAGGGCGAACCGGTGCCGGGCCCGTTCGGCGTCGGCCTGGGCCCGCTGGCCCTCGGTGATGTCGATGAGCGAGGCGATCACCCCGAGGGCCCGGCCGGAGCCGTCCAGCAGCGGGGCGTACGAACAGGACCAGGTCCGGTCGTTCTCCGGGTCGGCGGGGGTCCGCCCGGTGCGGCGGACGTCGACGACGGCGGTGCCCCGGTCGAGGACCTGCTGCATCGTCGCTTCCAGCGCGAGGGCGTTGACCCCGGGGACCACCTCGGTGAGCCGCTTGCCGAGGTGCTCGGCGGCGGAGACGCCGTTCATCCGGGCCAGGGCGTCGTTGACGCGGAGGAACCGCAGGTCGGTGCCGAGGGTGGCGAGACCTATGGGCGACTGGGTGAACAGGCTCTGGAGAGCGGCGAGGGAGTCCCGCATGTGGAGCACCTCGGAGGTCTCCACGGCGATGAGCATGGCCCCCGTCCGGCCCTGGGGGTCGACGGCGGGGACGATCCACATCTCCATCGGGACGCGGTGACCGTCGCGGTGGCGCACGGGCAGGGTGCCGACGACGGTCTCGCCGGACTGGACGCGCCGGGTCAGCTGGTCGGCGAGCTCGTGGTTGGCCTCGGGGACGAGCATGGCGCTGCCGGGGAGGCCGATGATGTCCTCGGGCCGGTGCCCGAGCAGGTCCTGGGCGGCCAGAGACCACTCCACGATGCGCCCGTCGGCGTCCTCCCGCCACAGGGCGATCGGCAGCAGCTCGTTGAGTACGCCCGCGTACCCGACAGCCGCGGCCGACGGGTCCGGCACCTCGCTCGTCGCCTGGTAAGTGTCCAACGCACCGACCTCACCCCGGGGGGCCTGATTCCTACCGATTCACCCTATCCGAGGCATGCGCGCGGGGCTCTGTCTCGGCCGGTCCCGGCCGTGGCGCGGACCACCCGGCCCTCCTCGTGCGCATCACCCGCGTCGCTCATACGACCACCACCTCGGCGCAGGCCACGGGGTTGCAGCCGTAGCCGCGGGCGTTCCACGGGGCCTGCGGCGGCTGGGTGTCGCCGTGGGCGTCGGTGGCGCGGGAGACCAGCCGGTACGGTCCGGGCTGCTGCGGCGTCCACCGGTACGACCAGCTGCTCCAGCCGTAGGGGCCGGCGGGCGCTTCGAGGAGGGCCTGGTGCCAGCCGCGCTCGCGGTGGCGGTCGTCGTCCTCGTACTCGGCGCGCACCTCGACGCTCCGCAGCGGCACCCCGCCGCCCGACCAGGCGCGGCCGCGGACGAGGGTCTCGTGGCCCCGGCACACGGCCGTGTCCGGTTCGGGCTCGGTGATGAGCGACTTGACCCGCACGTTCGTCACCGGGCCCTCGGGGGTGCCGCGGGGGGCCACGTAGAGGTACTCCTCGCTCTGGAAGACACCGGCGAACGGGCGGGTCACGGCCCGGGCTCCGACCAGCCACTTCACGTCGGCGACCGCGTAGCGGCCGGGGACCACCAGGCGGACCGGGGCCCCGTGCTCGGGGGTGAGCGGCTCTCCGTTCATGCGGGTGACGAGGAGGGTGTCCGGGTGGAGGGCCACGGCGAGCGGGAGGCTGCGCTCGAAGGCCGCCCGGTGGCCGCGCACCGCGCCGGAGTCGGCCCCGGTGAAGACGACCTCCACGGTCGGCGGACCGATCAGGGCCCGCTCGGCGAGGAGACGGAAGGGCACTCCGGCGAAGTGCGCGCAGCCCACCGCCTGCTGGCCCCAGGGCAGGCCGGGCGGGCGGGGTGTCATCAGGCTGCGGCCGTTGCCCGCGCACTCCACCACGACGTCCAGTTCCCGGTGGTCCATCGCGAGCAGCTCTGTGTAGCCGATGGCGAAGGGGGCGGCCGCGGCGCCGCCGATCCGCAGCCGCCAGCGGCCGGGTGGGGTGCGCGGGATGCCGAAGTGGTCGCGTACGAAGAAGGCACCGACGGGGGTGACCGGCTCGGCCAGCGCGGCCGAGGGGGTCTGGGCGTTGTACGGGTCTGCGGTGACGGTTTCGGGCGCCCAGACCGTGGCGCCGGGCCCTCGGGCGGGTCGCGAAACGGGCCATGTGGTCATGGCGGCACCTTCCGTCGGGCTCGTGGCGGGCGCGACGCGGATTTCTTTACAGACTACGTCCGAACAAAGCCTTGACTGGGTGCGAATTGGGAGGAAACTCATCAATACACCGGATAACCGGAAAGAGCCGCACCTCCCTCTGGAGACGTCCTCAGGCCCGCGTGACCCTTGTCCAGGCTCTGGCCAGGCCCCCGGCAGCACTTGTCGACCAGGGGAGCCATCGGCGACGGCGGATGGCTCATGGAATCGACGGACTGCCGGGGACTGTCATGTCCTCTGCGGCCATGCCCCCCATGCCCCCTGACCGGGCCTTACGCCTGAACGGCTTTACGCCTGAACGATGGCGGCCGGTCCGGACTGCTGCTGCCGCGGGAGCGTCGGGAGCGTGCGGGGTGCTTCGGCCGTGCCGAGGACTCCGGCGATGCCCCGGGCGAGGCAGGGGATCCGGTGCGCCGGGATGCCCGCGATGTTGATCCGCCCCGAGGTCGTGCCGTAGACGGCGTACTGCCTGCGCAGCCGGAGCATCTGCTGCGCGGACAGCGGCAGCATCGAGAACATGCCCTTCTGCCGGGCGAGCGAGCGCGCCTGGTCGGCGCAGCCGAGCGCGCTCAGGTGGGCGACCAGATCGGCCCGGTTGTCCATGATCCGGCCGCGCATGACCTCCAGCTCCGCGCGCCAGGCGGCCCGCAGCCCGTCGTCCTCCAGGATCGTGGTCACCACGGCCGCGCCGTGCTCGGGCGGCATCGAGTACAGCGTCCGCGCGGCGTTCTGCAGGGCGGTCTCGGCGTGCCGGACGGCCTGGGTCGAGGCGCCGAGCACGATGGCGCAGCCGACGCGGTCGCTGTAGAGGCCGAAGTTCTTCGAGCAGCTGACCGCGATCAGCATTTCCGGCACCCGCGCCGCCAGCATCCGCGTGGGCAGCAGGTCGGCCTCCAGGCCGTCGCCGAGCCCGTGGTAGGCGAGGTCGACGAAGGGCACCCAGCCCCTGCGGGCGGCCGATTCGGCGAGCGCCTCCCAGTCGTCCAGCAGCGGGTCCACGCCCGTGGGGTTGTGGCAGCAGCCCTGGAGCAGGACCACGTCGTCCCGTTCCGCTTCCTGCAGTTCCCGCAGCACGCCGGCCGTGTCGAAGCCGCCCTCGGCGTCGCGCCAGCCGTACGGGCGCACGCGCAGCCCGGCGGCCTCCAGGATGGGCCGGTGGTTGACGTAGGCCGGATCGCTGATCCACACCGTGGCGCCCGGGCGGGTCCGGCAGATCAGGTCGGCCAGCAGCCGCAGCGCGCCGGAGCCCGCGACGGTCTGGACGGCCGCGGCCCGGTCGGTCGGGCCGGCCGGGCCCAGGACCAGCTCCAGCAGGGAGCGGTTGAAGACCGCGTTGCCGGAGAGCCCGCGGTACTCCTTGGAGTCGGATCGCTCCGCCAGCCGGATCTCGGCCTCGCGCACGGCGGTCATGACGGGTGTGGTGCCCGTCTGGTCCCGGTAGACGCCGAGGACGAGGTTGAGGCGTTCGGGCCGCTCGTCACTGCCGAACTCGTAGGTCAGGTCCCACAGCGGGTCGGTGGGCGGCGTGGGGAGGAGCTCAAGCATCTGCGGGAACCTTGGGTCGTGGGCGGCGGTTGGCGAGGACGACGCCGGCGGTGATGAGGGGTACGCCGACGAGTACGGCGAGGGTCGGCGTCTCGCCGAGCAGCGGGACGGCGAGCAGGACGACGGCGACGGGGCTGAGGCTGCCGACGACGGCGCTGCGCTCGGCGCCGAGGCGGCGGATGGCGAAGGCGTACAGCAGGCCCGCGCACAGGCCGACCCCCAGCCCCTGCACGACGAGGAACAGCGCGATGTCGCTGCCCGCCGCGTGCGCGATGCCCGTGGGGAGCACCCCGGTCAGCACCAGGACCCCGATCACGGCGAAGGAGGGCAGGCACAGCAGTCCGATCGACCCGATCGGGTCGAGGCCGACCTCGCGCAGCCCCACGGTGTAGAGGGCCCAGAGGCCGCTGGCCACCAGGAGCGTGCCGGCGCCGGCGAGTACATCGGTGTCGACGGGGACGACGTAGCGCCAGACGAGGGCGGCCACGCCGGCCGCGATCAGGGCGAGCCCCGCGGCCTGTGTGCCCCGGGGGACGCCGTGGCCCCGGCGGATCATGATCGCGGAGACGAACAGCGGGACCATGCCGGGGACGATGGAGCCGACGAAGGCGGCGGACGTCAGCGCGCCGCCGTGCATCGCGGCCAGGAAGAACGGCACCCCGGCACCGCAGACGATCTTCACCGCGGGGCCCGGCCGCACCGCGGCGATGGCGCGCCGGCGCCGCCACAGGGCGGGGAACAGGACGACGAGGGGGACGCCGAAGCGCAGCAGGGCCGCGTCCGCGGGCAGCAGGGAGGAACCGCTCAGGGCCCGGGCGCTGAGCGCGAAGGCCGCCCAGATCGACACGGTGACCAGCAGGGCCAGCATGCCCTCGGCCTGTGGGGAGAGCCCGCGCCGGCCGGGGTGTCCGGCCTGCGGGCCCGCCGCATCGGGAGGCAGGGTCGCCCGGGTGGTGTTCGTCGCGACCAAGGAATTGCTCCAGCCTCTGAGACCCGGACCGGTCCGGTCCGTGCCTGGGCAACGCTAGAGCTTGGGGCGGGGCAGCCGATTGCCAGTTCTGCCTCTCGGGCATACGTTTGGGGCAGAATCTGCCAAGGAGTGACCATGGACGCAGTGGATCTGCAGATCATCAGGGAATTGCAGGCCGACGGGCGTCTGTCCAACCAGGACCTCGCCGACCGCGTCCGGCTGTCCCCGTCGCCCTGCCTGCGCCGGGTGCGGCGGCTGGAGGAGGCGGGCCTGATCCGCGGCTACACGGCCATGGTCGACCAGGTCGCCTTCGGGCTCCCGGTCACCGTCTTCGTCCGGATCCGCCTGGAACGCCACACGGCGGAGGCGGTGCGGCTGTTCGAGGAGCACGTCGCGGTCATCGAGCACATCCAGGACTGCTACCTGATGGCGGGCAGCAGCGACTACCTGCTCCGGGTCGTCATCGAGGACCTGGAGGCCTACGAATCCCTGGTGCGCCACCGGATCCACGCCATCCCCGGGATCGCCTCGATCGAGTCGAGCTTCGCGTTCGGCAGCGTCAAGCAGTCCCGGACCTACCCGCGGCCCGCCCCGGGTGCCTCCGTGCGCGCGCCGCGCTGACGGAGCCGGGCACACCTCAGGAGGCGGCCGCCACCGCCGTCTCGAAGGCCTCGTAGGCGGCCGCGTCGAAGAGCACGAACCGCACCTCCTGCACCTCGGTGGGGGCGCGACGCACCGTCTCCACCGCGATCCGCGCCCCGTCGTCCATCGGCCAGCCGTAGATGCCGGTGGAGATGGCCGGGAACGCGACCGTACGGGCCCCCAGCTCGTCGGCGATCCGCAGCGACTCGCGGTAGCAGGAGGCGAGCAGCGCCGACCGGTCCTCCTCGCGCGACCAGACCGGGCCCACCGTGTGGATGACGTGCCCGGCGGCGAGCCTCCCGGCCGTGGTGGCGACGGCCCGGCCCGTCGCCAGCCCCTTGCCGTAGTGCGAGCGCCGCAGGTCCTCGCAGGCCGCGAGGATCTCCGGTCCGCCGCGCCGGTGGATGGCGCCGTCGACCCCGCCGCCGCCGAGCAGCGAGGAGTTCGCCGCGTTGACGATGACGTCGGCCTTCTCCGCGGTGATGTCGCCGCGGACCAGGGTGATGCGCACCATCAGGAGCCCTTTCGCAGGTGCCGCCAGACCGCCTTGGCGGCGTTGTGCCCGGACATGCCGTGCACACCCGGGCCCGGCGGGGTGGCCGAGGAGCAGAGGAAGACGGCCGGGTGGGCCGTCGTGTACGGGGTGAGGGAGATCTTGGGACGCAGCAGGAGCTGGAGGCCCGAGGCGGCACCGCAGGCGATGTCCCCGCCGACGTAGTTGGGGTTGCGGGCGGCGAGCTGGGGCGGGCCGGCCGTGGCACGGGCGAGCACCAGGTCGCGGAAGCCCGGGGCGAAGCGCTCCAGTTGGGATTCGACGGCCTCGGTGAGATCGCCGTCCCAGCCCGCGGGGACATGTCCGTACGCCCAGAACACGTGCTTGCCCTCGGGTGCCCGGCCGGGGTCGACGAGGCTGGGCTGCGCGGTGATGAGGAAGGGCGCGCGCGGGGCCCGGCCGCCGGAGGCGAGCTGCAGGGCGGCGTCGATGTCCCGGGCGCGCGGACCGATCTGGACGGTGCCGGCGCGGCGCGGCGCCTCGGCCGTCCACGGGACCGGCCCGTCCAGCGCGTAGTCGAGCTTGAACACGGAGGCGCCGTACCGGTATCCGTCGTACGCGCGCCCCAGGCGGGCGATGCGGGCCAGCGCGGTCGGCGAGGTGTCGAAGACGTAGGTGCGGGCGGGCGGGAGGTCGTCGAGCCGCTTGACCTCGAAGCCGGTGTGGATGGTCCCGCCGAGGTCGCGCAGGTACCCGGCGAGGGCGTCGGACACGGACTGCGAGCCGCCGCGCGGCATCGGCCAGCCGTTCGCGTGCGCGGCCAGCGCGAAGACCAGGCCCACCGCGCTGGTGGCGATCCCGCCGAGCGGTGCGATGACGTGGGCCACGAGGCCCGCGAACAGCGCCCGTGCCCGTTCGTCGCGGAAGCGGCTCATGAGCCAGGTGGAGGGCGGCAGTCCGGTGAGCCCGAAGCGGGCGAGCGTGAGCGGATCCCGGGGCAGCGCGGTGCTGGGCAGGGACATGAAGTCCCGGGCCAGGGTGTCCCATTTGCCGAGGAACGGCCCGACCAGACGCCGGTAGGCGCCCGCGTCGCGCGGCCCGAGGGACGCCGCCGTCTCCGCGACCGAGCGGGACAGGACCGCGGCCGTGCCGTCGTCGAAGGGGTGCGCCATGGGCAGCGGGGGGTGCAGCCACTCCAGCCCGTACCGCTTCAGCGGCATCGTGGCGAAGACCGGCGAGCCGGCCCCCAGCGGGTGCACCGCCGAGCAGGGGTCGTGCCGGAAGCCGGGAAGGGTGAGCTCCTCGGTCCGGGCACCGCCGCCGACCGTGCCGGCGGCTTCGAAAACGGCCACCGAGAAGCCGCGCCGGGCCAGTTCGACGGCGGCGGTCAGCCCGTTCGGCCCCGCCCCCACCACGACCACATCGAGAATCGACGGCACTTGCGACTCCTTCGTCTCCGGCGGCGCCTGCGCCTCCAGGATATTCCGCTGCCCGGACCGTCCGGACCCGACCGGGCCCGCCCGGACCGTACCGGAACCGGTCAGGCGCCCCGGAGCAGCTCCCGGATGCGTACGGTGGTGGCCTCGTCGCGCCCGACCGCGAACGGCAGCGCGTTGTCCCGGTCCACCCGGAAGGGGACCCCGTCGACTGTGCTCTGCGTCCCGCCGGCCTCGGCGACCAGCAGCAGCCCGGCCGCGTGGTCCCAGGCCGAGGGCCAGGTGAAGGCCAGGCCGTCCATCTCTCCGCGGGCCACCTTCAGGTACTCCAGGCCCGCCGAGCCGCAGGGGCGGGCCGCGACCCCGGGTACGTCCAGCCGGGCCAGCGTCCGCTTGTTCTCGTCGCTCGTGTACAGCGGGTGGGCGATGGCCACCCGCAGCGCGGCGCCCGGCTCCGGCGAACCGCAGTGGATCCGCTCGCCGTTGACGTACGCACCCTGCCCGCGCACGGCTGTCGCCAGCTCCTCCAGTGCCGGGGCATAGGTCCAGGAGGCGAGGATCTCCCCGCGCAGGGCCAGGGCGACGAGGGTGCAGAAGGCCGGGTCGCCGTTCACGAACTGGCGGGTGCCGTCGACGGGGTCGACGATCCACACCGGGGCGTCCGCGCGCAGCGCCGCGTACACCCCGGGGTCGGCGTGCACGGCCTCCTCGCCGACCACGGCGGAGCCGGGCAGCAGCCGCGTCAGGGCGGCCGTGAGGTACTCCTCGGCCTGGCGGTCGGCCACGGTCACCAGGTCGTGGGGGCCGTTCTTCTCGTCGACCTCGTGCTCGGCGAGCTGCCTGAATCTCGGCATGATCTCGATCGCCGCCGCCTTGCGGACGGCCTCTTCCACATCGGACAGGCCATGGGCCAGGAACTCATCGATCATGCCTCCAGCAAAGCACGCCCGACCGACAAACCCCACCGCCATTCCCGTACCGGCTCCTGGACACCGGGTGTCCAGGGGGTGAACCGGCCCCGGGGTGGCCGGGTCGAGCGCGCCCTCGACCTGCGTGAAAGCCGGAGCGGGCCGCCTCCCACGCGGAGGCGGCCCGCCGGGCGGACGTGGTGGGTCGGTCAGTCGCGCAGCACCGGGATGACGTGCTGGCCGTACGCGTCGATCGTGGCCTCCCGTGCGTCGTGCATGTCGTAGACGGCGAACTGGTCGACGCCCAGGTCGCGCAGGGCCCGCAGCTTCTCGATGTGCGCCTCGGCCGGGCCCAGCAGGCAGAAGCGGTCGACGATCTCGTCGGGGACGAAGTCGGTGGACGGGTTCCCGGCCCGGCCGTGGTGGCTGTAGTCGTAGCCCTGTCGGGCCTTGATGTACTCGGTGAGCTCGTCGGGGACCATCGAGGAGTGCTCGCCGTAGCGGCCGACGAGGTCCGCGACGTGGTTGCCGACCATGCCGCCGAACCAGCGGCACTGGTCGCGGGCGTGCGCGAGGTCCTCGCTCACGTACGCGGGCGCCGCCACGCAGATGGTGATCTCCGCCGGGTCGCGGCCGGCCGCGACGGCGGCCTCGCGGACCGACTTGACCATCCACTCGGTGAGGTAGAGGTCGGCGAGCTGGAGGATGAACCCGTCGGCCTTCTCCCCCGCCAGGGCCAGGGCCTTCGGCCCGTACGCCGCCATCCAGACGGGGAGCTTCCCGTCGCGGACCCACGGCAGGCGGACCGGGTTGCCGTCCACCAGGGCCTCGCGGCCCTCGGCCAGGTCCCGGATGACGTCGATGGCCTCGCCCAGGCGGGCCAGGGTGTTGGGCTTGCGCCCGGCGACGCGCATCGCCGAGTCCCCGCGGCCGATCCCGCAGACGGTGCGGTTGCCGAACATGTCGTTGAGGGTGGCGAAGGTGGAGGCGGTCACCTCCCAGGTGCGGGTGCCGGGGTTGGTGACCATGGGGCCGATGTGCAGCTTGCGGGTGTGTTCCAGGATCTGGCTGTAGATGACGAACGGCTCCTGCCACAGCACGGCGGAGTCGAAGGTCCAGCCGTAGCGGAAGCCGTTGCGCTCGGCGCGCTTCATGAGGCTGATGACCTGGGATGCGGGCGGGTCGGTCTGCAGGACGAGGCCGAAGTCCATGGGGCGGCTCCTTGACGCTTTACAGGTACTGGCAGGTGGAGCGGGGGACGAAGGCCCCGTGGCCGGCCCGGCCGGTGAATTCGCGCTGGTCGATGACGAGTTCGCCGCGCGAGAGCACGGTGTCGACGCGTCCGGTGATCCGCCTGCCCTCGTACGCCGAGTAGTCCACGTTCATGTGGTGGGTCTCGGCGGAGATGACCTGCTCGGCGTGCGGATCGTAGAGCACGATGTCGGCGTCGGAGCCCGGCGCGATGGTGCCCTTCTGCGGGTAGAGGCCGAACATCCGGGCCGGGGTCGCACATGCGATCTCGATCCAGCGTCGGCGGCTGATGTGCCCGTCCAGGACGGCCTGGTGGAGGAGGTCCATACGGTTCTCCACGCCCGGCAGCCCGTTCGGGATCTTCGAGAAGTCCCCGCGGCCCAGTTCCTTCTGGCCCCGGAAGCAGAAGGGGCAGTGGTCGGTGGAGACCACCTGGAGGTCGTTGGTCCGCAGGCCCCGCCACAGCGCCGCCTGGTGTTCCCTGGGCCGCAGCGGCGTGGAGCAGACGTACTTGGCGCCCTGGAAGTCGGGCTCCTCCAGGTTGTCGGTGGACAGGAAGAGGTACTGCGGACAGGTCTCCCCGAAGACCGGGAGGCCCTTGTCGCGGGCGGCGGCGAGCTCCGCCACCGCCTCCTCCGCCGAGACGTGGACCACGTACAGCGGGGCGCCCGCGACCCGCGCCAGCTGGATGGCGCGGTGGGTGGCCTCGGCTTCGAGCAGCACCTTGCGGACCTCACCGTGGTGACGGGGGTCGGTCTCCCCGCGCGCCAGGGCCTGCTCGACGAGGACGTCGATCGCGATGCCGTTCTCGGCGTGCATCATGATCAGCCCGCCGTTGGCGGCGCCGCGCTGCATGGCGCGCAGGATCTGCCCGTCGTCGCTGTAGAAGACGCCGGGGTAGGCCATGAACAGCTTGAAGGAGGTGACCCCCTCGCCGACGAGGTGGTCCATCTCCTTGAGGGTTCTCTCGTTGACGTCCGAGAGGATCATGTGGAAGGCGTAGTCGACGGCGCAGTTGCCGTCGGCCTTGGCGTACCAGGTGTCGAGTCCCTCGCGCAGGGAGTGGCCCACGCTCTGCACGGCGAAGTCGACGATGGTGGTGGTGCCGCCCCAGGCGGCGGCTCTGGTTCCGGTCTCGAAGGTGTCGGAGGCCGAGGTGCCTCCGAAGGGAAGTTCCATGTGGGTGTGCGCGTCGACCCCGCCGGGGATCACGTACTTCCCGGTCGCGTCGATCGTGCGGTCGGCCGTCCAGGCTCCGGCGGCCGCCGAGCCGTGTGCGGCCAGCGCCGCGACGCGGCCGTCCTCGATCAGGACGTCCGCGTGCAGTTCGTCGGAGGCGGTGACGACGAGGCCGCCGCGGATCAGGGTGCGGATGCTCATGTGATCCCCCTACTGGATGCTGCGCAATGCCTGTTCGAGGATCTCGGCGCCCTCTTCCGCCTCGGCGACGGTGAGGGAGAGCGGCGGCGCGATGCGCAGCACGCTGGTGTTGTACCCGCCGCCCTTGCCGAGCAGCAGGCCCCCTTCGCGGGCCGCCTCCAGGACGGCGGCGGCCGCGTCCGGGTCGGCCTCGTCCGTGCCCGGCTTCGTGAGTTCGAGTCCGGCCATCAGGCCCCGGCCGCGGATCTCCCGTACGGCGGGGACGGTGGCGGCGATGGCGCGCAGCCGCTCCAGGAGCAGGCCGCCGACGCGGCGGGCGTTGCCCTGGAGGTCGTGCTCCAGCAGGTACGCGAGGTTGGCGACGCCGGCCGCCATGGTGATCGGGGAGCCGCCGAAGGTGGAGATGGAGTTGGAGTCCAGGCAGTTCATCACCTCGGCGCGGGCCACGACCCCGCCGATGGACATGCCGTTGCCGATGCCCTTGGCGAAGGTGAGGATGTCCGGCGGGCCGTTCTGGGCGTGTGCCTGCCAGCCCCAGAAGTTGTCGCCGGTGCGGCCCCAGCCGGTCTGCACCTCGTCGCTGATCCACAGGATGCCGTGGCGGTTCAGGACCTCGCGGAAGGCCCCGTAGAGGCCGTCGGGCGGGGAGGTGAAGCCGCCCACGCCCTGGATGGGTTCGGCGATGAGGGCGGCCACTCCCCCGCGGGCCTGGCCGAGTACGTCTTCCAAGTCCCGGGCGGCGGCGGCGGTGAAGGCGGCGTCGTCCAGGTGGGCGAGGGGGCCGCGGGTGCGGACCGCGCCCTGGACGTAGTACGTCTGCAGCGGCGAGAGGCTGGTCGGGGACCAGCCGCGGTTGCCGGTGATCGAGACGGTGGAGAAGGACCGGCCGTGGTAGCTGTTGCGCATCGCCAGGATCTGGTTGGAGCGGCGGTACGTCGTCGCGAGCAGCAGGGCGGTGTCGTTGGCCTCGGTGCCGGAGGTGGTGAAGAAGACCCGGGCGTCGGGGATGCCGGAGAGGGCGGCGACCCGCTCGGCCAGCTCGATCATCGGCCGGTTGAGGTACAGGGTGGAGGAGTGGATGATCCGTCCGGCCTGCTCGGACACGGCCTTGGTGACCTCGGGCAGGGCGTGGGCGGTCATCGTGGTGAGGATGCCGCCGAAGAAGTCGAGGTAGCGGTTGCCGTCCGCGTCCCAGACGTGGCGGCCCTCTCCGTGGGTGAGCTCGATGGGGTGCTTGTAGTAGAGCGCGAGCCAGTCGGGCAGGACGGTGCGGTGGCGGCTGTGGAGCGGGGTCGGGTTGGTCACGGCTGTACGAGTCCTCCGTAGGCGTCGGGTCGGCGGTCGCGGTAGAAGGCCCACTGGTCGCGGACCTCCTTGATCAGGTCGAAGTCGAGGTCGCGGACGACGAGTTCCTCGTCCTTGTCGCTGGCGACCTCCCCGACGAACTGGCCGCGCGGGTCGACGAAGTAGCTGGTGCCGTAGAAGTCGTTGTCGCCGTACTCCTCCTGGCCGACGCGGTTGATGGCGGCGACGAAGTACTCGTTGGCGACGGCGGAGGCGGGCTGCTCCAGCTGCCACAGGTACGCGGACAGGCCTCGGGAGGTGGCGGAGGGGTTGTAGACCAGCTGGGCTCCGGCCAGGCCCAGTTGGCGCCATCCCTCGGGGAAGTGGCGGTCGTAGCAGATGTAGACGCCGATCCGGCCGACGGCGGTGTCGAAGACGGGCCAGCCGAGATTGCCCGGACGGAAGTAGTACTTCTCCCAGAAGCCTTTGACCTGGGGGATGTGGTGCTTGCGGTACTTGCCCAGGTAGCTGCCGTCGGCGTCGATGACGGCGGCGGTGTTGTAGTAGAAGCCCTCGCTCTCCAGCTCGAAGACCGGTACGACGATCACCATGCCGGTCTCGCGGGCGAGGTCCTGCATCCGGCGTACGGTCGGGCCGTCGGGGACGGCCTCGGCCCAGCCGTAGTGCTCGGGCTCCTGGACCTGACAGAAGTAGGGGGCGTTGAAGACTTCTTGGAATCCGATGATCTGCGCGCCCTGGGCGGCTGCCCGGCGGGCGTGCTCCTCGTGTTTGGCGATCATCGATTCGGTGTCTCCGGTCCAGGTGGCCTGGACCAGCGCGGCGCGGACGACTTGGGCCATGAGCTGCTCCTCGCGACGGGAACGCCGAGTTCTACGCACGTAGACGGTATGCGTAGGGAGTAGAACGTAGGCCTCGTCACAGCGTGGGGCAAGACCGCCGTGCGCGGTTGGAGTAGTCGATCACGTTACGTCGCCCCGCGGTCGAATGCGGTCAGGAGACGGACGGGTTAAGTACCCCTACGCGTCGGCGATGCCCGCCACCCGCAGGGCGTGGACCAGGTCGCGGTGCCGGGGCCCGGGCAGCGCCCGGGCCGCGCGGAGCAGTCGCGGGGCGAACCACCGCGGGTCGTGCCGGGCCAGGCCCGCCGCCTCCTCGGCGGTGCGCACCCGGACGAAGGCGCCGAGCAGGGCGTCGGCCTCGCGGATCCGGCCGGCCCCGTCGAGGGCGAGCGCCGCGGCCGCGACCTCGGCGGCCGGACGGGCGGCGCCCTGGCGCAGCAGGGCGTCGCTGTCGGCCTCCCGGCCGGCGGCGCCGAGGGCGGCCGCGGCCGCCGCGAGCCGCTCGGGCGGAAGCGAGGAGGCCTCCCACAGCAGGGTGGCCCAGTCGGCCGCGAGCCCCGCCCGGGTCAGCTCGGCGGCGAGTGCGGGCAGGTGCTCGGCGGGCCGGGCCGCGGCCTCGCACAGCAGGACGTGCGCCTCACCGCTGCGGCCCTGGGCGCGCAGGGCGAGCAGGGCGGCGGCGACGGCTCCGGGGGCGCCCGCCGCGGGCCCTGCCCGGTGCTCGGGACGCGGTACGGGGCGGGGCGCGGCCTCGGAGGGGCCAGGGGCCTCGGGTGCGGGGGCGTCCGGGATGCCGAAGCGGGCTCCGCGCGGCGCGGGGAGCGCGGCGCCGGGACCGGAACCCGGCGTGCCGTCCCCGGCGGGGTGCCCGGGCGGCGGAGTGAAGGCCGGGGCCTCGGGGGCGGCCGAGCCCGCGTACCGGGCGCCGCCGGCGCGCCGCGCACCGCGCAGCCACCGCCCCTCGGCCCGGCCGACCGGCGCCTCGGCGCGGGCGGGGGGCTCCTCGGCGACGGGCGCTTGCGGCGCGGTGTCCGGCCCGGCGCTCGATTCCATGCCCGGCCCGGCACTCGACCCGTTGCCCGGCCCGGCGCCCGGTTCGGCGTGCGCCTTCCGCTGCCGGGGCACCCCGGGCAGCCACTCCGCGGTCTCCGGCCGCGCCGGCCACAGCCCGTCGGGGCCCGCCCGCAGGGCCCGCAGGCGGGCAGCCAGGTCTTCGTGCCTGGCCACGGCACGGGCCACGTCGTCCTGGGCCCAGGAGAGTTCCCGGGTGAGGGCGTCCGTCTCGGTCCGGTCGGCGGCCCTGCCGAGCCGTACCGTCAGGCTCCGCAGGGCCGTCTGCGCATCGGCCCGCTGTGCCACCGCCGCCGCGATCAGGGTCCGCAGCTCCCCCTCGCCGCCCGGCAGCCGGTCCCACACGGCGACGGCCGCCGCCCGCAGCTGGGCCGCGTATACGGTCTCCCGCGTCGCGAACTCCGCCCCCCGCGCCCCGGCCAGGTCCCGCAGCAGCGATTCCACCACGTCCCAGGGGGGCATCGCCGTCCCGTCGAGACAGGCCTTCATCCCCTCCGGATCCCGGCGCAGGAACTCCCCGTACCAGCCTGCCCCGGGATCCAGCCTCTGCGTCAACCCCCGCAAGTACCCCGAGAGTTGACTGATCGCCAGCGAAGTCGCGGTCTCCATGACCGCATTGGATCCCACCCGTGTTACGGGCGGGCTACGGGAGTCTCAAAGCTTGACGGCGATCGCGGTGTGCGGACGCTTGCCCCGGCGGGCCAGGGCGGCGGGCACGTCCACCAACCAGAACTGCCAGCCGTACTTGCGCGACATCAGCTTCCGCACCCGCCGCAGCCCCGCCTCGTCGAGCAGCCGGGCCTCGCCCTCCCGTGTCTGCGCCCCTTCTTCGACGCGCCCGCGCATGTCGCAGGCGGTGACGGTGACCCGCCCGTTGGTGCGGATCCGCTTGACCTTCCACGAATCGCTGCGCGTCCACACGTACAGCTCACCCCCGTCCGCGACCGCCCACACCGGTGTCGCCACGGGCGTGCCGTCCTTGCGGAAGGTGGTGAGACTGACGTACCGCGCCCTGCCGAGCTCTTCGAGATCCATGACCGCACCCTAGGGGGTGTCAGGCGGGCGGGGTCTCTGCGTGGCTGACCGTTTCCCAGGCCACGAACAGCTCGTCCGTCCCGGCCGGACGCGTCTTCTCGACCAGGGCGCGGGTGTACGGGAGCTTCGCGCCGGTCCGCGTCTCGTAGTGGTGCAGGGCCACCTCCAGGTCGGGCCCCATGGTCCGCTCCACCTTGCCCCCGCACAGCCACGGCGGGGCCTCGGCGCCAAGCTGGTACTTCGCGTGGAACTCCAGCGCGGTGCGCAGCCGGGCGGACTGCTCGCCGTACAGGTCTACGCCCTGGTGCCAGGCGGTCTCGGCGATGTGCGCGGACGCGGCGAGCGCGTAGCCGACGTGCATCAGGTTGCGGCAGGTCTCCTGGGCGATGCCGTCGACGTAGGTGCCCTGGTCGAACCAGTACGCCTTGACCTGGGCGGCCGTCTCGATGGCGGCGTACGGCGGGGCCATCGGGCGCGGGCCGTCCATCCGGAGGTAGAAGTACGCCGGCACGCGCGCCCGGAACCGCTCCAGGGACTCCCGGAAGATCACCTGGTCCTCCAGGAAGACGGCGATGGAGACGGCGGCGTCGGTCATGGCCAGTTCCCAGTTGCCGTTGTAGGCGGGGACCTGGGTGCGCACGGCCGGCAGGTAGGCCTTGCGCAGCATCTCCTTGAACCGGGTGACCTGGGGCTCCTCCCAGTTCGGGTAGTCGGCGTGCACGATCTCGGCGGCCCGCGCCCAGCTGGATCCGGACCAGGCGGCCTGGAGTCCGGCGTTGTCCTCGCGGTGCCTCTTCATCACGGCCGACCAGGCGTCCATGATCTGTACGGCCTTGCGCGCGTGGGCGGTCCTGCCGTTCACCGACCACAGCAGGGCGTGGGTGTAGGCGGCGATCGCGTCCTGCCGTTCGTCGAGGCAGGACTGCGGTCCGCTGTTGAAGGGGCAGGGCACCACGTCGGCCGGGTGCGGGGCGTAGTCGAGCGAGGCGTAGCGGCTTCCGAGGAGGGCCCGGTACGCGGAGAGCCAGGGTTCCTTGCCGGCCGCGACCATCTGCTTCGCCTGCCGAAGCTGGCCGTGGCTGACGACGACGCCGGGGTGGCGGAAGACCACCTCGCCCGCGCGGGGGCGGCCTTCGGGGGCGGCACACGCCGCGAGCAGCAGGCCGCCCGCGAGGAGGGCGCCGACGACTGCGAAACCGACTCGCTTGGATGCGTTCATGGCTGACACGCCTTCACGCTTGCCCCGCGCTCCGGACCGCCCACCGCCGATTGGGCCGTCTGGCCGCCGGGCCCGCCCGAACGGCAGGCCGGGACACGCCTCAGGCGGGGACGACGGCGCAGCGTCGCAGCAGGTCGTCCAGGGAGAGGCCGAGGGCCGCGGCGAGGGCGGCGACCGTGAAGAAGGCGGGGGTGGGTGCCCGGCCGGTCTCGATCTTGCGCAGGGTCTCGGCGGAGAGCCCGGCGCCGGCCGCGACCTCGACCATGCTCCGGTCGCCGCGGGCCTCGCGCAGCAGGACGCCGAGCCGCTCGCCGCGCTCGCGCTCTTCGGGGGTGAGGGGGGTACGGACCATGCCGTCATCCTACCCCGCACACCAATAACTATCCCGTTATTTTTATACCGGTATAGTTATTGGCATGGTGAAACTGAAGACGGACCGAGAGATCGACGAGATGCGGGCGACGGGCCGGGTGGTCGCCCGCGCCCTGGCCGCCGTACGGGAGGCCGCCGACGTGGGGGTGTCCCCGCTGGACCTGGACCGGGTGGCCCACGAGGTGCTCCGCGAGGCCGGCGCCACCTCGCCCTTCCTGGGCTACCGGCCGCAGTTCGCGCCGGTGCCCTTCCCCGCCGTCCTGTGCCTCTCGGTGAACGACGCGATCGTGCACGGCATCCCCGGCGACGCCCCCCTGCGGGACGGCGACCTGGTCAGCGCCGACTTCGGTGCGCTGCTCGGCGGCTGGGCCGGGGACGCGGCCATCAGCTTCACGGTCGGCCGGGCCCGCCCCGCCGACCTCCGGCTGATCGAGACCTCCGAGGCGGCCCTCGCCGCCGGGATCGCCGCCGCCGTGCCCGGCAACCGGATCGGCGACATCGCCCACGCCATCGGCACCACCTGCCGCGCCGCCGGGTACGGCGTCCCGGACGGCTTCGGCGGCCACGGCGTCGGCCGCACCATGCACGAGGACCCGGGCGTGCCCAACGAGGGCCCGCCGGGACGCGGCATGAAGCTGCGCCCCGGCCTGGTCCTCGCCATCGAGCCGATGCTGATCGCGGGCGGTACGGACGACTACACCTGCGACGCGGACGGCTGGACCCTGCGCACCGTCGACGGCAGCCGCGCCGCCCACTCGGAGCACACGGTCGCGATCACCGCCGACGGTCCGCGGATCCTCACCGCCCTCTGAACCGCCTCCCGCACCGCACCCCGATCGCCTCCGAACCGCCCTCCGGTCCCTACGGCTTCCCGTGCGGGCGGACCACCATCGCCGAGCCGCCGCCCCGGCGGCTGGTCTCGGCGGCCGCCAGCCAGCGGCCGTCGGGCAGCCGCTGCACGCCGGTGGCCGCGCCGATCTCCGGGTTCTGCCGGAAGCCCTGGCCGATCGCCTCCAGCTCCGCCCGCAGCGGGCTGTTCCACAGGCCCGGTTCCAGCTCGGTGGTGGTCTGGTTGCGCTGGCTGGCCCGCGGCGCGGCGATCGCGTCGACGAGCGGCAGCCCCCGATCCAGGTGGCCGATCAGGGTCTGCAGCACGGTGGTGATGATGGTGGCGCCGCCCGGGGAGCCCACCGCGAGCACCGGGCGGCCGTCCTCCAGCACGATCGTCGGGGACATGGAGGAGCGCGGCCGCTTGCCGGGGCCGGGCAGGTTCGGGTCCGGGACCCCGGGCGCGGCCGGGGCGAAGGAGAAGTCGGTCAGCTCGTTGTTGAGCAGGAAGCCGCGTCCGGGAACGGTGATCGCGCTACCGCCGGTGGACTCGATCGTCAGGGTGTAGGAGACCACGTTGCCCCAGCGGTCGGCGACCGTCAGGTGCGTGGTGTTCTCCCCTTCGTACGTGGTCGGGGCGGCCTGGCCGGAGCCGCCGCAGGCCGCCGGGTGGCGCGGGTCGCCGGGGGCCAGCGGGCTGGTCAGCGTACGGTCCGGCGCGATCAGGCAGCCGCGCGAGTCGGCGAACCGCTGCGAGAGCAGCTCACGCGTGGGCACGTCCACCGCCGCCGGGTCACCGACCCAGCGGCCCCGGTCGGCGAAGGAGATCCGCGAGGCCTCGATGAAGCGGTGCAGGTACTGCGTGTCGGACAGTTTCGAGAGGTCGGTCCGCTCCAGGATGTTCAGCGCCTCGCCGACGGTGGTGCCGCCGGAGGAGGAGGGCGCCATGCTGTAGACGTCCAGGCCGCGGTAGCTCACCCGGGTCGGGTCCTGCCGCTTGGTCGCGTACGCGCGCAGGTCGGCAGTGGTCAGGTCGCCGGGGCGGACCTTGCGGGTGGCCGCCGGGTCCACCGGGGGTGTGCGCACCGCCCGGACGATGTCCTCGGCGAGGGGTCCGCGGTAGAGGGCGCCGGTCCCCTTGCGGCCGAGTTCGGCGTAGGTGGCGGCGAGGTCGGGGTTCTTGAAGGTGGAGCCGACCACCGGCAGGGCGCCGCCCGGCAGGAAGAGCTTCGAGGTCGCCGGGAAGTCCTTGAAGCGGTCCTGGTTGAGCTCGGTCTGGGCCCGGAAGGTGCTGTCCACCGTGAAGCCCTCGCGGGCCAGTTTCTCGGCGGGTTTCAGCAGGGTGGCGAGCGGGCGGGTGCCCCAGGCGTCGAGGGCGCTCTTCCAGGTGGCGGGGGTGCCGGGCACGCCGACCCCGCGGCCGCTGGTCTGGCCCTCCGCGAAGGGGATGGGGAGGCCGTTCTCCTGGAACAGCGCCTCGGTGGCCGTGGCGGGGGCGGTCTCGCGGCCGTCGACGGTGTGCACCCGGTGCGAGCGGGCGTCGTAGTAGACGAGGTAGCCGCCTCCGCCGATGCCCGCCGAGTAGGGCTCGGTCACCCCGAGCGCGGCGGCGGTGGCGACCGCCGCGTCCACGGCGTTGCCGCCGGAGCGCAGGACGGCGATGCCCACGGCGGTGGCGTCGGCGTCGACGCTGGCGACGGCCCCGCCGTAGCCGGCGGCGACCGGCACCTTGGCCGGCGGGGTGGTCGTGGTGGGCGGGGCCGCGGCCCCGGTGGAGACGAGTGCCCCGGCGAGGGCGACGAGCGCTAACTGACGTGCGGCGGGAGCACGCATGCGGTTCCTCCGGTCGACGGCCTGTCAGGTCTGGTTCGCGCAGCGTAACTTCACCGCACCCCCCGCGTCAGGAAGGCGGCCCGGCCGCTACCATCCGCCGCATGAACGACGACGTGCGCAACATCGTGCTCGGGGTGATAGCCACCGCCGTCAGCGGCGGGTTCGGCTGGTTCGCCCGGACCTACCTGTGGCGCCGTACGCTGCGCCGCAAGCAGGGGTTCTTCGGACTGCCGGCCGGCGCCGAGTGCCTGTTCGTGGTCAACCGGCAGATGGGCGGCAAGGAGTCGTCGGTGCACCGCAACGACGCGTTCGCGCTGCTGGAGATATCCGCGCTGATCAAGGACTGCGGTGCCAACGTGCAGATCGTCACGCACGACGAGGCGCGTCAGGGCTTCGGCGAGCGCGCCGAGTTCTGTGTCGGCGGCCCGACGTCCAACACCCGTACGGTGGCGCACCTGGCTTCGATGCTGCCGGGGGTACGGGTGAACGTCGACACCCAGGAGCACGCGGACCGGGGCGCGATCCAGGTGGGCGGCGAGAGCTACCGGTGGGCCAAGGGGCGGGTGGAGTACGTGCTGCTGGCCAGGCTGACGGGCGCACAGGGCGGCCGTCCCGTCTTCCTGCTCTCCGGGCAGACGGCGGTCAGCAACCAGGCCGCCGCCCGCTATCTCGCCCGCCACCACGAGCGGCTGGCCCGCACGTACAAGGAGGATCCCTTCTGCCTGGTGCTGAAGGTGGTCAACTCCGATGCCTACGGCCCCGATGTGACCGAGCTCGCGGCCGATGTCACCCGGGCCGCCCTGACACCCGAACCGGCAGCCGTGTGATCCCGTTGATGAAGTTGGAGACCAGCCTCCGGGGCGGTCCCGCCAGTTCCGGCGCGGGCATGGCCGCGCACCACTCCTCGTAGAGGATGCGCAGCTGGAGCCGGGCGAAGTGGGCGCCGAGGCAGACGTGCGGGCCGTCCCCGAAGGAGACGTGCGGGTTGGGCGTCCGCGCCAGGTCGAGGCGGCCGGGGTCGGTGAAGGCGCGCTCGTCGTGGTTGGCGGAGGCGTGGAAGACCACCACCTTCTCCCCGGCGCGGATGGATCGCCCGGCCAGTTCGGTGTCGACGGCGGCCGTGCGGCGGAAGCTGAGCACCGGCGGGTGAACGCGCAGGAGTTCGTCGACGGCCCGGTCGAACGGGACGGTTCCGTCCGCGAGCCGGCGGTAGGCGTCCGGGGCCCCGGCCAGTGCGAGGAGGCCGCCGGGGGCGGCGCTGCGTACGGTGTCGTTGCCCGCGACGGTGAGCAGGAAGAAGAACATCTCCAGTTCGGCCGGGTCGAGTCCGGCCTCGGCGAGGGCGGTCATCACGTCGTCGCCGGGGTGGGTGCGCTTGTGTCCGGCCAGTTCGCGGGCGTACGCGAACATCTCGCCGAGCAGGGCCGGGGAGCGCGGGTTGAGCGGTGTGCCGTCCGGCCCGGGGAGCGGCGCCGGGGCGTCGTCGGGGTCCTGGTACCCGATGATCCGTACGGTCCACTCCAGCAGCAGGGCCCGGTCGGCGGCCGGGACACCCAGCAGGTCGGTGAGGTTCAGCAGCGCGTACTCGTCGGTGACCGCGCGTACGAGATCGGCGGCGCCGTCCTCGGCGTCCTGGCGGGCGGCGGCGAGCAGGGCGCGGGCGCGCTCCCGTACCCGCCCGGCGAAGGCGTCGACGCGGGCGGGGGTGAAGGCGCGGGACACCAGCCGCCGCAGCCGGCCGTGCTCGGGTGGGTCCTGGTTGAGCATGGTGCGGCGCAGGAAGGGCAGGTCGGCCGGGTCGGGGTCGCGGATCTGGGTGGCGCCCAGCCAGGAGGAGTACGTCCGGTGGTCGCGCAGGACGCGTACGACGTCGGCGTGCCGGGTGACGGCCCAGAAGCCCGGGCCGGCGGGCCATCCCTGGATCTCCGGCTCCGCCTGCCAGGTCACGGGGTGCCGCTCGCGCAGCAGCCTGTAGCGCTCGTGCGGGATGCCGGCGGCGTAGATGCGGGGGTCGAAGACGTCGGGGACGTCCGCGGCGTGGTCCATGGGGCCACCGTGACGGGTGGGCGCCCCCGGCCGCAAGGGTGCGGCCCCGCGGGCCGGGGGTGCGCCGTGCCGGTCAGCGCTTCCGCTCGCAGTCGGCGGCCGGGAGGGTGGTGTCGGAGCCCTGCAGGACGACGGGGCTGAGGGTGTCGGTCACGACCGCGGCGCCGATGGTGCACACGAGCTGCATGCGGGCCAGGTCCGACAGGTTGCCCACGGCGAACGGCACCCGGACCGTCGTTCCGTCGTGCGTGTACGGGCTCACCGCCAGCTGTTCCTCCTGTCCGACGGGCAGCTGGGGCAGCGCCGTGGTGAGCCCGACCTCGCCGGCCCGGCCGCGGGGGCCGTCCAGCAGCAGCCGCAACAGCACCACAGGGTTGAGTCTGTAGCCCTCCGACAGACTGAAGGGGCTCGGGACGAGCCGATCGCCCTCCTTGGACACGAAGTAGAGGAAGTTGCTCTTGTTGCCCCCGGACATCCTGACGGTGGCGGCGTGACCGCTGTCGATCACCCCGGTGCGTTTGATCCCGCATCCGGTGAGCAGCAGGGCGCAGCTGACCAGCACTGCCGTGGCCGCGGCTGCCCGGGATCTCGTTCCGTGCCCGGTCACGCGTGGGCCTCCAGCGGCATGTCGAGGGTGAAGACCGCTCCCCCGGCGGGCCCGTTGGCCGCGAGGAGGGTGCCGCCGTGCAGGCGGACGTTCTCCAGGGTGATGGCGAGGCCGAGACCGCTGCCGGCGGAGCGGGTCCTGGCCGCGTCGGCCTTGAAGAACCGGTCGAAGATGTGCGGCAGTACCTCGGGGGCGATGCCGGGTCCGCTGTCGGCGACGTCGATCAGGAGCCGTGTGCCGTGCTCGCCCGGTGCCGTTCGTACGGTGACGCGTACGGGCGCGCCGCCGTGGCGGAGGGCGTTGCCGACGAGGTTGGCGAGGACCACGTCGAAGCGGCGCGGGTCGAGGCGGGCGCGTACCCGCTCGGGCAGTTCGGTGACGATGCGGTCGTCGACCCAGTGGCGGCGCTCCAGGGTCTTGCGCACGGCTTCGGCGATGTCCACGTCGTCGAGGTTGAGCTCGGCGGCCCGGGCGTCGAAGCGGGAGATCTCCATCAGGTCCTCGACGAGGACGGCGAGCTTGCCCGTCTCGGCGCTGACCAGGCGCAGGGCCTTGGCGGTGTCGGCGTCGAGGCGTTCGGCGTCCTCGTCGAGGACCTCGGTGACGGCGAGCATCCCGGCGAGGGGGGTGCGCAGTTCGTGGGAGACGTCGGAGGCGAAGCGGCGGGCGCGGACCTCCGCGTCCTGGAGCTCGCGCACGGACTGCTCCAGGGCGCGGGCGGTCTCGTTGAAGGTGCGGGCGAGTCCGGCGAGCTCGTCGGCGCCCCTGACCTCGATCCGGGTGTCGAGGCGGCCGCGGCCGAGGTGCTGGGCGGCCCGGCGCATGTCGCGGACCGGCCGCAGGACGCTGCGGGCGGCCAGCAGCGCGGGCACGATGGCGATGGCCAGCCCCGGGACGGCGCCCTGCTTGGCGGCGTCGACCATGGCCTCGACGGTCTGCTTCTCGGTGGCGAGCGGGACGCTGGCGTAGAAGACGGCGCCGGTGGCTTCGGTGGAGCCGTTGTGCTCGATGAGGGCGGGGACCCCGATGGTGAGCCACGGGTTGCCGCGCTGGTCCTCGACCCGCTGGAAGGCGGTGTAGTCGTTGCGGCGGACCTTCTCGCGCAGGTCGTCGGTGATCACGCTGGAGGTCGGTGTGCCGGGGTTGGTGGAGACCCGCACGCTGCCGTACTCGCCGAAGATGATCCACGGGTGCGGTTTGCCGCGCTTGCCGAGTTCGATGACGATGCGCTGGACTTCCTGCTGGTCCAGCGGAAGCCGGAACTCCTGCTGCTCGACCTGGTCCCGCAGGGTGCTGATGGCGGTGTCCTGGGTCTGCTTGAGGATCGCGTTGCGCGCCTGCTGGTAGGTGAGGGCGGCCGTGGTCACCGCGCTGATCGCGGCGACCAGCAGGAAGGCCGCGATCAGCCGGGTGCGCAGGCCGAGCGGCGCTATGCGTCGCACGGTCGCCTACAGCGGACCGAAGCGGTAGCCGAAGCCGCGCACGGTCTGTATGTAGCGGGGGCTCGCATCGGGGTCCTCGACCTTGGTGCGCAGCCGGCGGACGCAGGCGTCCACGAGCCGGGCGTCGGCGTGGTAGCTGTGGTCCCAGACGTATTCGAGGAGCTGCTGGCGGGAGAAGACCTGCTCGGGCGAGGCCGACAGGTGCAGCAGGAGCTTGATCTCGCTGGGGGCGAGGGGCACGCGCTCGCCGTTCTTGGCGACGCTCAGCCCGGCGCGGTCGATGGTCAGCTCGCCGTGGTGCTCGACCCCCGGGCGGGTGCCCACGGGGTCGCTGAGCCGGCGCAGTACGGCTTTGATGCGGGCCTCGATGACTTCGGTGCGGGCGGGTTTGACGATGTAGTCGTCGGCGCCGGCCTCCAGGCCGACGACTATGTCGAAGTCGTCGCCGCGGGCGGTGAGCATGATGATCGGCACCTGGCTGGTCTCGCGGATGCGGCGGCAGACCTGGACCCCGTTGATCCCCGGCAGCATCAGGTCGAGCAGGACGAGCTCGGGGCGGAAGCCGCCCATCAGGGCCAGTCCTTCCTCGCCGGTCTCGGCGGAACTCACGTCGTGGCCCCGGCGGCGCAGGCCGAGGCCGACCCCCTCGCGGATGGAAGGGTCGTCCTCGATCAGCAGTACGCGTGGCATCCGGTCAGTATCCCAAAGGTGTTGCGGGGCCTTGCCTCCCGTCAGCGGCCGATCCTGCGCCGCAGGGAGTCCAGCATGTCGGTGATCTCCGTCAGGCGCAGCGGCCCGGCGAGGATGACGACGACGAGGGCCAGGGCGGCGGTTCCCGCCCCGACCGCGGCGAAGTTGCCGAACGGGTCGGCGGCGCGGGCGGCCGCGTACCCGGCGGCGGCCGCCGGTGTGCAGGCGACCAGCAGCCGCAGGTGGGTCCGTACGGCGGTCGCGCGCCGTTCGGTACGGGTGCCCGCGCGCGGGCCGAGCCGGCGGGTGAGGGTGCAGGCGGTGACGGCGGCGCCCGCGAGGAAGGCGACGGAGGAGGCGGCGGCCATGCCGGTGACGGCCCAGCGCGGGGACAGCAGAAGGTAGGCGGCGGCGGACAGTCCGGCGGTGAGCGCGGCGATGACCAGGTTGAGGAAGAAGGGGGTCCTGGTGTCGGAGAGGGCGTAGAAGCCGCGCGAGAGGACGTACTGCGCGGAGAAGGCGATCAGGCCGGGCGCGAAGGCGATGAGGATGCCCGCCATGACCTCGATGTCGGCGGCGCCGGTGCGGCCGTACTCGAAGACGCTGCCCATCACCCAGGGGGCGAGGGCGGCGAAGAGGGCGGCGGCGGGCACGACGAGGGCGGCGCTGGAGCGCAGGGCGTAGGAGATGTCGCGGCGTACGGCGCCGAGGTCGCCGTCGGTGGCGGCCGCGCTCATCCGCGGCATGAGGGCGGTCACGAGGGAGACGGTGATGATGCCCTGCGGGACGATCCACAGCTGGTAGGCGTTGCTGTAGGCGGTGTAGCCGGCGCCGCCGGCGAGTCCGGCGTCCACGGCGTGCTGTCCGGTGGTGGTGGAGAGCCGGGTGACGACCCAGTAGGCGATCTGGTTGGTGAGGACGAGCATGACCAGCCAGCCCGCGTTGCGCAGCGGGCGTCCGAGGCCGCTGCCGCGCCAGTCGAAGCGGGGGCGCCAGCGGAAGCGGGCGGCGCGCAGCGAGGGGACGAGGGCGAGGGCCTGGATGACGATGCCGACGGTGGTGCCGAGGCCCAGGAGCCGCGTCTCGGCGGCGGTGAGGCCGTCCGCCGCGTCGTGGGAGAGGTAGAGGAAGAGCCCGAAGACGCCGATGATGACGAGGTTGTTGAGGACCGGGGTCCACATCATGGCGCCGAACCTGCCGCGGGCGCCCAGCACCTGCCCGAGCAGGGTGAAGAGCCCGTAGAAGAGGATCTGCGGCAGGCAGTACCGGGCCAGGGCCACGGTGGTGCTCGCCTGGGCCCCGTCGTAGTCGGTGTACACCGAGACGATCAGCGGGGCGGCGAGGACCGCGACGGTGGTGAGCGCCACGAGGGCGGCGGTGCAGGCGGTGAGCAGCCGGTCGGTGT
The DNA here is from genome assembly GCF_042894785.1 of Streptomyces sp. NPDC001502. Classification (NCBI taxonomy): domain Bacteria; kingdom Bacillati; phylum Actinomycetota; class Actinomycetes; order Kitasatosporales; family Streptomycetaceae; genus Streptomyces; species Streptomyces sp. NPDC001502. Next base: position 150,123 of record NZ_JBIAVW010000008.1, read on the forward strand.
AGGCGGATCCGCCGTCCGCGTGCTCCTTGGCGGCCCGGACGAGCTCGGGTACGAAGACGGCGTTGAGCGCGCCTCCGATGAGCAGCATGTAGATGATGTTCGGGACCGTGTTGGCGACGGCGTAGCTGTCGCCGAGGAGTCCGGTGCCCAGCGCCGCGACGACGACGGCGGAGCGGATGAAGCCGGTGGCGCGGGAGACGATCGAACCGGCCGCCATGAGCGCGCCGCTGCGCAGCACCGAGGTCTTCCCGGAGGGCGCGGCGGCGGCTCCGGGCGCGGCGGCGGCCGCTCCGGTGCCGGTGTCGGTGCCCGTGTCGGTACCCGTGTCGGTACCGCTGTCGGTGTCGGTGGCCGTCACCGGCGGGCCAGGTACGCCTGGAACGCCTTGTAGAGGGCCGTGTTGGCGACTCCGTCCATCGGTATCTCCCACTCTCCGAGCGTCTCGACGACCTGTCCGCCGGTGCCGAGCTTCCAGCGCAGCAGCCCGAAGGAACGTTCGTCGGGGTCAAGGGTGGAGGGTACCCCGCGCATGTCGTACTCCTCCGCTCCGAGGGCGTGGGCGTCGCACATCATGCGCCACTGCAGGGCGTTGCTGGGCCGTACCTCGCGGCGGTGGTCGGCGGAGGCGCCCGTCTGGTACCAGACCCGCTTCCCGGCGGTGATCATCGTGTGGGCGGCGAGGATCTCCCCCTGGTGGACGCCGAGGTAGAGCCGCATCCGGCCGGGCGCCTCCTCGTTGAGGACCCGGTACTGCTGCTCGTAGTACGCGAGGGAGCGGCCGAGCCGGAAGCCGTCGCGCTCCTCGGTGATGCGCAGCAGCCGGTAGAACTCGGGCAGGTCCGCGAAGGTGCCGATGACCGTCTCCACGCCGGACTTGGTGGCCTTGCGTACGTTGCGCCGCCATTCCTGGTTGAGGCCCGCCCACACCTCGTCGAGGGTGCGGCCGGCCAGCGGCACGCGGAAGACGTGACGGGGCTGTGCGTCGCCGTCGTCCTCGCCGCCGCACCGCGTCCAGCCGCGCGTGCGCAGCCGGTCGGCGAGGGCGGCACCCACCGGGTCGACCTCGGTGGCGAGCACGTCGGATATCTGCCGGCCCGGCCCGGAGGCGGACTTGGCGGTGGCCGCGTCCCAGCGCCGGTAGGCGGGGGTGGGGCCGATGCGGACGGCGAAGGCGCCGGAGGAGCGCAGGTGGCGCATGAGCGGGGTCAGCCAGCGGTCGATGTGCGGATCGGACCAGTCGGCGACGGGCCCCTCGGGGAGGTAGGCGAAGTATTTGCGGGTGCCGGGAAATTGCCGGTAGAGAACGAGACCAGCACCCTGAATCTGACCGTCCGGATAGTGCCACCCGACCCTTTCCGAGCGCCAAAGGTCCTTTACGCGGGCCCAGGACGGGTACTGGAGAAAGCTCGCCCCGCCGTGGCGGGAAAGGAACGCCTGGTATTCGGAGACCGACAGGGAACGCACCCGGAGCTCCCGGTCCTGGTCATGGTTCTGCTGGGCTGGGGTCACGAGCAGTGCACACACGGCAGACGGCCTTCCTGTCGTCCTGACGGTCTCTCACAGGACTCTCACAGCCGCCCGTGACCGAAGTGCGCGGCGATTGTGACCGGATGATGACCGTTTCGCTGCGGTCGGCGTCACAAGAGAAAGGACGACTTTTTCCGCCGCTCGCGGAACCTAAAGTCGGGTCGTTCGCATCCTCTTTTGCGGACGTTCACCTCCTCCGCTCCTGGAAAGGGCCCTTCGTTGAGCCGTATACGCCGCACCGCCATGGCGGGCACCGCACTTCTGGCCGCCTCGCTGACCGCCTGTTCGGGCGGGAGCGACGGTGGCGGTGACGACAAGGGCAAGGCCGAGCTGAAGCCGAAGGCGCCCATGGCGGTCTCGGTGAACCTCGCGGGCGATCAGGTCAAGGCGGGCCAGCCGGTGACGGTGACCGTCGCCGAGGGCAAGCTGGCCCAGGTGAAGGTGACCGACGCCAAGGGCGCGGAGCTGCCGGGGAAGATAGCCGACGACGGGAAGACCTGGACCTCGGAGCGCAACGCCCCGCCCGGTGCGGAGTACAAGGTCGAAGCCCAGAACACCGACAGCCAGAGCGCCACCACGCAGTTCAAGACCGGCCCCGCCGACAAGGTGAACAAGGTCTCGATCAACATCTCCAAGGGCAGCACGGTGGGCGTGGCGATGCCGGTGTCCCTCGTCTTCGACAACCCGGTGACGAACAAGGCCGACGTGGAGAAGCAGCTCAAGGTCACCACCTCGGACAACACCGAGGGTTCCTGGGGCTGGATGCAGGACCACGACGGCAAGGACCGCGTCGACTGGCGGCCCAAGGACTACTGGAAGTCCGGCACGGACGTGAAGGTCGACATGCACCTGAACGGCGTGGACTCCGGCAAGGGCGGCGGGCTGTTCGCCCGCGACTACAACACCGAGTTCAAGATCGGCAAGGACCGCCGGGTCCAGGTCAGCCTCGACACGAAGAAGATGTCGGTCACCCAGGACGGCCAGGCGCTCAGGACGATCCCGATCTCGGCCGGCACTCCCGGCGGCAAGAAGGCCTCCTGGTCCGGGAAGATGGTGATCATGACCAAGGAGGGCACCATCCGGATGGATTCCCAGACGGTGGGCCTGGACAATGCCTACGACAAGATGGTCGATTACTCGATGCGGCTCACCTGGTCCGGCATGTACGCGCACGCCGCCCCGTGGAACTCCGGCAACTTCGGGCGCGCCAACAGCAGCTCCGGCTGCGTGGGGATGAGCGACGCCGACGCCAAGGAGTTCTTCGGGCAGTCCCAGGTCGGCGACCTCTTCGAGGTGGTCGGCGAGGGCTCGAAGGGCCAGGCGCCGATCGGCAACGGCTACGGCGAGTGGAACCTCTCCTTCGACCAGTGGAAGGCCAAGAGCGCCCTGTCCGGCGCCCCGCAGAACGGCTGACGGCCGGTCCGCGGGCGGTCCACCGCCCTCACCCAATCGTTACCAGCGCGTAACTTACCCACGGGTTACTTTCGGTAACACGCTCCCGTTACCGTCGGGTCACTTTGACAATCCCGGCGCACGCGCGAGGAGCGACAGATGCAACGCACCACCACCGCAGCGGCCGTGGCGACCCTGCTGGCGGCAGCCGTCCTGGGCCTGGCCCCCCATCAGGCCCAGGCGGCTCCCGCCGCCACCTCGGCAGCCGCCGCCGACGCCTCCTCGCAGCTGCGCTTCCACGACATCCCGGGATCCGGCGGAATCACCCTCAAGGGCAACGTCTTCACCCCGGCCGGAGCCGAGAGCGGCCGGAAGTACCCGCTGATCGTGCTGCCCACCAGCTGGGGCCTGCCGCAGATCGAGTACATCGCCCAGGCCAAGAAGCTCGCCGACTCCGGTTACGTCGTGGTCAGTTACACCTCCCGCGGCTTCTGGCTCTCCGGCGGCGACATCGAGGTGGCCGGCCCGCCGGACATCGCCGACGTCAGCGCCGTCATCGACTGGGCCCTCGCCAACTCCCCCGCCGACGCGGACCGCATCGGCCTCGGCGGGGTCTCGTACGCCGCCGGCATCACCCTGCTGGCCTCCGCCCACGACCCGCGCGTCAAGGCCGTGGTCGCGATGAGCGGCTGGGCCGACCTCATCGAATCCATCTACTCCGGCCGCACCCAGCACCTCCAGGCCGCCGGAATGCTCGGCGCCGCCGGATACCTCACCGGCCGCCCCGGCCCCGAACTCAAGACGCTCCTCGGCAACTTCCTCGGCTCCCGGCTGGACCAGGAGCAGCAGATGATCGAATGGGGCAGGAAGCGTTCGGCCTCCGAGCAGGTGGACCGGATCAACGCCAACGGCGCCGCGATCATGCTCGGCAACGCCTGGGGCGACACCATCTTCCCGCCCAACCAGTACGCGAAGTTCTACGAGCGGCTGACCGGCCCCAAGCGCCTGGAATTCCGGCCCGGGGACCACGCCACCGCCGAGGGCACCGGCCTGCTGGGGCTGCCCAACGACACCTGGACCAACGCACACCGCTGGTTCGACCGCTACCTCAAGGGCGAGCGCAACGGCGTCGACACCGAGGCCCCGGTGCAGATCAAGTCCCGTAGCAACGACGGGTACGAGGGCTACGCCGACTGGAAGTCGGTCGGCTCCGGGGGCACCGAGAAGCTGGCGCTCCCCGACAGCGAGCACCTCTTCGCCAATGTCGACTCCGGCGCCAACGGCGGCATCCTCCTCCTCTCCAGCGCCCTCGACCAGTTCGTGAAGGCGCCGCCGATCGCCTCCATCCCGCTCCTCCCCCGGGCCTTCGCGGCCGTCTGGCAGTCGGAGCGCTACGACGAGGCTCGCCGGATCCGCGGCACCGCGAAGCTGCACACCACGGTCACCCCCACCAAGGGCGACGGCACCTTCGTCGCGTACCTCTACGACGTCGGCCCGCTCGGCATCGGCAAGCTCGTCAGCAACGCCCCGTACACCTTCCACGGGAAGGCTCCCGGCCAGGCCTTCGGCGCGGACCTGGAGCTGTTCTCCACCGCCTACGACGTCCCGGCGGGCCACCGGCTCGCTCTCGTCATCGACACGGTCGACCCGCTCTACATCGAGCACAACCCCCTCGGCGCGCAGCTGACCTTCTCCTCGCCGCGCACCGATCCCAGCTACCTGTCGGTGCCGCTGCGCGAGCAGTGAGCCACGGCTGCTGCCAGGGGCCGGGCCGCCCGGCAGCAGCCGCCGGGCGCCCGGCACCCGGCGGCCGACACCGTCAGTGCTTGAGGATCTTCGAGAGGAAGTCCTTGGCCCGGTCGCTCTCGGGGGCGGTGAAGAACTGCTCCGGGGTGCGGTCCTCGATGATCTGCCCGTCGGCCATGAAGAGCACGCGGTTGGCGGCGGAGCGTGCGAAGCCCATCTCGTGGGTGACCACGACCATGGTCATGCCCTCGCGGGCGAGCTGCCGCATGACCTCCAGCACCTCGTTGATCATCTCCGGGTCGAGCGCGGAGGTGGGCTCGTCGAAGAGCAGGGCCTTGGGGTCCATGGCGAGGGCGCGGGCGATCGCCACGCGCTGCTGCTGACCGCCGGAGAGCTGGGCCGGGAACTTCTCGGCCTGGTCGGCCAGGCCGACCCGCTCCAGGAGCTCCCGGGAGCGCCGGTCCGCCTCGCCCCGCTTTCGGCCACGGACCTTGACCTGCGCGAGCGAGACGTTGGCGAGGACGGTCTTGTGCGCGAACAGGTTGAAGGACTGGAAGACCATCCCCACCTCGGCACGCAGCCGGGCCAGCTCCTTGCCCTCGGCGGGCAGTGCCTCCCCGTCGATCAGGATCGTGCCCGACTCGACGGTCTCCAGCCGGTTGATCGCCCGGCACAGGGTGGATTTCCCCGAACCGGAGGGGCCGATGACCACCACCACCTCCCCGCGGCCGACGGTGAGGCTGATGTCCCGCAGTACGTGCAGCGCCCCGAAGTGCTTGTTGACGTCCCGCAGCTCGATCAACGTTTCGACGGCCATGTGCTGCCCTGTCCACTTGTCGGAGCCGGTCTCGGCGACGGCCCGAGTGCCGGCCCCGGTCCCGGTCCCGGTGTGCCGGGGTCAGCGCAAACTATCCGGCCACGGAAGGGCACTTCGCACGGGAGGGGGACCGCGACACGCCGAGGCGTCAGCCCTCGGAGGCCTCCGCGTACGCCTGGCTGAGCTCGGGGGATCCGGTCATCGCCCAGGACAGGCCCGACTCGATCACGTTCAGCTCCCGGCCCGAGGCCAGCCGGATCACCGGCTGGCCGTTGGGCCACACCCGCCAGGCGGCCCCCTGAACCGTCCGGATGATCACGGTCCCGAGGTAGAAACCGGCGTCGTTGCCGAGCCAGGGCACCGCCTCGGGATCCCGTCGCCAGCGCGGCATCAGCTGGTCCAGGGCCTCCAACGAGGCCTGGCTCTCGTCGAGTTCGAGCCCGGCCGCCCGTGCCTGGACGCGCAGCATCTCGCACTCCGAGAACAACTCGGCGACGCCCTCGGGGTCGTCCGCGAGGGCGGCGGCGAGTCCCGCGCCCTGTTCCGTTTCGCGTCGGTTCAGCCAGTTGTCCAGGAAGGGGATGTTCATACCGCCCAGCGTCGCACCAGGATCCGCCGCTGACCACAGGGCGCGCCTGGATCCGTCGGCCCGGATGGCACCGGCCACCGGCCACCGGCTACCGGGCCAGGTCCAGGTCCACGACGACGGGCGCGTGGTCGGACGCGCCCTTGCCCTTGCGCTCCTCGCGGTCGACGTAGGAATCGGTCACGGCCTTGGTGAAGGACTCGTTCCCGTAGACCAGGTCGATGCGCATGCCCTTGTTCTTGGGGAAGGCGAGCATCCGGTAGTCCCAGAAGGTGTAGGGACGGTCGTACTTCAGTGCGCGCGGGAACACGTCCGAGAGCCCGGCGGCGCGCAGCGCCTCCAGGGCGGCCCGCTCGGCAGGGGTGACATGGGTGAGGCCCGCGAAGACGGCCGGGTCGTAGACGTCCTCGTCGGTCGGGGCCACGTTGAAGTCGCCGAGCACCGCGAACGGCCGCGGACCGGCCGCCTCCGCGGCGATGGCCGTGGTCAGGGCGCGGAACCAGTCCAGCTTGTAGCCGTAGTGGTCGTGCTCGACCTCGCGCCCGTTGGGCACGTACACCGACCAGACCCGGACCCCGCCGCAGGTGGCGGAGATCGCGCGGGGCTCCTGGACGCCCTCGTAGTCGGGCCCGCCGGGCAGCCCGAGGACCACGTCCTCCAGGCCGACCTTGGAGAGCAGGGCCACGCCGTTCCAGCGGCCGGTGGCGTTGACCGCCGATTCGTAGCCCAGCTCACGCAGCTCGTCGTAGGGGAACTGCTCCGCCGAGCACTTGGTCTCCTGGACGCACAGGACATCCGTACCGGAGCTCTCCAGCCAGGCCAGCAGGCGCGGCAGCCGGGCGGTGATGGAGTTGACGTTGTAGGTGGCGATACGCATGCCTGCCAACCTACCGCCCGGCACCGACAGTCACAGTTCGGCGGAGTCCCCCGCGGTGAGTCGCCCGTGGTCGGTGCCCCCGAGGGCGTCCAGGGCGTGGTCGTAGATCGGCCGGGCGATGTCGGAGAGGTAGGCGTCGTGGATGTCCAGGGCCCGGCGCGGCTTGACCTCCCGCAGGTAGTCGATCACCTCGGAGACCTTGTTCCAGGGTGCGTGCACCGGAACCATCAGGGTCTCGACGGGCACACCGGGCACGGTCAGCGCGTCCCCGGGGTGGAAGAGGGAACCGTCCACGAGGTACCCGACGTTCGTGACGCGCGGGATGTCCGGGTGGACCACCGCGTGCAGCTCCCCGTGGACCTGGACCTCGAACCCGGCCGCGGTGAAGGCGTCGCCGTGGCCGACGGTGTGCACCCGGCCCGGATAGGCGGGGGCGAGCTTCTCGGCGACGCTGCGCAGGGTCCACAGCTCGACCGCCGGACCGGCGTCGAGGGCGGCCCGCAGCCGGCCCTCCTCGAAGTGGTCGGGGTGTTCGTGCGTGACCAGCAGGGCGTCCGCCCCCAGTCCCGCGTCCGGTTCGCTGAAGGCGCCCGGGTCGATGACGAGCGTGCGCCCGTCCTTCTCCAACTGGACGCAGGAATGCAGCCGCTTGGTGAGCTTCATGATCCCAAGGTTAGGGGGTGTCTTGCCGGTCAGGGGGTGGTGGAGGAGACGACGTAGACCTTGGAGACCTTGGGATCGGTGAGGTCGACGGTGATGTCCCGGGTGGGGCGGGGGTCGTCCTGTTCGAGGGTGGTGCCCAGCCATGAGGTCTCCGGCTTCCAGTGCCAGCCGGCGATCGAGGTGTCGTGCGCGGAGACCGAGACGCCGGGGGTCAGGTCCTCCCGGCTGATGCCGAGGGAGGACAGGAAGCCGTCCAGTTCCGGCGGGGTGACCGCGAACTGGACGTACAGCCGGCTGGTGCGCCAGTTGTTGGTCTCCAGGAACCCGACGCGCCAGGCCTTGTCCGGGACCGGGACCTCGTAGATGCTGCGCTGCACCTTGGAGGGCCAGCCGGGGCGCACCTGGGACGCGCCGACCTTGGCGGCCTTGTCGCGGCCGCTCTCGCGGCTCTGCTGGGTGGAGATCGCCAGGTAACCCGCGGGTACGCCGACCAGCAGCAGGATGATGATCGCGGTGATCCAGCGGCGCTTGACGACGTGCCTGCGGTCCTCGGCGGTGGGAGCCGGGGTGCTTTCGGCGTCGGGGGCGGAGGCCTGGTGGGGCAGGGTGGGCGGGTTCACTGTTCGTCCTGGTCCTTGGGGGCGGCGGGGTCGCGCCGCCCCAGCTGCTGCGCGTAGCGCTCGTACCGCTCGTAGCGCTCGACCCGGCGGCGGGTGGCGCGGCGGAAGCGGCGGGCGACGAGCCGGGCGAGGTCGGCGGCGCCGACCATGCCCGCCTCGGGTCCGAGCTGGGCCTTGGCGATACGGGCTTCGGGGCGGTAGCCGCGGCCGGTGAGGTGGCGGCGGAAGGCGTCCCGGGCCGGACCGATCAGCAGGTCGTCGGCGGCGCTGACGCCGCCGCCGATGACGAAGCAGGACGGGTCGAGGGCGGCGGCGAGGTTGGCGATGCCGACGCCCAGCCACTGGCCGATGTCCTGCAGCAGCTCGACGCACATGGCGTCGCCCTCGCGGGCCAGCTCGGTGATCAGCGGTCCGGTGATCTCGGAGACGTTGCCGCCGACCCGGGCGATGATGTTGTACGCGACCGGCGAGTCGGCGGCGGCCAGCTCGCGGGCCTCGCGGACCAGGGCGTTCCCGGAGCTGTACTGCTCCCAGCAGCCGCGGTTGCCGCAGGGGCAGCGGTGGCCGCCGGGGACGACCTGCATATGGCCGAATTCGCCCGCGACCCCGTACCGGCCGCGCTTGACCTGGCCGCCTTCGAGGATGGCCCCGCCGATGCCGGTGCCGAGCGTGATCATGACGAGGTGGTCCTCGCCGCGTCCGGCGCCGAAGCGCCATTCCGCCCAGGCGGCGGTGTTGGCATCGTTGTCGACCATGACCGGGACCGCGAGCCGGGACTGGAGGGCGTCGCGCAGGGGCTCGTCGCGCCAGGCCAGGTGGGGTGCGAACAGCACGCGGGAGCGGTCGGCGTCGACCCAGCCGGCCGCCCCGATGCCGACCGCGTGCACGTCGTGCCGGTCGGAGAGGTCCAGCACCAGCTCGACGATGGTGTCCTCGACGACTTTGGGGCTCTTGGACTTGTCCGGGGTCTCCGTGCGGATCTTCTCCAGGATGATCCCGTCGGCGTCGACGACGCCGGCCATCACCTTGGTGCCGCCGATGTCGATGCCGACCGTGGGGACGCGCGGGGCCGTCAGGTGCGACCGGCGCTCCCGGGTCCCGATGGTCCGCAGGACGGTGCCTCGCGCCGACCCCCGGTGGGTGAGCGTGAAGTCCCGGTACGTGCTCATCGAGTCGTGTCGTCCTTCTTCGGTGCGGTGGTTCGGGGGGTCCGGCCGGCCTCGTCGGCCGGGCCGCTGCGACCGGCTGCGCCGTCCGTCGCGGCCGTGGCGTGTGGGGCGCCTGCCCCTGATTCTGCCACTCGCTCCAGTTCGTGGCTCAGCTCGTCCAGCTCGGAGCCGCCCGCCATCTGCCGGGTGAGCTCGTCGAGCGTGATCGAGTCGCGGGTGTGGCTGCCCGCCATGGTGCCGCGCTTGAGGAGGACGAAACGGTCCCCGACCAGGTACGCGTGGTGCGGGTTGTGGGTGATCAGGACCACGCCGAGGCCGGCGTCCCGGGCGGCGGCGACGTACTTGAGGACCACTCCGGACTGCTTGACGCCGAGGGCCGCGGTGGGCTCGTCGAGTACGAGGACCTTCGCCCCGAAGTACACGGCGCGGGCGATGGCCACGCACTGCCGCTCGCCGCCGGACAGCGTGCCGATGGGCTGGTCCACGTCGCGCAGGTCGATGCCCATGCGCAGCAGCTCGGTGCGGGTGGTCTCGCGCATGAGGTCCACGTCGAGGCGGCGGAGGGGGCCGCGGCCCTTGGTGGGCTCGGAGCCGAGGAAGAAGTTCCGCCAGACGGGCATGAGCGGGACGACGGCGAGGTCCTGGTAGACGGTGGCGATGCCGTGGTCGAGGGCGGCGCGGGGGTTGGCGAGGACGGTCTCCTCCCCCTCGATCTCGAAGGTGCCGGCGTCGTGCCGGTGCAGCCCCGCGATGATCTTGATGAGGGTGGACTTGCCGGCGCCGTTGTCGCCGAGGACACAGGTGATCTCGCCCGCCGAGACCTCCAGGGAGACCCCTTGGAGGGCCCGGATGTTCCCGTAGAACTTGCTGACGCCGGTCAGCTTGACCAGGGCGGTGGCCGCTCCGGGCCCGCTCGCGGTCTTTTCGGTCGCGCTCACTTGGTTGCCTCCGCCCGCTTGCGGACCCATGCGTTGAGCAGCGTGGCCAGCAGGAGCATCGCGCCGAGGAAGAACTTGAACCAGTCCGGATTCCACTGGGCGTACACGATGCCGTTGCTGGTCATGCCGAAGATGAAGGCGCCGACCGCCGAGCCGATGGCCGAACCGTAGCCGCCGGTCATCAGACAGCCGCCGATCACGGCCGCGATGATGTAGAGGAACTCGTTGCCCACGCCCTCGCCCGACTGGACCACGTCGAACGAGAAGAGGATGTGCTGTCCGGAGATCCAGGCGCACAGGGCGACGCCCATGTAGAGCCCGATACGGGTCTTCACGACGGGCACGCCGGTGGCGCGGGCCGCGTCGGCCCCGCCGCCCACGGCGAAGATCCAGTTCCCGGCGCGGGTGCGCAGCAGGATCCAGGTGGCGACGGCCACGATGGCGAACCACCACAGGATGGTGACCTTGAGGGTGACCGAGCCGATGTTCCACTGCGAGGCGAAGAGGGCGCGGGCGGAGGAGAAGCCCTCCATGTCGGCGATGGTCTTGGTGGAGACCGTGCCGGTGATCAGCTTGGTGAAGCCGAGGTTCAGGCCGGTCAGCATCAGGAAGGTGCCGAGCGTGATGATGAAGCTGGGCAGCTTCGTGCGGGTCAGCATGAATCCGTTGAAGAACCCGATGGCCAGGGTGACCAGCAAGGACACGCCGACGCCGACCCAGACGTTGGCGGTCATCTGGTAGCTGAACATCGAGCTCACCAGTGCCGAGGTCGTGACCATGACGCCCGCGGAGAGGTCGAACTCGCCGCCGATCATCAGCAGGGCCACCGGGGCGGCCATGATCCCGATGGTGGAGGCCGAGTACAGGACCGTGCTGAGGCTGGAGGCCTGCAGGAAGCTGGGGGCGGCGATGGAGAAGAAGACGAAGACGGCGACGGCGCCGACCACCGAGCCCAGCTCCGGGCGGGCGAGCAGCTTGCGCAGGGTGGAGGTGGGGGCGAGCCGTTCGTCGGGCCCGTCGAAGGGTGCGGCCGCGCTCATCGGCTGCCCCGCTTGATGTACTCCTCCAGCTCGGCGGCCTCGGCGGCGGTGACGATCTGCGGTCCGGTGAGCACCGGGCGGCCGCCGCCGAGCACGTTCGCGTTGTAGCGGTAGAGCCAGAGCAGGTCGATGGCCTCGTAGCCCTGCAGGTAGGGCTGCTGGTCGACGGCGAAGCCGAGGGCGCCGGACTTCAGGTCGCGGGCGACCGAGGCGTTGAGGTCGAAGGTGTCGACCTCGGCCTTGCTGCCCGCCGCGTCCTTCGCCTTGACGGCGGTGGGCGCGAAGGGCGCGCCGAGGGTGACGATCGCGTCGATCGAGGGGTCCGCCTGGAGCTTGGCCTGGAGGGACGCCTGGACGGAGGGCATGTTGGTGCCCTCGACGTACAGGTTCTCCATGGTCCCGGAGAAGGTCTTCTTGGCTCCGGCGCAGCGCTGCTCGTGGCCGACGTTGCCCTGCTCGTGCAGGACGCAGACGGCCCGCTTCTTCCCGCGCTTGTTCAGCTCGGTGCCAACGGCCTCGCCCGCGATCACCTCGTCCTGGCCGATGTGGGTCAGGGCCCCGTACTCGGCGGACTGGGCCGAGCCGGAGTTGACCGTGATCACCGGGATGCCGGCCTTGACGGCCTTGGCGAGGACGTCCTTGAGGGCCTCGGGCTTGGCCAGGCTGACGACGATCCCGTCGACCTTCTGGTCGATGGCGTTCTGCACGAACTGTGCCTGCTGCTGGGCCTGGTCGTCGTGGGCGTAGACGAAGTTGATGTTGTCCTTCGCCGCGGCCTCCTTGGCGCCCTTCTGGACGATGTCCCAGAAGGTGTCGCCGTCGCCCGCGTGCGTGACCATCGCGAAGGTCCAGCGCGGCGTGGAGACGGCCGGCCGGCCCGCCTCGGCGGCCCTCGCGCGCTCCTCGGCGCGCTTGCCGCCCGTACTGCTGCAGCCCGCGAGCGAGGCCCCCAGTACCGCCGCGAGCACGGCGCCCACGACGCGTACCCCTGTCCGAACCCTAGCCACGTCGCCGCGCCCTTCCCTCGTCACCAATTCGGTCCGTCGTCGAGCCGGTCACCAATCCGGTCATTCCGGCTCCATTCCGGTCCAGCCGCTCAGTATCCGCCACAGTCGACCATGAAGGGTCATCGGGGCACGCACGGTCAGGTTGACATGCGCGGGCGGATTGACAGGTTCCGCCGACAGGGTCAGGTTGAGTGCATGCGCATCGGCTTGATCGGAACGGGCCGGATCGGGTCCTTCCACGCGGCGGTACTGGCCCGCCACCCGGAGGCGGGCTCGCTCCTGCTCGCGGACGCCGACCCCGCGCGGGCGGCGCGCCTCGCCGACCGGCTCGGGGCCACCGCCGCGCCGTCCGTGGAGCAGGTCTTCACCTGGGGCGTGGACGCGGTGGTGGTGTCGTCGGCGACCGAGGCGCACGCGGACCTCGTCGTACGGGCGGTCCGCGGCGGCCTGCCGGTGTTCTGCGAGAAGCCGCTGGCCCCGGACCTGAACCGGACCCTTGCGGCACTGCGCGAGGTCACGGCCTTGGGCGGACTGCTCCAGGTGGGCTTCATGCGCCGCTTCGACGCGGGCTACGGCACGGCCCGGGACCTGGTCCGTTCGGGCACCCTGGGGCGGCTGCACACCGTCCGGACGATGACGGCCGACCCGGCGCCGCCGGCGGCCGCGTACCTGGCGACCTCGGGCGGGCTGTACCGGGACTGCCTGGTGCACGACTTCGACATGGTCCGCTGGGTCACCGGGCACGAGGTGGTCGAGGTGTACGCGGCCGGGTCGGACGCGGGGCCGGCGCTCTTCCGGGAGACGGGCGACATCGACACGGCGGCCGCCGTGCTGACGCTCGACGACGGGACCCTGGTCACGGCGACCGGTACCCGGTGCAACGGCGCCGGGTACGACGTGCGGATGGAGCTGGCCGGGGAGCGGGACCAGGTCTCCGTCGGGCTGGACGACCGGACGCCGATCGCCTCCACCGAACCGCACGGCCCGCCCCCGGCGAGCAAGCCGTGGACGGGCTTCCTGGAACGTTTCGCCCCGGCCTACGAGGCCGAGCTCGCGGCCTTCGTCCAGCTGGTCCGGGGCGAGGGCGCCAACCCCTGCGACGGCCGGGAGGCGCTGGCGGCGTTCCGGATCGCGGAGGCCTGCGAACTCTCGCGCCGGGAGCGGCGCCGGGTGCGGCTGGAGGAACTCCCGGACCTGCCGGCTCTGTAAGGGGGGCACGGGGCCACAGTACGGCGGGTGATCAGCGTCGGCTGCGGCGCTTTCCGGCCACGCTCAGGGGGTGGTCGGGGCGGGGGTCACGGCGCTCCGCCCCCATGCGGTGCCGGCGAGGACCAGCAGGGCTCCGGCGTAGCCGAGGAGCCCCGGCTCCTCCCCGCCGATGGCGATACCGGCGACGGCCGCCCACAGGGGCTCGGTACCCAGCAGCAGGCTGACCCGGGAGGGCGAGGTGCGGCGTACGGCCCACATCTGCACGAAGAAGGCGAAGAGGGTGCAGAAGACGGAGAGGAAGGCGAGCCCGGCCCATTCGGCGGCCCCGAAGCCGGCGGCGGCGGCCCAGGGGCTGTCACCGGTCCCGGGTGCGGCGGCCAGCAGGGCGAAGACGAGGACCGCGGCGCCGAGCTGCACGGTGGTCAGGGACAGCGAGTCGGCGTCCTGCACGGCCTCGATGCGGGCCATGAGCAGGACGTGCAGGGTCCGGGCGAGGGCGGCGCCGAGGATGAGCAGGTCGCCGGTGCTGGGCGCGGTGAAGCCGGCGCCCTGGGTGAGGAGCACGACCCCGGCGACGGAGACGGCGGCGGCGCCGAGGAACCCGGGGGAGGGCGCCTGCTTCCTGACGGCCGCTTCGGCGAGGGGGGTGAAGATCATCGTCAGGCTGATGATCAGCCCGGCGTTGGTGGCGGAGGTGTGGACGACCCCGTAGGTCTCCAGGAGGAAGATCCCGCCGAGTACGAGGCCCAGCAGCCCGGCGCCGCGCAGCTGGGCGGGGCTCAGGGCGCGCAGCCGGGCCCACCCGGCGACGACGAGCACGGGCAGCACGAGAGAGAACCGGAGCACGAGCACGGCGATGACGGTGTGGGTGGTGGTGATGCCCTTGGCCGCGAGATAGCTGCCGCCCCAGACGACGGCGACGGCCAGCACGGGCAGATCGGCGAGCCAGGCCCGGCGGGGGGCGGCTTCGAGGGCGGGCGAGATCGCGGTCAACGGAGGTCTCCAACGGCTCATCGGGGGTGGAGACGTCGGCGGCTCGCACGGGTGCGGGCACACCGTACCGGAGCCGATCATGCCGGGCGACCCCTTTCCGGGCCCGCGACCCCCGCCCCGTAGCATCGGTGGCATGGCTGATCTCTACGCCCTGGACCTGGCGTTCGACCTGCTCGACACCACGCCCGACCACGTGCTCGCGGAGGTGCGGCGCCAGCTGGCGCCGGACGAGGACGGTGCCGCCCTCCTCTCGACCCGGGGCCCGGCGTGGCGCGTGGGCGGCATGCTCGTCGGGGAGTTCGGGCCGGGCGAGCGCGGCGGGTGGGCCCTGACCGCCCGCCAGGAGATCCACGCGGAGCAGCTCCCCGACCTGGAGGACCTCCTGATGCTCCTCGCACCCCACATCCGCCCTCCGGGCCCGGTCGGCCGGATCCGCTTCTACGAGCACGAGTCCCCGGACCTGCTGGTCCTGCGCGAGGGCCGCGTGGTCCAGCTGGCGCTGGACCCGCGGTAGGGGTGCCGTTGCAGCCTGCCCGGCATGGCTGAGACCTGGGACGAGCAGCGGCTGATCGCGGGCGGATTCCGGCGCGTGTACGCCGAATTCGAGTGGTACGACGGACCGCGTGCGGGCCTCGCCGACGTCGACGGCAGGCCGCACTACTTCCAGGGCTACGACTACGACCACGCCGACGAGTCCGACGAGTACCTCGTATGGCCGGCGGGCGAGGCCGCGGTGGTGCTGGAGCGCGAGCAGTGGGCGATCTTCGTCGGGTGGAACCAGCGCAGCGAAGCCGGGGAGGCCGGTCCGGAGAGTCATCCGGACCTTGGTCGCGTCGACGCCCGCTACGACGAGCTGACCCGGCTGCTCGCCCCGCACCGGCAGCCGGCGGAGGGTGCGCGGCGGCTGGTCGGCGAGCTGGGGTTCGACGCCGGCGACCGCTACCGGGCCGACGGGCCCGACTACTGGTTCCGGTGGCATCCGGGCAGATGAAGGACGGAGCCGCAGCGCCGGGTCAGGTGCCGACCGTGCCGAACGACGCCCGGCCCGTCGGCCGGTAGGTCTGGATGGCCGTTCCGGCCGACGTCGTACGGGAGGCCACCAGTTCGTAAGCGGTCGGCAGCCCGCCCGTGGGGAACAGCCTCTGCCCCGCGCCGAGAACCACGGGAAACACCAGCAGGTTGATCTCTTCCACGAGGTCCCGGGCGAGCAGCCACTGCGCGAGCTGCCCGCTGCCGTGCACCTGCAGCTCCCCCTCCAGCGTGTCCTTGACCCGGACGATCTCTCCCTGCAGGTGCTCCCCGTCGAGCACGGTCACCGGCCCCCAGGCCGGCTCCTTGAGCGTGGTGGAGGCCACGTACTTGGGCAGCCGGTTCAGGTTGGCCGGGACGGGGTCGGCGGGGTCGTCGTGCTCGGGCCAGTACGAGGCGAAGATCTCGTACGTCTTCCGCCCGAGCAGGAACGCCTCGGCCCGCCCGAACACCTCGGTGATGAACTCCCCCATCCCCTCGTCGGCGAACGGCGCGACCCACCCCCCGTACTCGAACCCGCCGCTGCGGTCCTCGTCGGGTCCACCGGGCGCCTGTGTCACGCCGTCCAGCGTCACGAAGGTGGTCAGGGTCAGCTTCCCCATGGCTCTGCGCTCCTCGCTCGGTCGTGCTTACACGGACCCAGACTCCCGGACCCGCCGGAACTCATCGCCACGCCACGCAAGCTCCCACCCGTTTCGACCGCCCGGACCGGGGAGGCGCCAGGTCGGATTCCTGCCAGCGGGGTGGGCCCCGGGAGGATTTGATTGAACTCGCAACCAACTGATGCGGGAGGAACGGCATGGACAGCAACAACACCGTCGCCCTGGTGACCGGGGGAAGTCGGGGGATCGGGGCGGCCGTCGCACTGCGGCTCGCCGAGGACGGGGCCGACGTCGCGATCACGTACGTCAGCGACGCGGAGGCCGCGGCCGAGGTCGTCGGGAAGGTGGAGGCGCTCGGGCGGCGGGCCCTGGCCGTGCGGGCCGACGCCGGGGATCCCGCGGCCGCCGGCGCGGCGGTGGAGCGGGTCGTGACGGAGTTCGGGCGGCTCGACGTGCTGGTGAACAACGCCGGTGTGGGCGTGCTCGGGCCGCTGGCGGAGCTGGCTCCGGCCGACGTGGAGCGCGTGATCGCGGTCAACGTGCGCGGGGTGTTCCACACGACGCGGGCGGCGGCCGCGCACCTGGACTCCGGCGGGCGGATCATCACCATCGGCAGCTGCATCACCCAGCGGGTGCCGGGTCCGGGCGGGACGCTCTACGCCATGAGCAAGTCGGCGCTGATCGGGCTGACCAAGGCCCTCGCCCGGGAGCTGGGCGGGCGCGGGATCACCGCGAACATCGTGCACCCGGGGCCGGTGGACACGGACATGAACCCGGCGGACGGACCCTACGCGGGCCCACAGGCGGCCATGACGGCGCTGGGCCGGTTCGGCGCACCGCGGGAGGTGGCGGCCGTCGTGTCCTTCCTCGCGGGTGAGGAGGCCGCGTACGTCACGGGGGCGGAGTTCGCCGTCGACGGCGGGCACGCCGCGTAGCCCTCGCCGGGCGTGCGGGCGGGTCCCGGGGCCGTACCGTCGGCGGGCGGGTGCCGGCCCGCGTGCACGGGGCTCCGCCCCGGACCCCGCGCCTCAAACGCCGGCGGGGCTGGATTCGGGCCCGCGCCTCGAATGACGGCGCGGCTGGATTCGGGCCCGCGCCCCGGATGCCGGCGGGGCTGGATTCGGGGCCGCGCCCCGAACGACGGCGGGGCTGGATTCGGGGGCCGCGCCCCGAATGCCGGCGGGGCTGGGATACGGGGCCGGAACGGCGAAACCCGCCCCGGGGGTGTCGGCCCCCGGGGCGGGTTTCACGTGCTGCGTGACTAGCCGCCCAGTTCCTGGTGGCGGGCGGTCAGCGCCGCCGCGCCGGACTCCGTCAGGGAGCCGTACAGGCGCAGGCGGGAGAAGCCGCCGTCCGGGAAGATGTCGATCCGGATGTGCGTGCCGACCGCCGGGGCGTCCAGGACGAAGCGGTGGTTGGTGTCGGGCTGCAGGCGGGTGCGCGGCAGGAACTCCGTCCACTCGCCCTCCTCGCCCGTCTTGACCGACAGGGAGGCCCAGCCGGCCGAGTTGCCCTTGAGGTACGCGGTGTCGATCTCGACGGCGCGGATCTCGGACTCGGCGACGAGCTGGTAGCGGATCCAGTCGTTGCCGTTGTCGCGGCGGCGCGCGGTCTCCCAGCCGTCGTCCATCTTGCGGGAGCGGCCCGGGTTGATGGTGTTGGTCGGCGGGGAGTAGAAGCGGTTGGAGGCGTCCTGGACGGAGCCGCCGTTCTCCAGGGCCACCACGTCGAAGGAGCCGAGCGCGTCGAGCCACTTCGGGTCGGGCAGGACATCGCCGTAGACGCGCAGGCGGGCGATGCCGCCGTCGGGGTGCTGGTTGACGCGCAGGTGGGTGAAGCGCTGCTCCACGTCCACCTCGAAGCCGTTGGCCGCGTGGCCACCGACCGGGGTGCGGGCGACGAGAGTCGTCCACTTCACGTCGTCGCCCTGGAGCTCCTCCGGGGTCGGCGCGAGGGCGCCCGCCCAGTTGGTGGCCTCGACGGAGACGGCCTGCGGCATGTTGCCGCGGAAGTGGGCGGTGTCGACGACGATGCCGCGGATGACGCCGGGGGCGCCCAGGCGTACGAGCGCCCAGTCGTGGTCCTCGGGGGTCGGCCAGGGCTGGGTGGCGGAGACGCCACGGCGGCGGCGGGTCTCCCAGCCGTCCATGACCTTGCCCTTGTGACCGAAGTCCTCGGGGTCGAAGTGCGCGGCCTCGGAGATCAGCAGGTTCTCTCGCTGGGCGAAGAACTCGTCGTTGGCGGCGATGACACCGGCGCCCAGCTCCCGGGCGGCGAGGTTCGCGTACTGGGTGAAGGGGAAGTCCGCGGTGCGGTAGTCCGCGTACGGGTCGCCGCCCCCGTACGGGTTCGCGTTGCCGGTGAAGGATTCAATCGCCACTGGTCAGTTCTGCCTTTCGAGGAGGAGGCCCGTGGGCTCGGTCGGGGTGCCGTGGTCGGCGATCTGCGTGCCGCGCAGCCAGGTGGACTTCACGACGCCGTGCAGGGTCTTGCCCGCGTACGCCGTGACCTGGTTGCGGTGGTGGAGCTCGGCGGGGTCCACAGTGAACGTTTCTTCAGGTGCCAGGACGGCGAAGTCGGCGTCGCGGCCGGCCTCGATGGCACCCTTCTGGCCGAGGCCCGCGAGGTTCGCCGGGGCGGCGGACATCCAGCGGACGACGTCCTCCAGGGTCCGGCCGCGGCGGCGCGCCTCGGTCCAGATGGCGGGAAGGCCCAGCTGGAGGGAGGAGATGCCGCCCCACGCGGTGGAGAAGTCGCTGGTCTTCAGGTCCGCGGTGGAGGGCGAGTGGTCGGAGACGATGCAGTCGATCGTGCCGTCGGCGAGCGCGTCCCACAGGAGGTCCTGGTTGGCGGCCTCGCGGATGGGCGGGCAGCACTTGAACTCGCTGGCGCCGTCGGGCACTTCCTCGGCCGTGAGGGTGAGGTAGTGCGGGCAGGACTCGACGGTGATGCGGACGCCCTCGGCCTTGGCGGCGGCGATCAGCGGCAGCGCGTCGGAGGAGGACAGGTGCAGCACGTGCACGCGGGCGTTCAGCCGCTTGGCCTGGGCGATCAGGTTGCCGATCGCGGTGTTCTCGGCGTCGCGCGGCCGGGAGGCGAGGAAGTCGGCGTACTTGGGGCCGGGAACGACGGGGGCGGCGTCCAGGTGGTGCGGGTCCTCGGCGTGCACGATCAGCAGGCCGCCGAAGCCGGTGATCTCGGCGAGGGAGGTGGCCAGCTGCTCCTGGTCGAGCTCGGGGAACTCGTCCACGCCCGAGGGCGACAGGAAGCACTTGAAGCCGTAGACGCCGGCGTCGTGCAGCGGCGCCAGGTCCTTGACGTTGTCCGGCAGGGCGCCACCCCAGAAGCCGACGTCCACGTGCGCCTTGGCGCGGGCGACCTCCTGCTTGACGCGCAGGTTGCCGGTCGTCGTGGTGGGCGGCAGGGAGTTCAGCGGCATGTCGAGGATCGTGGTGATGCCGCCGGCCGCCGCTGCGCGGGTGGCCGTCCAGAAGCCTTCCCACTCGGTGCGGCCCGGGTCGTTCACGTGGACGTGGGTGTCGACCAGGCCGGGGAGCAGGACGTCGTCGCCGAAGTCCTCCAGCCGGGCTCCGGCCGGTACCTCGGCCTCGTACGCCAGCACGGCCGCGATCTTCCCGCCGGCGACGGCCACCGAGGCGGCGCGCGTCCCCTCGGGGGTGATGACGCGCGTCGAGCGCAGTACCAGTTCCACAGCCACGTCGGCCACCGAACCTCCCCATCTACTTCCACAGAGCGAAATTCAACGTTCTGTTGACGGAGTCTTCCCGGCGATCGGTACCCAGTCAAGAGCGTCCGGACGGACCACTGACACACCAGGACCGCAATTGGAGGTTTCCACAGGATGGAATTAAGATTTCGCTATACAGAATGTAGCTACCACCACCGGCAACCGGGCGGATAACTTCCCGAGGACGTCCACCACCAGGACAAACCCTCTCTGACCGGCGGAGACGACCTCGACCCCAACACTGGGGCCGACGCCGACCGCCGGGTAGGCTGCTCCCTTGCCTGCCAGCACCGAAAGGACCGCGCCGTGCCGACGTCCAGCGCCAGCACCACCGACGCTTCCTCGAAGACCCCCGCCGCCAGCGGTGGCGTCCAGTCTCTTGAGCGCGCCTTCGACCTGCTCGAACGCATGGCCGATGCCGGAGGCGAGGTCGGCCTCAGCGAGCTCTCCGCCGCCAGCGGTCTGCCTCTGCCCACGATCCACCGCCTGATGCGCACGCTGGTGGCGTGCGGCTACGTACGCCAGCAGCCCAATCGACGGTACTCCCTCGGCCCCCGTCTGATCCGCCTCGGCGAGTCCGCGTCGCGCCTGCTGGGTACCTGGGCCCGCCCCTACCTCGCCCGCCTGGTCGAGGAGACCGGGGAGACGGCGAACATGGCCCTCCTCGACGGCGACGAGATCGTCTACGTCGCCCAGGTCCCGTCCAAGCACTCCATGCGCATGTTCACCGAGGTCGGCCGCCGGGTGCTGCCGCACTCCACCGGCGTGGGCAAGGCACTCCTCGCCTACACCCCGGCCGACGAGGTACGGGCCCTGCTGGCCCGCACCGGGATGCCGGCGGCGACCGAGAAGACCATCACCACGCCCGAGGGCTTCCTTGAGGCGCTGGAGCAGGTCCGCAAGGTGGGCTACGCGGTCGACGACAACGAGCAGGAGATAGGAGTCCGCTGCCTCGCCGTGTCGGTGCCGAACTCGCCGACCGCCGCCGCGATCTCCATCTCGGGTCCGGCGGGCCGGGTCACGGAGGCCGTGGCCGAGTCCTTCGTGCCGATCCTGCAGGGTGTGGCCGCCGAGCTCTCGGTGGCCCTGGCCAACCAGAGCCCCGCGTAGGTTCACGCAGTCGTACGAGGCCCCGGCCGCCCCCTCGCTTCGCAGGGGCGGCCGGGGCCTTCGCGTATGCCTTCCGTATGCCTTCCATGCCTTCCATGCCTTGCGTACGCCGCTCAGGGCGCGGGCACCGGGGTCGGGCTCAGGGTCAGGCTGCCGTCCGTCATCGTCGCCGTACGGTCCATCCGCTCCAGGTGGGCGTGGTCGTGCGTGACCAGCACCGTGGCCGTGGAGCGCTCGCGGGTCAGGGTGACCAGCAGGTCGAGCACGGCCGCGCCGCGCTCGTGGTCGAGCGCGCTGGTCGGCTCGTCGACCAGCAGCACGGCGGGCTCGTTCATCAGGGCACGGGCGATGTTGATCCGCTGCCGCTGGCCGCCGGAGAGCTGGTGGGGGCGCTTGTCGGCCTTGTCGGCCAGGCCCACCGCGTCCAGCAGCTCCAGCGCCCGCCGGCGCAGCACCCGCGAGGGGCGGCCGGAGAGGTGCGCCATGACCTGGAGCTGTTCGGCGGCGGTCAGCGAGGCCAGCAGGTTCGGCTGCTGGAAGACGATGCCGATCTTCTCCCGGCGCAGGGCCGACTTCTCGGCGGGGCCGAGCTTCGTGGTGTCCTGGCCCGCGACGACGACCCGGCCGGAATCCGGGGTGACGAGGGTGGCGGCGACCGCGAGCAGGCTGGACTTGCCGGAGCCGGAGGGTCCTATGACCGCCGTCAGCGTGCCGGCGGGCACCTCCAGACCGACCGCGTCGAGGGCGGTGAGCCGGCTCTCGCCGTCGGGGTAGGTCAGCGTGACGTCGTGGACGAGGAGGGTCATCGGGCGCTCCCGAGGGCGGTCAGCGGGTCGACGGCGGTGATCCGCCGGATGGACAGGGCAGCGCCCAGCGCGCCGAGCAGGATCATGATCGCGGCGGGGACGAGCACGGTGGCGGCGTCGAGGACGAAGGGCACGGGTCCGCCGCTGATCAGCGCGCCGAAGCCGGCCGCGAGCGCGGTGCCCAGCCCGGTACCGATGGCGAGCATCACGACGGCCTGGCCGAGGGCGTCCTTCAGGAGGTACGGGGTGGAGGCACCCAGTGCCTTCAGGACGGCGACGTCCCCGCTGCGCTGGATCGTCCACACCGTGAAGAAGGCGCCTATCACCAGGGCCGAGATGACGAACAGGAAGCCGCGCATCAGCTGCAGCGACCCGTTCTCGGCCTGGTAGGAGCCTATGGCGCCCAGGGCCTCGTCCACGGTCCGGGCCTTGGTCCCGGCGGCCTTGTCGGCCGCGCCGAGGTCCACGCCGCCGCCACCGGAGACGGCGACGACGGTGGCGAGGGTGTCGATGGAGGTGCCGGGGTTGCCGACGCGCTGCCAGTCGTTGAGGTCCATCCAGACGACCGGGGTGTGGCTGTAGGCGGCGGTCCCGGACACGCCCGCCACGGTCAGCTCCAGCGGGCCGATCTTGAGCTTGGCCCCGGCGGTCAGACCGCCCAGCTCCTTCGCGGCCTTCCCGGTCAGGACCACCTGGCCCTGGGTGAGGCCGGCGTTCCGCGGCGCGAGTCCCCCGGCGGAGTCCACCCCGAAGACCGAGACCGCGGCGGTGCGCTCACCCGAGACGGCGTTGGTGGTGCGGATGCCGAGCGGCTCCGCCGCCTTCACCCCGGGCTGCTTGCGCCAGGCCAGCCAGGCGGGCTCGGGCACCTGGGAGTTGGTGAAGGACACCTTCTGGTCCCCGGTGGGCGCGGCGAAGGCCAGGTGCGTGGCGGGCAGACCGGTGACGGCCGAGATGTTCTCCCGGGCCAGGCCGGAGGTGAGCCCGGACAGCAGGCCCACCAGCAGCGTGATGAGCAGCACGACCGAACCCATGAGGGCGAATCGGCCCTTGGCGAACCGTAGATCTCTCCATGCGACGAACATGTTCCCCACCTTGGTCTTCCGCGTGGACACAAGGCATCGCGCCACAGTAGTGATCCTCGTATCGAAGGGTGCCTGCGGACATCAAACTTTCGGTTGACCGGGTCCGGTCCGCCCCCACTTACGCTGGTCCGGACATGACTGCTCCCGTTTCCCCCGCTCGCCCCGCTCGCCCCACCGCGCGTGCCCTGACGCCCGTGTCGAAGGTGCTGCGGCTGTGCCTGCACGCACTCCTCTTCGGCCTGCTCGCGCTCGCCGCCGGGCGGGCCGTCACCGACTCCGCGCCCCGGGCCGGATGGGTGATCGCCGCCTGCGCGGTGCTCGCCGCCGTCTACGCGGGCGGCGTACGGGCCCCCGCCGTGCACAGCTCCCCGCGCGCCGGGGCGCTGTGGCTGGCCGGGCTCGGCGCGGCCTGGGCGGCGCTGCTCGTGGTCTGCCCCGACGGGCTGTGGATCGCCTTCCCGCTGTACTTCCTGGAGCTGCATCTGCTGCGGCTGCGCTGGGGGGTCACGGCCGTCGCGGTGACCGCGTGCGCGGCCATCGCCGGATTCCTCGCGCACAGCAGCTCGGTGACCCCCGGGGCCTTCCTCGGGCCGTTGCTGGGCGGGGCGGTGGCGGTGGCGACCGTACTGGGCTACCAGGCGCTGTACCGCGAGAGCGAGCGCCGCCGGGAGCTGATCGAGGAGCTGATCACCACCCGGGCCGAGCTGGCCGCGGCCGAGCGGGGTGCGGGGATCCTGGCCGAGCGGGAGCGCCTGGCCCGGGAGATCCACGACACCCTCGCCCAGGGGCTGTCCTCCATCCAGCTGCTGCTGCGGGCGGCCGAGCGGGCGCTGCCGGCGCTGCCGGCGCAGGCTCCGGCGCTGGAGCACATCGCCCGGGCGCGCGAGGCGGCCCAGGAGAACCTCGCCGAGGCGCGTCGTTTCGTACGGGCCCTCACCCCGCCGGACCTGGAGCGCGGGTCGCTCGCGGCGGCTCTGGAACGGCTGTGCGCGGGGGTCCCGGGACCGCGCGTGCGGTTCTCGCTGAGCGGCAGCCCGCGGGTGCTGCCCACGCCGTACGAGGTGGCCCTGCTGCGGATCGCCCAGTCGGCACTGGCCAATGTGGTGCGGCACGCGCGGGCCGGGCGCGCCGAGATCACCCTGACGTTCATGGACGCCTCGGTCACCCTGGACATCGTCGACGACGGGCACGGCTTCGACCCGTCCTCGGTCGCGTCCGGCGCGGGCGACGGCGGCTTCGGGCTGCCCGCGATGCGCTCGCGCGCCGAGACCCTGGGCGGGCTGTTCACCGTGGAGTCCGACCCCGGGCAGGGCACCGCCGTGGCCGTCACCCTGCCGCTGCCCCTGGAACATCTGGAACACGCGGATCAGGCGGATCGCGTGGAACAGGCGGATCACCCCGTACATCCGGACGCCGTGGAGGCCCTGTGACCATCCGTCTCCTGCTCGCCGACGACCACCCGGTGGTCCGGGCCGGGCTGCGCGCGGTGCTGGACACCGAACCGGACTTCGCGGTGGTGGCCGAGGCGGCGACCGCCGAGCGGGCGGTGGAGCTGGCCGCCCGGGAACCGGTGGACGTGGTGCTGATGGATCTCCAGTTCGGTCCCGGTCCCGGTATGCACGGCTCCGAGGCGACGGCCCTGATCACCGCCCGCCCGGGCGCGCCCCGGGTGCTGGTGCTGACCACGTACGACACGGACGCGGACATCCTGGCCGCGGTGGAGGCGGGCGCCTCCGGCTACCTCCTCAAGGACGCCCCGCCGGAGGAGCTCGCGGCGGCCGTACGGACGGCCGCCGCGGGCCAGTCGGCGCTGGCCCCGGCGGTGGCGCTGCGTCTGATGGACCGCATGCGGACCCCCGCGGAGGCGCTGACGAAGCGGGAGCTGGAGGTGCTGCAACTGGTCGCGGACGGCCTGTCGAACCAGCAGATCTCCAAGAAGCTCTTCCTCAGCCAGGCCACCGTCAAGTCCCACCTGGTGCACGTCTACGCCAAGCTCGGCGTCGACTCCCGCACCGCGGCGGTCGCGGCGGCCGCCACGCGCCGGCTGATCCGCACGCCGTAGGGGGGCTGGCCCCAGGGCGGACAGGCGGGGCTGCAGGCGGGTGCGCGGCGCGGGCCGACGGGAGCATCGGGGGTGTCGAGCCATCGAGTCCCCGGAACGAGAGCGAGCCCACGATGCCTGCCACGTCCATCCCCGCGCGCCGTGCGGCGGAGCGCCGCGACCCCGGCCCGCCGCCCGCCGCCGTCCGGGCCGCCTTCGTGCTCTGGGTCAGCGCCGTGGCCGCGGGCGCCTTCGAGACCGCGCTGATGGTGGGCCGGGCTCCGGCCGACGGGATCGGTGCGGGTCTGGCGGTGCGGCTCGCCGTGTTCACCGCCGCCGTGCTGGTCGCCTTACGCATGCGCCGCGGCGCCGGCTGGGCCCGGATCACGCTGGCGATCGGCCTCGGGATCCTCGGCACCGCCTCGCTGGTGGCCGAACCGCTCGGGTACCTCCTGGACGGCGGGTCGCTCTCCGCCGCGCTCGCTCGCGCGGACGCCCTGGAGTGGGTTTTCGGCGTCAGCAGGACGGTCCATCTGGCGGCCGTGCTGACGGCCGTGGTCCTGATGTTCCGGCCGGCGGCGAACCGGTACTTCCGCAGGTCCGCGTAGGGCCCGGCCGACAGGGCACCCTCTACGCCACCCAGTGCGGCCGCTCCACCGCCGACGGCAGCGGGATCCCGTCGTGGAAGGCGCTCGCGAGGCGGCGGATGCCCTCGTCGAGCCGGTGGGCGGGGAGCGTGTACGGGATCCGGAGCCGGTGCTCGAAGGTGCCCGGGTCCACCCCGAAGCGCGCGCCGCGGCCGATGTGCACCCCGGCCGCGGCGGCCCGCTCGGCCAGGGCGGAGCTGACCGGCTCGCCCAGGTCGACCCAGAGCGAGAGTCCGCCCGGCGGGACCTGCCAGGACCATTCCGGGGTGTGCCGCTGGAGCGCCTGCACCAGGGCCTCGCGCCGGCTCCGCAGCTGCGCCAGCCGTGCGGGCAGTTCCCGCTCCATGCCGTCCAGCAGCGGGAGCGCGACCAGCTGGTCGAGCACCGAGCCGGTCATGTCGGCGGAGACCCGTACGGCCGTCAGCTCCGTGATCATCTTCGCGGTGGCCCGGATCCACCCCACCCGCAGCCCGCCCCAGTGCGTCTTGCTGAGCGAGCCGATGGTGATCACGTGGTCCGCGCCCCCGCGCGGGGCGAGGGAGGCCAGCGGCGCGGGCGCGGGCACGTCCAGTGCGATGTCGGCGATCGTCTCGTCGACGACCAGCCAGGTCCCGGTGGCTCGGGTCACCGCGAGCAGCCGGAGCCGCTGCTCCGGCGGCATCAGCGCGCCCGTCGGGTTGTGGAAGTCGGGGATCACGTACGCCAGCCTGGGCACGGTCTGGCGCAGCGTGGACTCGGCTATCTCCAGATCCCATCCCGCGTCGGAGACGGCGATGGATCCGGTGCGCAGCCGCGCGTGGCGCAGGGCGTCGAGGGCGTTGGCGTAGGTCGGGTTCTCGGTCACGACCCGGTCCCCGGGCCCGCAGAGCAGGCTGACGACCAGCGAGAAGGCCTGCTGGGCCCCGGCCGTCACCAGGATCTGCTCGGGGCGCGTGGGGAGTCCTCGCCGGGTGAACCGGTCGGCGACGGCGCTGCGGAGGTCGGGCAGGCCGAAGGGGTGGTAGCCGGGGCTGCGGGCGAACTCGGGCAGCCGGGGCGCCGCCCGGGCGAACGCGTCGGCGAGGCTGCCCTCCGGCGCTCCCATGGCGGCGATGGCGAGGTCGACACCGGGATCGCCGTCGGCGCTGTATCCGCCGGCGCCGAGGAGGGCGTGGGCTCCGACCGGGCGGTGGCCGTCGGGGAGCTCGGTCCAGGTGCCGGAGCCGCGCCGGCTGCGGACGTAGCCGCTCTCGCGCAGCAGGTCGTAGGCGCCGGTGACGGTGGCCCGGCTGGCGCCGACCGCCTCGGCGAGTTCACGTTCGGCGGGCAGCCGGACGTGCAGGGCGACGCGTCCGTCGAGGATCAGCGTGCGGACGGCGTCGGCGAGCGCCCGGTAGCCGGGGCGGGCCAGGACGTCGGCGGGCAGCAGGGCCGCGAGCTGACGGCTGCCGATGGTTCTGTCCGCTGTCTGGACCACTCGCCCGATTGCCATGCCAACCTCCCCTGATTGGCTCTGACGGCCAGGCCAATCGAGGACCAGACTCGCTGTATTGGCCCTCGATTGGCAAGGAGATCCCGAGATGCTGACCGACCGTGACGAACGTTCCCTGCTGGCCGCCGCCGAGAACCGGATCGCCCGACCGCTGCGGATCGGGGCCGCGCTGGCCTCCGTACGGCGCACCCTGGCACGGCGGTCCCACGCGCGTACGCAGCAGCGAGAATCGGTGGCATGTCATCCCACACACACTCCGATCCACCCCTGATCGCGGGCCTGCTCCTGGCCGCCGGCGGCGGTCGCCGGCTCGGCGGACGCCCCAAGGCCCTGCTCCCCTACCGCGGCCGCCCGCTCGTCGAGAACGCCGTACGGGTCCTGCGCGAGGCGGGCTGCGGCCCGGTGCACGTGGTGCTCGGCGCCTCGGCGGCCGAGGTCCGCGAGCGCGCGGACCTGGCCGGCTGCACGGTCGTGGACAACCCGGACTGGGCTCAGGGGATGGGCTCCTCGCTGCGGGTCGGCCTCACCTCCCTCGCCGGTACGGGCGCCCGCGCGGCCCTGGTCTCGCTGGTGGACCAGCCGGGCATCGGCCCGGCGGCGGTGGCCCGGGTGCTGGCGGCGTACCGCTCCCCCACGAGCCTGGTGGCGGCGGCGTACGGCGGGGAGCGCGGCCACCCGGTGCTGTTCGGCGCGGACCGCTGGGCCGACATCGCCGCGACGGCGACCGGCGACAAGGGCGCGCGGGTGCATCTTGCGCGACATGCCGAAGAGCTCATGCTGGTGGAGTGCTCGGACATCGCGGAGGCCTTCGACATCGACACGCCGCCCGACCTGGCACGACTCCTCTGAGCACGGTGTGACGGCAATGGCACTGAGGGCCACCGGGAAGCGGAATCTGTCGACTCAGAGAATCTCGACATCAACAAACCATTGAACTTCCACCATGAGGAAATTACTATCCACTGGTCAGAAGCGCCCTGAACCCCCAGACGGCGCCCGCGACCGTATTCCGGAACTCTCCACACCCGACGGCACTGCGTGCCGTCTCGCGCGAGCATTCCCCCGCGGCCGCCAGGCACCGCCGCTGAAGGAGTGACAGATATGTCCGCACCAGCGCCGTCCCCGCTGGCCATCGTCGACGCCGAGCCCCTGCCCCGGCAGGACGAAGTCCTCACCGAAGCGGCCCTCGCCTTCGTGGCCGAGCTCCACCGGCGGTTCGCCCCCCGCCGCGCCGAGCTCCTCGCCCGCCGGGCCGAGCGCCGTGCCGAGATCGCCCGGACCTCCACCCTCGACTTCCTCCCGGACACCGCACAGGTCCGCGAGGGCGACTGGAAGGTGGCGCCGGCCCCGGCCGCGCTGAACGACCGTCGCGTGGAGATCACCGGTCCGACGGACCGCAAGATGACCATCAACGCCCTCAACTCGGGCGCCAGGGTCTGGCTCGCCGACTTCGAGGACGCCTCCGCTCCCACCTGGGAGAACGTCGTCCTCGGCCAGCTCAACCTCATCGACGCGTACGAGCGTCGCATCGACTTCACCGACCCGCGCACCGGCAAGGCGTACGCGCTGAAGCCCGCCGACCAGCTCGCCACCGTCGTCATGCGGCCGCGCGGCTGGCACCTGCAGGAGCGCCACCTGCGCTTCGAGGGCGGCCCGGCCTCCGGCTCGCTCGTGGACTTCGGTCTGTACTTCTTCCACAACGCGAAGCGCCTGATCGACCTCGGCAAGGGCCCGTACTTCTACCTGCCGAAGACGGAGTCGCACCTGGAGGCCCGCCTCTGGAACGAGATCTTCGTCTTCGCCCAGGACTACGTCGGCATCCCCCAGGGCACCGTCCGCGCGACCGTCCTCATCGAGACGATCACCGCCGCGTACGAGATGGAGGAGATCCTCTACGAGCTGCGCGACCACGCGGCCGGCCTGAACGCGGGGCGCTGGGACTACCTCTTCTCCATCGTCAAGAACTTCCGTGACGGCGGCGAGAAGTTCGTCCTGCCGGACCGCAACGCGGTCACGATGACCGCCCCGTTCATGCGGGCGTACACCGAACTGCTGGTCCGCACCTGCCACAAGCGCGGCGCGCACGCCATCGGTGGCATGGCGGCCTTCATCCCGTCCCGCAAGGACGCCGAGGTCAACAAGGTCGCCTTCGAGAAGGTCAAGGCCGACAAGGACCGCGAGGCGGGCGACGGCTTCGACGGCTCCTGGGTCGCCCACCCCGACCTGGTCCCGATCGCGATGGCCTCCTTCGACGCGGTGCTCGGCGAGAAGCCGAACCAGAAGGACCGGCTGCGCGAGGACGTCTCGGTGGCCCCGGGCGAGCTCATCGCGATCGACTCCCTGGACGCGCGGCCGACGTACGAGGGCCTGCGCAACGCGGTCCAGGTCGGCATCCGCTACATCGAGGCGTGGCTGCGCGGCCTCGGCGCCGTCGGCATCTTCGGCCTGATGGAGGACGCGGCCACCGCCGAGATCTCGCGCTCGCAGATCTGGCAGTGGATCAACGCGGGCGTCGTGTTCGAGAACGGCGAGAGGGCCACGGCCGAACTGACCCGCAAGATCGCGGCCGAGGAACTGACCGCCATCCGCGCCGAGGTCGGCGAGGAGGCCTTCACGTCCGGCAAGTGGACGCAGGCCCACGACCTTCTCCTCCAGGTCTCCCTGGACGCGGACTACGCGGACTTCCTGACCCTCCCCGCCTACGACCAGCTGGTCGGCTGATACCCGGATTCGGCTGAAACGCACAGCGGCCGAAGCCTGCCGGCTCCGCCCCCGTCGCCTCACGGCACGGGGGCGGAGCCGTTTGCGTTCCACAACAGGAAGAACCAACTCCCGAACGACCGGTCGGTCGTTACTTGTTCGTAACGTGACTGTACCTAGCGGTAACAAGTGGGCCCGTGTCACCTTTCCGATGCCACCGGCCGGCGGTACCCCCACTTCCCAGCCACGCGACACAGTCGTCGCCGACTTCGGCGTGGCCGAACGCAGGAGTTCCGCAGTGATCGGATTCCGCAACGCCAACAAGGACCGGGACCACAGTCGGATGCGACGGCTGGCCGGGGCCGGAATGGCCGTACCGCTCGCCGCCGCACTGCTGGCCGGCGGAGCCGGGACCTCCGCCGCCAGCCCGGGAACGGGACCCACCGCCGTGGTGTCCATGGGCGACAGCTACATCTCCGGTGAGGCCGGGCGCTGGAAGGGCAACAGCCTGACCAACAGCGGCAGCCGGAACGGGACCGACCGGGGCTGGGTCAGCGGCAGCACCTACGACCCCGCCAAGGTCTACGGGACCACCGTCGGCGGATGTCACCGCTCCGACTCCGCCGAGGTGCGCAGCGCCGGGGCGATCGCCGACGTCGCCGTCAACCTCGCCTGTTCCGGGGCGGTTTCGGACAACGTGTTCCGCGCCTCCAACGGCGGCGTCGCCTACAAGGGCGAGGCCCCGCAGGCCGATCAGCTCGCCGCGGTGGCCGCGAGCCACAACGTCAAGGTCATCGCCCTGTCCATCGGCGGGAACGACCTCGGCTTCGCCGACATCATCAAGGACTGCGCGCTCGACTTCGTCATCTGGAACTCGTACTGCTACGACGACCAGCAGTACGGCGTCGACCAGAAGATCGACGCGGTCATGGGCAAGGTCGGCAAGTCCGTGGACGAGATCCGGGCCGTGATGCGCGCGGCCGGGTACGCCGACTCCTCGTACCGGATCGTGCTGCAGTCCTACCCGTCGCCGATCCCGCGCGGCGCGGAGAACCGGTACACGCAGAGCGACTGGAGCCGGCTCAACACCGGCGGCTGCCCCTTCTGGAACCGGGACTCCGACTGGGCGCGGGATTCGCTCGTGCCGCAGATAGCGAACCGGATCAAGGGCGTCGCGGCGGCCAAGGGCGTGCAGTTCCTGGACCTGCGGGACATGATGCAGGGCCGCGAGGTGTGCGCGAAGGCGAGCAAGCAGGTGAGCTCCACCGTGCCGGCCTCGGCGAAGACGAGCGAGTGGGCGCGCTGGATCGACAACAACGAGTCGCAGGGGCTGATCCAGGAGTCCATGCACCCGAACTACTTCGGCCAGCTGGCCGCGGGGCGCTGCCTGGCCCTGGTCGTGGCCCAGCCCGCGAGCTCCGGCTTCAGCTGCAAGAACACCGCGGGCGGGGACCAGACGGGCATGTTCCTGACCCCGGCCTCCTGAGCGGTCCCGCCGTCGGGGCTCCACCGGGCGACACGGCCCGGTGGAGACCCGTGGGGGCCCGTTCGGGTCAGTGGGACTGCGCGAACGGTCCTTCGGCGCGAGTCTGGGGGTGACGGACTGGGCGACGGACCGCGGGCCCGACGCGGCGCGCCGCGTCCGGAGGGAGCGTGATCGGCGTGGCCCGGAACCGCCGCCTGATCCTGAGCACGCCGTCCGAGGTCTGGCGCCTGCTGTCCGACGGCCACCGCTACGGCGAGTGGGTCACGGGAACCCGGCAGGTCCTGGCCGCGGATCCGCACTGGCCGGACGTGGGGGCCCGCCTGAAGGTCCGGGTCGGCGCAGGCCCCCTCACCCTCGACGACACGTGCGTGGTCCGCCGGTGCGAACCGGAACGCCGCCTGGAACTGGAAGCGCGGGCGGAACCCTTCGGCGCGGCGCGCATCGCCATGCACCTGGCCCCCTGGGGCGAGAACACCCTGTTCACCCTCGACTGGCACCCCTTGCGGGGACCCGGCACCCGGATGCACGGACTCCCCGTGGACTACGTCGTCGCCATCCGCAACGGCATGATGCTGACGAAGCTCGCCCGGATCGCGGTACGCGAGCACGCCGATGCGCAGGTCACCGGTCGGGGGCGGTGAGCACCGACAGGATGTTGCCCGCCGGGTCCTTGAACCAGGCGATCGTGGGCATGCCGTCCTCGCCGTGCACGATGCCCTTGGCGTCCGACTCGAAGCCCTCGTAGCGCTCGAACGCGACTCCGCGCGCGGTGAGCTCGTCCACGGCCCGTTCGACGTCGTCCACGGGGAAGTTCAGGATCGTATAGACCGCGGGCCGGTGGTCCTCCTTCGGGTAGACCATGACGGAGGTGCCGCCTGCGAGGTCGAGGCGGAGCAGGCCCATCTCCTGATCCTCGGAGACGCTCAGGCCGAGGGTCGTGCCGTAGAACTCCTTGGCCTTCTCCAGGTCGTCGACCGCGAATCCGCTGAATGCCCTGCTGTTTTCGAACATGGCCGTTCCTCCGGTCCGGGGAGCCCCGCTTCCCATGGTCCCTCCGGGACGGCCGGGCGGCGATTCCACACGTCGGCGCCCGGCGGAAATCGGGGTGATCGGTGCGAGGGGGGCTGGCATGCTCGGGCGCATGGCAGCCCGTGACGCACGTCCCAGTCTCTACATATCCGTCGACATCGAGGCGGACGGACCCATTCCAGGACCGTATTCGATGATCAGCTTCGGGGCCTCGGTCGCGGGCCGCCAGGACGGCGCTTCGTATACGGCCGCCGATCCGGAACAGCTCACCTTCTACCGGGAGTTGCAGCCCATCAGTGAGGAGTTCGTGCCCGAGGCGCTGGCCGTCAGCGGGCTGGACCGCGACCGCCTCGTGCGGGAGGGCGCCGATCCGGCGGCGGCCATGGCCGAATTCCGCACCTGGGTCCGGGAGGTGTCCGCGGGGGCGCAGCCGGTGATGTGCGGCTACCCGGCCTCCTTCGACTGGACCTTCCTGTACTGGTACCTGATCCGGTTCGGCGGGGACAGCCCCTTCGGCCACTCCGGCTGCCTGGACATGAAGACCCTCTACGCCGCGAAGGCGCGGGTGCCGCTGCGGGCCGCCGTGAAGGGCCGGATGCCGCGCGGGCTGCTGTCGCGGCGGCGCCACACGCACCACGCCCTGGACGACGCGATCGAACAGGCCGAGCTGATGAGCAACTTGATGCTGTGGACCCCTCCCCCGGTGTCCGCCCCGGCCGCCGGACGGTCCCCGCGCATCACTCACCTCTCGTGGGGCCGGATCGAGGCCGAAGGGCTCGCCCCCGGCAAGGACTTCAAGCTCTGGCCGGGCGGTGGCCGCCCCTGGGACTGGTCCGAGCACGGTACGCGGCACGATCCGGGCATCCGGCCCCAGGAGGTGCGCGAGCTCCTCGGCCTCGGGGTGACGGCGGTCGTGCTGGGCCAGGGCATGGAGAAGCGCCTCGGGGTCGTACCGGAGACGCTGGAGGTGCTCCGGGCCGCCGGGGTCGAGGTACACGCGGCGGAGACGACCGAGGCCGTGGAGATCTACAACCGGCTGGCGCGGGACGGGCGGGTCGGCGGCCTCTTCCACTCGACCTGCTGAGCCGGGCACGGACACGGGCACGGACACGGGCACGGACACGGGCACGGACACGGCGGCGCGCACGCCACACCCGCAGTGGGTGGCGTACGCGCCGCCGCTGCGTGCGCCCGGTGGCAGGGAGCCGGGTGTCAGTGCACCGGTACCGGGTCCGGCGCGGCCCCCGAGGCCGCGCCCTTCCTGGCGCCGAGGTGGTTGAAGGCCAGGTTCAGCAGGATGGCCACCACGCACCCGGTGCTGATACCGGAGTCGAGGACGACCAGCAGGTCCTTCGGGAAGGCGTGGTAGAACTCCGGCGCGGCGATCGGGATCAGGCCGATGCCCACGGAGGCGGCGACGATCAGGGCGTTCTCGCCCTTCTCCATGGCCGCTCCGGCCAGGGTCTGGATGCCGCTGGCCGCGACCGAGCCGAAGAGGACGATGCCGGCGCCGCCGAGGACCGGCAGCGGGACCACGCCGATGACGGAGGCCGCCATCGGGCAAAGGCCGAGGAGGATGAGGATCCCGCCGCCCGCGGCGACGACGAAGCGGCTGCGCACCTTGGTCATGGCGACCAGCCCGATGTTCTGGGCGAAGGCGCTGCACATGAACCCGTTGAACAGCGGGCTGATCGCGCTGCCGAGGGTGTCGGCGCGCAGGCCGCCCTCGATGGTCTTCGCGTCCGCCGGACGGCCGACGATCTTGCCCAGCGCGAGGATGTCGGCGGTGGACTCGGTCATGCAGACCAGCATGACGATGCACATCGAGATGACGGCCGCGACCTGGAACTGCGGGGCGCCGAAGTGGAAGGGGGTCGGGAAGCCGACCACCGAGGCGTTCTTGACGGCGTCGAAGCTGGTCATGCCGAGCGGGAGGGCGATGAGGGTGCCGGCGACCAGGCCGAGGAGGATGGATATCTGCTGGAGGAAGCCGCGCAGGAACTTGCGCATCAGCAGGACGATCACGAGGGTGACGGCGGCCATGCCGATGTTCCGCAGGGATCCGTAGTCGGTGGCGGTGCGGTTCCCGCCCTGTGACCAGTTGAAGGCGACGGGCAGGAGCGAGATGCCGATGAGGGTGATGACCGTACCCGTCACGACCGGCGGGAAGAAGCGGACGAGCTTGCCGAAGTAGGGGGCGGCGAAGAAGCCGACGGCTCCGGCGACGATGATCGCGCCGAAGATGACGGGAAGGGCGTTCTCCCCCTCCCCCTTGCCGATCGCGATCATCGGGGTCACTCCGGCGAAGGAAACGCCGTTGACGAAGGGGAGTTTGGCGCCGATCTTCCAGAAGCCGAGGGTCTGGAGGAGGGTGGCGAGGCCTGCCGTGAAGAGCGAGGCGCCCATCAGGAAGGCGGTCTCGGTGGCCGAGAGCCCGACGGCCGGTCCGAGGATCATGGGCGGGGCCACGACTCCCGCGTACATGGCGGCCACGTGCTGCAGACCGCTCGTGAACATCTTCAGCGGAGGCAGGGTCTCATCGACCGGATGCTTCTCCTCCGGTACTGCGACTGCATCTGCATCTTTGCGAAACCTGGGCGCCTGGGCCACGGCTTCCTCCGTTCGGTTGAACACGCCGGCAGGGGCATGGTGTCTTGGAGGTGGTGCGAAAGCGGTGCGAGTCGAGCCTGTATGCGGTTGTGGGTGGTGCGAATACTTGTCCCAAGGGGTGCGGAAACGAGTCGCCCGATCATCGGTTCCGCGCTGCGGTCCGGCTCAGGGCCCCGGCCGGAGCGAGCCGGACCGGTTCGTGAGCTGGGGGTGCCGCGGCAAGGGCGCGTCCTGCGCGCCGCGGGGCTGGTTGCACGAGTCACCG
Organism: Streptomyces sp. NPDC001502; assembly: GCF_042894785.1. Taxonomy (NCBI): domain Bacteria; kingdom Bacillati; phylum Actinomycetota; class Actinomycetes; order Kitasatosporales; family Streptomycetaceae; genus Streptomyces; species Streptomyces sp. NPDC001502. Next base: position 185,336 of record NZ_JBIAVW010000008.1, read on the forward strand.
CCCCCGGGGCGCCTTCGGATTTCCTCAGGCGCTACCCGGGAACGGCTGTCCACGGACCCCGCTCGGGTCCGCGGCTGCCGGCCGGGGGCCGTCCCCCCCGGCCGGACTCCGTGGGATCAGGCCTGCGCGGAGATCCGCGCGAGGCGCTGGGCCTCTTCCCGCGTGGACACGGCGATGGCGTCCTCGTCGGCGAAGAGGAGGCGGTTGTTCTCGACGATCTGCTTGCCGTTGACGAACGACGCGGTGACCGGGGCCGCCGCACCGAAGACCAGCGCGGTGACCGGGTCGGCGATCGAGGAGTGCAGGAAGGTGCTGAGGTTCCAGAGCACCAGGTCGGCGCACTTGCCGGCCTCCAGCGAACCGATGTTGTCGGCGCGGCCGAGGACCTGGGCGCCGCCGTACGTACCGAGGCGCAGGGCCTGGCGCGCGTTCAGGGCGCGCTCGCGGTGGACCGGGTTCAGGCGGTTGATCAGCAGCGCGTTGCGCAGCTCGGTGTGCAGCTCGCCGGACTCGTTGGAGGCGGTGCCGTCCACGCCGAGGCCGACCGGGACACCGGCGGCGAGCATGTCCGGGACGCGGGCGATGCCGGCGGCCAGACGGGCGTTGGAGGACGGGCAGTGCGCGACACCGGTCTTGGTCCGGGCGAACGCGGCGATGTCGGAGTCGTTCATGTGGACGCTGTGCGCCATCCACACGTCCTCGCCGAGCCAGCCGGTCGACTCGAAGTAGTCGGTCGGTCCCATGCCGAACAGTTCCTTGCAGAACTGCTCTTCCTCGACGGTCTCGGAGCCGTGCGTGTGCATGCGCACACCGAGGCGGCGGGCCAGCTCGGCGCCCTGCTTCAGCAGCTCGGTGGAGACCGAGAAGGGGGAGCACGGGGCGACGGCGACCTGGGTCATCGAGTCGAAGGAGGCGTCGTGGAACTTCTTGACGGTCGCCTCGGTGTCGGCGAGCGCGCCTTCGAGGGTCTCGACGGCGTGGTCCGGCGGCAGGCCGCCGTCCTTCTCGCTGCGGTCCATCGAGCCGCGGGCGAGGGTGAAGCGGACACCCATCTCGGACGCGGCGCGGATGATCGAGCCGGACAGGTCGCCGGAGCCCTTGGGGAAGACGTAGTGGTGGTCCATCGCGGTGGTCACACCACCCTTGGCCATCGCGGCGAGGGAGCCCTGCGCGGCCGTGTACGTCATCTGCTCGTCGATGCGCGCCCACGTCGGGTACAGCGCGACCAGCCAGTTGAAGAGGTTGTGGTCGGTGGCCAGACCACGCGTGATCCACTGGTAGAAGTGGTGGTGGGTGTTGACCAGGCCGGGGGTCACGAGGTGCCCGGTGCCGTCGATGCGGCGGACTACGTTGTCGAGGTTCTCGGGGGCCTTGCCCGCGCCGATGGACTCGATCCGGTTGCCGGCGATGACGATGTGACCCGAGGCGTACTCGGTGTCGTTCGCGTCGACGGTCGCGATCGCACAGTTCTCGATGACGATGCGCAGGGCGGCGCTGTCATGGGCTGCCGATGCTGCCATGGGACTTCCTCGTGCTTTCAGTGGCGGTGCGGGCACGGCAAGGCCCAGGAGATTTGAGTGCCGGAGCCGGGGGCCTTGACAGCTGACAGTACTGCCGCCCCGTGTGATACGTCCGGGTGCCGATTCAGGAAGCTGGGAGTGTCGCGCGATCCCGGGGCCACTGCGGAGCCCCGGGACGCGCGTCCCGCGTCAGAGGTTGGTCATGTCCACGGGGATACGGGCGTCGGCGCCGTCCCGGAGAACAGTGGCCTCGATCAGACCGTACGGACGGTCCGCGGCGAAGTACACCTCGTTGTCGTTCTTGAGGCCGAAGGGCTCCAGGTCGACGAGGAAGTGGTGCTTGTTCGGGAGCGAGAAGCGGACCTCGTCGATCTCCGAACGGTGGTTGATGATGCGCGAACCCATCTGGTACAGGGTCTGCTGCAGCGACAGGGAGTAGGTCTCCGCGAAGGCCTGGAGCATGTGCTTGCGGGCCTCGGCGTAGGACTTCTCCCAGTTGGGCATCCGCTGCTCGTCGTCCGACCAGTTGAAGCGCCAGCGGGCCGACACCTGGGTGGCCAGGATCCGGTCGTAGGCCTCCTTGAGCGTCGTGTACTTGTCCTTCACGTAACCCCAGAACTCGGAGTTCGTGGAGTTCATGACGACGAGGTCCTTGAGGCCGGAGATGACCTCCCAGTTCGTGCCGTCGTACGTGATCTGGGTGACCCGGGTCTCCTGGCCCTCACGGACGAAGGAGTGGTTCACCTCGTCGGAGCCGATGAACTTCGAGTTGGCGTCCGAGGTGGCGATCCGGGACCAGGAGTACTCCTCGATCCGGATGCGTGCCTTCTGGATCGGCTCCTGGCTGGTGACGAACCAGCGCGCCAGGTGGATGCCGAACTGCTCGGCGGACTCGATGCCGTATTCCTTGGCGAAGGCGTACACCGTGTTCTTGGTGGTGTCCGTCGGCAGGACGTTGGCGTTCGAGCCGGAGTAGTGGACGTCGTCCATGTCGCCGGAGAGGGCGACCGAGACGTTCAGGTCCTTGATGTGGTGCGTGTCGCCGTCCCGCGTGATCTTGACGACGCGGTTCTCTGCTTTGCCGTACTGGTTCTGGCCCAGAATCGTGGCCATGCTAGCTCCCTCGGTAAACGGAGTAGCCGAACGGGTTGAGCAGCAGCGGTACGTGGTAATGCTCGCCCGGGTTCACCGCAAAGGTGATGGTGACCTCGGGGAAGAACGCACCGCTGTCCCTTACGCGGGGGGCGTCCTGCTGCGCCTCGGCTTGCTTCTTCTCGAAGTACGTCTCGGTCTCGAAGTCGAGACGCACGTGTGTGGTGCCCTCCGGCAGCGCCGGCAGGTCCTTGCAGCGCCCGTCCGCATCGGTGGCGGAGCCACCCAGGGCCGCCCACTCGCCGTGGAGGCCCGTACGGGCCGACAGGGAGATGGCGACGCCCTCGGCGGGCTTGCCGATGCTGGTGTCCAGGATGTGCGTGGACACCGACGCGGTGGTTTCGGTGCTCATGGTCACGCTCCTTCTGCTTCTGCTTCTGCGCGTTCGACGAGACGGGTGAGGCGGATCTTGTTGATCTTGACGAGCTCGCCGCGGGCGGTCTCCCGCTCCTGCTCCGGCGAGTTGTCGATCCGGACCTTGACCGCGTCACGCATGAACTCACCGGTCGCACCGGTGGCGCAGATGAGGAAGACGTGGCCGAACTTGTCCTGGTAGGCCAGGTTCAGTTCGAGGAGTTCGCTCTTGAGCTCCTCCGAGGCACCGGCCATGCCGCGCTGCTCGCGGGCGGAGGTCGGGTCTCCCGGCTTCGGCCGGCCGATCGGCGCGTGGCCTCCCATCGCTTCGCCCAGGTCGTCCGCGGTGAGCTCCGCCATGGCGGATTCGTTCGCGGCGAACAGGGAGTCGGCGGTGGCGAAGGGGCGCTGGGCGAGCATCTTGCTCCCCCACGCCGAGCTGGCGCACACCTCGTGCAGCTCGGCCGTGGCCGCGCTGTCGTCCAAGGCGTTGAACCGGGTGAGACCCGGGGTCGGACTCGAAGTCACGGTAGGCCTCCGTGGCCTGTTGTTGCTTTGACGGGCTGCGCATAGCTAACGCCCTCGACAACACGGCGTCAACACTTTGTTGAAACTTCCCGTACACAAAAGCCGCCGCCCGGGTGAATTGGGCGGCGGCTCGTCACCGTGAGTCAGACGCCGTTCACTCCTGGCTGCTCTTGCCCGCCCCCTTGGGGGTGCCGGAGTCCCTGTTCAAGTAGTTGTAGACGGTGAAGCGGCTCACGCCCAGGGCGCCCGCGACCGTTTCCACGCCGTGCCGCACGGAGAAGGCGCCTCGCGCCTCCAGTATCCGTACGACGTCCTGCTTGGACTTTCGGTCGAGCTGCGCCAACGGTACGCCGAACCGGCGCTCCAGGGCCGCCAGGATGTGGTCCAGCGAGTCCGAGAGCTGCGGCAGGCGCACCGCCAGCAGGTCCTGGCCCTCCCAGGCGAGCACGACGTCGTCGGGCTGCGCCAGGGAGGGATCCATCAGCTCGCCGCCCATGGCGTCCACCAGCGGCTTGACCGCGGTGATGAAGGGGTGGTCGCGGGGCTCGGTCATGACACCTCCTCCCCGATCACGTTGACCTGGAGCGAGACACGCGTGGCGCCGGCCTCCAGGGAGTCGCGCAGCAGCGCCTCCACCGCGGCCAGCACCCGGTCGGCCTCGCCCTCGGCGGTATTGCCGAAGGGGCCGACGTCCACCGCGTCCAGCTGGGCCTTCTGGATGACCTCGCGGGCCGCCACGGCATGGGCAGGAGCCTCTTCCAGATCGAAGGGCTCGGTCGTGAACTCCACTCTCAATCGCACGCCGTCAAGCTACCCGGGCAGGAAGGGGCGGCGCGACAGCGCCTCCCTGAGGGGTGGCGGTCGGGCGGCGGGCGGGGAGGACTTTTCGGCAGTCCGCACTTGACATCCGCGCGGACCCCCATGCAATCTTCCATCAGACAGAAAATAACTTCCGCAATACGGAAGGAGCGCACACCCCTCATGGGATACACGGACCAGCGCTTCGATGTGAACCTGTCGATCCTCTTCACGGAACTCCCGCTCCTGGAGCGCCCCGCGGCCGCCGCCGCGGCGGGCTTCACGGCGGTCGAGCTGTGGTGGCCCTGGATCGAGACCCCCACCCCCGCACAGGAGGAGCTCGACGCCCTCAAGAAGGCTCTTGAGGACGCCGGCACCCAGCTGGTGGGACTGAACTTCTATGCCGGCCGACTGCCGGGCCCGGACCGCGGTGCGGTCTCGGTACCCGGTGAGGAGTCGGAGCGTTTCAACGCCAACATCAACGTGGCCGCGGACTTCGCGGCCTCGGTCGGCTGCAAGGCACTGAACGCCCTCTACGGCAACCGCGTCGAAGGCGTGGAGCCGGCCGTTCAGGACGAGCTCGCCCTGAAGAACCTGGTCGTGGCGGCTCAGGCCGCGGACCGCGTCGGCGCGATCCTCCTGATCGAGACCCTCAACAAGCCCGAGTCGCCGCTCTACCCCCTGGTGAGCGCACCGGCCGGCATCGAGGTCGTGGACAAGGTGAACGAGGCCACCGGCCTCGGCAACGCCAAGTTCCTGCTCGACCTGTACCACCTGGCGATGAACGATGAGGACCTCTCCGAGGTCATCGAAAAGTACGCCGCCAAGACCGGGCACGTCCAGATCGCGGACAAGCCCGGACGCGGTGCCCCCGGCACCGGCGAGCTGCCCCTGGAGGAGCTGCTCGACCAGCTGAAGAAGGCCGGATACGAGGGCTACGTAGGCCTGGAGTACAAGGCCGCCGACGCTGCCGCTTCCTTCGCATGGCTGCCGGCCGAGGCCCGCGCCGCGAAGTAGGCGGACAAAGTCCGGGCGATCAGCCAGGCACTTCACGAACTTTTCGTACAAAGCATTAAGAGAAGGACCCTCATCATGAGCAACCTCCCCAAGATTGCCTGGATCGGTCTCGGAATCATGGGCTCCCCCATGGCCGAGAACCTCCTGAAGGCCGGCTACCCGGTCACCGGCTTCACCCTGGAGCAGGACAAGCTGGACCGTCTGGCCGCCGCCGGCGGCACCGCGGCCGGCTCGATCGCCGAGGCCGTGGCGGACGCCGACGTCATCATCACGATGGTGCCCGCCTCCCCGCAGGTCGAGGCCATCTCCTACGGTGAGAACGGCATCCTGGAGAACGCGAAGTCCGGCGCGCTGATCATCGACATGTCGTCGATCACCCCGCAGACCTCGGTCGACCTCGCGAAGAATGCGGCCGCAAAGGGCATCCGCGTCATCGACGCCCCGGTGTCCGGCGGCGAGGCCGGCGCCATCGAGGCCGTCCTGTCGATCATGGTGGGTGGCGAGCAGGCCGACTTCGACGAGGCCCTGCCGGTCCTCGAAGCCCTCGGCAAGGTCATCGTCCTGTGCGGCCCGCACGGCTCCGGCCAGACGGTGAAGGCCGCCAACCAGCTCATCGTCGCGGTGAACATCCAGGCGTGCGCCGAGGCCGTCGTCTTCCTTGAGAAGTCGGGCGTGAACCTCACCGCCGCCCTGGACGTCCTCAACGGCGGTCTGGCCGGCTCCACGGTCCTGACCCGCAAGAAGGACAACTTCCTGAACCGCGACTTCAAGCCCGGTTTCCGGATCGACCTGCACCACAAGGACATGGGCATCGTCACCGACGCCGCCCGCAACGTCGGTGCCGCCCTGCCGGTCGGCGCGGTCGTCGCCCAGCTGGTCGCCTCGCTGCGCGCCCAGGGTGACGGCGGCCTGGACCACTCGGCCCTGCTCCGTGCCGTCGAGCGCCTCTCCGGCGCTCAGATCTGAGCACTCCCCCTCTCGCGGGGGACCTGAGTTTCCGGATGGCGCCGGTGCTGACACCTGTCCTGTCGCGCCCAAGCGCCGGCGCCGTCCGGATTACCACTCACCCTTCAACTTCGTTCAACAAACTGTTGACGTTTAGTTCGTGCCGAAATTAGGCTGTTCCGCATGACGGAAGACGCTTTCCGTCAGCAGTTACCCCGTACGGAAGGTCACCATGTCGAAGCGCACGCTGACGACCGAGTCCGGCGCCCCGGTCGCCGACAATCAGAACTCCGCCACCGCCGGCGTCGGTGGCCCGCTCCTGGTCCAGGACCAGCAGCTCCTCGAGAAGCTCGCCCGCTTCAACCGTGAGCGCATCCCGGAGCGTGTGGTGCACGCCCGCGGCTCGGCCGCGTACGGCTACTTCGAGGTGACCGACGACGTCACCGCGTACACCAGCGCCGCGTTCCTGAACACGGTCGGCAAGAAGACCGAGACCTTCCTGCGGTTCTCCACCGTCGCCGACTCGCTCGGCGGCGCGGACGCGGTCCGCGACCCGCGCGGCTTCGCGCTCAAGTTCTACACCGAAGAGGGTAACTACGACCTCGTCGGCAACAACACCCCGGTGTTCTTCATCAAGGACCCGATCAAGTTCCCCGACTTCATCCACTCCCAGAAGCGCGACCCCTTCACGGGCAAGCAGGAGCCGGACAACGTCTGGGACTTCTGGGCGCACGCCCCCGAGGCGACGCACCAGATCACCTGGCTCATGGGTGACCGCGGTATCCCGGCGTCGTACCGTCACATGAACGGCTACGGCTCCCACACGTACCAGTGGACGAACGAGCAGGGCGAGGCCTTCTTCGTCAAGTACCACTTCAAGACGAACCAGGGCATCCGCAGCCTGTCGGGCGAGCAGGCCGCCGAGCTCGTCGGCAAGGACGCGAACTCGCACCAGACCGACCTGCTGCAGGCCATCGAGCGCGGTGTGAACCCCTCGTGGACCCTGCACGTGCAGATCATGCCCGCCGCCGAGGCCGCGGACTACCGCTTCAACCCGTTCGACCTCACCAAGGTGTGGCCGCACAGCGACTACCCGCTGCAGCGCGTGGGCCGTCTGGTCCTCGACCGCAACCCGGACAACGTCTTCGCCGAGGTCGAGCAGTCCGCCTTCTCCCCGAACAACTTCGTCCCGGGCATCACCGCCTCGCCGGACAAGATGCTCCAGGGCCGCCTCTTCGCCTACGCCGACGCCCAGCGCTACCGCCTCGGTGTGAACCACACCCTGCTGCCGGTCAACGCCCCGAAGGCGACGGAGGCCGACAACTACGGCCGCGACGGTGTCATGGCGCTGCGCAACGGCTCGCGCCACGACAAGAACTACGAGCCCAACTCGTACCAGGGTCCGGCCGAGACCGGTCTGGCGCTAGGCGCCCCGAAGGCCGTCTCCGGCTACACGGGCACCCACGAGGCTCCGGCCCACACCAAGGACGACGACTTCTTCCAGGCCGGTGAGCTCTACCGCCTGATGTCGGAGGCCGAGAAGCAGCGTCTGGTGGCGAACATCGCCGGCGGTCTGTCGCAGGTCACCCTGGAAGACGTCATCGAGAAGAACCTGGCTCACTTCCACGCCGCCGACGCCGACTACGGCAAGCGCGTCGAGGAGGCCGTCCGCGCCCTGCGCGACGCCTGAGCCACCCGGTTGTACCGGGGGCCTGACGGGAGGTCAGGCCCCGGGTGCTCAGCCCGACCCGTGGACCCGGATGAGGGGTGGTACACGGTGAGGGCAGGACGAGGACCGTGGCGAGCGTGCGAGCCAGTGCGGTGGTAATGGGTTCCGAGGCCCGTCTCTTGACCTGAGGGAGACGACGCCGGAGTTCTCGTCGCCCGCCCGCCACGGTCCCAGCCGATCCTCTTCGCACAGGGGCTACGCACAGAGCCCCCTGCACGCGGAGGTACCCACCTCCCCACACACTCCGCCCGGCGGTGCGAACGTCCTGTCGCGCCAGCCTCGCACCGTCGGGCGGTAACAAACCAGAGCGCCGAGTCACGGACGGTCCCGTGACTCGGCGCTTTGCCGTGCCCGGGCAGGACCCCGCCCCGGGACGGGAGCTCTCCTCAGTGGACCTTGCGGAAGATGTCCTCGCCGGGTTCGGTGTCCAGCGCCTCGCGGTCGAACACCAGCATGCCGAGGAAGAACAGCCCTCCCAGGAGGAGCAGGCCGGCCACGACCACGACGGGGACCAGCGCCTCGCGCGGCGTCACGAGGACGAACAGCGCGAGCAGGGTCCAGACCAGCGCGCAGACGGCGACCGGCAGCTCCAGGCGTCCGAGGTCGAAGGCGCCCTCCTGGCGGCCCAGGCGGCCGCGGACGGCCAGGTAGAGGACGATCGTCGCCCCGTAGATGACGGCCGGGAGGATCGTCGACGCCGTGATCAGCTCCAGCAGTGCAGCGCCGGGCAGCGCCACCATCAGGACGAACCCGAGCGCGAGGATCAGCAGGGTCGCCGGGACCGGCGTCCGCGTACGGGGGTTCACCCGCCGCATCACCTGGTGCGCGGGGAAGCGTGCGTCGCGCGACATCGCGAAGACCAGCCGCGAGCAGGAGACCATCACCACGATCCCGGCGCCGAAGAACGCGAACGAGATCGCGACGAGCAGCACCTTCTCCGCGGCCGGACCGAGGTTCTCGCGCATGATCGCCGCGACCGGCGACCCGTCGGCGCTGATCCGCGGGACGTCCTCGATCGCGACGGTCAGCGCGATCAGGAAGAGCATGCCGAGGATTCCCGCGGCGACGACCGACCCCACGATCGCGCGCGGAACGGTGCGGTGGGGGTCCTTGGCCTCCTCGGCCAGGTTCGCGGCGGAGTCGAAGCCCACGAGGGTGGCGAGACCCATGATCATCGCCAGCATCAGCCCGCCGCCGACGGCGAAGTAGCCGGGCGTGTGCGCGGCGACTCCGCGCGAGGTGAGGTTGGCTGCCGAGCCGTCGCCCGTGACCGCCACGGCGATGACGAGCGCGATCGCCACCACCACGACGAGGGCCACTTCCAGCCCCACCGCCACCGAGTTGATCCAGCTGACCAGGCGCGTCGAGGCAATGGCGATGACGGCCTGGACGAGCAGCACCACGAGCGTGATCACGCGCGCGGTGTCCTCGTCCGCCGCGATGCCGGCGAGCGGCATGAACGACTGGCTCGCCAGCGCGTTGTCGATCGCCACGACGGCGATCGCCAGGAAGCAGAAGGTCAGCCAGCCGAACCACCAGCCGGTCCGCGGGTCGGCCAGCCGGGAGGCCCACTGGTAGGAGGAGCCGCTGAGCGGGATGCGGGCCGCGAACTGGGCGACCACCAGCGCCACCAGGGTCTGCCCCACCGCGGCGATCAGCCAGAGCCAGATCCCCACCGGTCCCGCGGTCCGGAGTACTTCGTCGTAGGTCCCGAAGACACCGACCGCCACCGAGATGAAGGCGAACGAGATCGCGAAGACCTGGAAGGAGCCCAGCGTGCGCTTCAGCTCCTGTCGGTATCCCCCGCGCTCGACATCGGCCCCGGCATCCGCCTCGGCCTCGGCCTCGGCGGAGCCGTCGCCTTCGCCGTCACGGCCCTGCCCGCCCGTCGAAGCCTCCGCCACGCCGGCCACCTCACTCTCCGCTGTCCCCCGCGGCCGCGGCGGAGCACCGGTCAGTGTCCTCTGCCGGGCCGCCCGCACGGGCCGCCGGCGGTCGACACACGTGACGAAGCCCCGAACGGACGCCGTCGTACGGGAGCCGTCGTACAGGAGCCGTCGTGGCGGCGTCTCCGTACGCGACCGCGGCGGCGCCCCGGAACACGGAGCGACCCCCGCCCTCCTTGCGGAGGGACGGGGGTCGCCGCGTACAGCCGGACCGGGTGCTGGTCCTTCGGGGGTGATCAGACCTGCAGGGCCTTGATCGCGGTCGGGGCGTGGCCCGGCTCGGTCGCGAGCTCTTCGAACTCGGTGACGTCGCTCATGTCGACCGTCTTGCTCATCGCGATGTTGGTGATGCGCTCCAGGATGGCCTCGACGACGACCGGGACCTGGAACTCCTGGGCCAGCTTCTTGGCCTCCTCGAAGGCCTCGCCCAGCTTGTCCGGGTCGGTGACGCGGATGGCCTTGACGCCCAGGCCCTCGGCGACCTTGACGTGGTCGACACCGTAGACACCCAGCTCGGGGGTGTTGATGTTCTCGAACTCGAGGTTGACCTCGAAGTTGATGCCCAGGCCACCCTGCGCCTGACGGATCAGACCCAGGTAGGCGTTGTTCACGAGGACGTGGACGTAGGGGACCTTGTGCTGGGCGGCGACCGCCAGCTCCTCGATCATGAACTGGAAGTCGTAGTCGCCGGACAGCGCGACGATCGGGGTCTCCGGCTCCGCGGTGGCGGCACCGATGGCGGCCGGGATGGTCCAGCCGAGCGGGCCGGCCTGGCCGCAGTTGATCCAGTTGCGCGGGCGGTAGACGTGCAGGAACTGCGCGGCCGCGATCTGGGAGAGGCCGATGGTGGTGACGTAGCGGGTCTCCGGGCCGAAGGCCTTGTTCATCTCCTCGTAGACGCGCTGCGGCTTCAGGGGGATGTTGTCGAAGTGCGTACGGCGCTGCAGGGTCGCCTTGCGGTCCTGCGCGGAGGCGGCCCAGGCGGAGAAGTCCGGCAGCTTGCCCTCGGCCTTGAGCTCCTTGGCGATCTCGATGAAGAGCTCCAGCGCGGCCTTGGCGTCGGAGGCGATGCCGAAGTCCGGGGCGAAGATCTTGCCGAGCTGGGTGGGCTCGATGTCGACGTGGACGAACTTGCGACCCTTGGTGTAGGCGTCCAGGTTGTAGCCGGTGTGACGGTTGGCCCAGCGGTTGCCGATGCCGAAGACGAAGTCCGACTCCAGGAACGTCGCGTTGCCGTAGCGGTGCGCGGTCTGCACACCGACCATGCCGGCGGCCAGCTCGTGGTCGTCCGGGATGGTGCCCCAGCCCATCAGGGTGGAGATGACGGGGACGTTCACCAGCTCCGCGAACTCGACCAGCAGGTCGGAGGCGTCGGCGTTGATGATGCCGCCACCGGCGACGATCAGCGGGCGCTCGGACTCCAGCAGGAACTGCAGGGCCTTGGCGGCCTGGGCGCGGGTGGCCTGCGGCTTGTAGACCGGCAGCGGCGCGTAGGTGGCCGGGTCGAACTCGATCTCGGTCAGCTGGACGTCGATCGGGAGGTCGATCAGGACCGGGCCCGGACGGCCGGAGCGCATCAGGTGGAAGGCCTCCTGGAACACGCCCGGGACCTGCGCGGCCTCCAGGACGGTCGTGGCCTTCTTGGTGACCGGCTTGGCGATCGAGGCGATGTCGACGGCCTGGAAGTCCTCCTTGTGGAGCTTCGAGACCGGGGCCTGACCGGTGATGCAGAGGATCGGGATCGAGTCCGCGATCGCGGAGTACAGGCCGGTGATCATGTCGGTGCCGGCCGGGCCCGAAGTACCGATGCAGACACCGATGTTGCCCGCCTTGGCACGCGTGTAGCCCTCGGCCATGTGCGAAGCGCCCTCGACGTGGCGGGCGAGGGTGTGCGCGATGCCGCCCACGTTCTTGAGCTCTCGGTAGAACGGGTTGATCGCAGCACCGGGGACACCGAACGCTTGTTCGACACCCTCGAGCTTGAGGATCTCCACTGCAGCGGCGGCGGCTGTCATACGAGGCATCGAGTTCTCCTGCGGGTCTGGCGGTCAGGCTTTTCCGTAATCCGGAAGTTTTGTTCTGCTATACGGAACAAGCTAAGCGGCGACTCCGGCGACGTCAAGGCGGTAAGGGACCTCGGAAGCCACCAAAAGCCGCATCTCGGTCGGCGACTTGTACAAATCACTGATCCACCGGCGGGAATCCCCCGGAAAAGGCGTGCGGCCTCCCCCCGGCGGTCGCCGGTGGTGGAGCATGGACCTACGCACAGCGACGAGGGGGTCCAGGTCTCATGGCGGAAGCGGTACCGGTGCGCTGCCCGGCGTGCCTGCGCGAGAACGGCTACACCGCCCCGGTCTTCCCCTGCGCCTGCGGAAGCCCGGTCCACCCCCCGCTGGACCTGGCGGCGCCGCCGGTTCCACTCACCCACCGGACCTGGTCGGACACCTGGGTGACGGTGCGCTGCACGACGTGCGGGCGGGAGAGCGAGTGGCCGCATCCCGAGCTGGGCTGCGGCTCGTGCGGGACGGTGGTCCTGATTCCGGTGCACCCGCTGGAGGGGACGGGGAGCCCGGCGGGTCCGGCGGGTCCGGCGGACCCGCCTCAGACGGCCGCCCGGCCGGATCCGGGCGGTGCGGGGCGCGGCCCCGCAGGCGGGCCGGCAGGCGGCCCGGCGGGCGGATCCACGGGCGGGCGCCCGGCGCACATCCCGCCGCCGGCCGCACCGGTGCCGCGGCCCGCGTTCCGGCCGGTGACCATCCGTACGGCCCGCGACGCCGTGGCCACGGCCGCGCTGTACCTGCGCTGGCTCGGCTTCCGGGACGTACGGCAGCCCGACGGGCGCCCGATCCCGGCGGCGACCGTGGACCTGCGGGCTCCGGGCCTGGTCGCCCAGGTGGACCCGACCACGGCGCCGGCCGGGCTGCGGGCGGTGGAGTGCGTCTGGCTGAACGGGCTCACGGCCTCCGCGACCAGCGTCTACTTCGCGCTCGCGGGGTACACGCAGGACGCGCGGGCCCGCGCCGACGATCTCGGGATACCACTCTTCGTCATGGACCTGACGGGCATGCCACAGCCGGTCAACGACCCGGCGGACGCGCTGGTCGGCCCGGACGCATAGGCTCGGGCGGGTAGGTCCGGGCGGGTGCCGGTGGTGCCGGTGGTGCCGGTGAGCCCGGCGTGATCGGCAAGCTACCCCCTAAGCTCGTAGGCATTGCCTACTTCTCGCCCAGGAGAGCCCGATGAGCCTGTACGACATCCCGCTGACCACGCTGTCCGACGAGCCCACCAGCCTCGCCGCCCACAAGGGCAAGGCGATCCTCCTGGTGAACACCGCCTCGCAGTGCGGGCTCACCCCGCAGTACTCGGGACTGGCCCGCCTGCACTTCAAGTACGAGGAGAAGGGCTTCACCGTCATCGGCGTGCCCTGCAACCAGTTCGGTGAGCAGGAGCCCGGCAACGCCGAGGACATCCAGACCTTCTGCGCGGCCGGTTTCGGCGTGACCTTCCCGATCCTGGAGAAGTCCGAGGTCAACGGCGAGAACCGGCACCCCCTCTACGCGGAGCTGGTGAAGACCCCGGACGCGGACGGCGAGGCCGGGGACATCCAGTGGAACTTCGAGAAGTTCCTGATCTCCCCCGCCGGCGAGGTCGTGGCCCGCTTCCGCCCGCGCACCGAGCCGGAGGCCCCCGAGGTCATCGCCGCGATCGAGGCGCACCTGCCCGCGTAGTACTCCCCGTACGTACGCCCGCACGGGCTGCCGCGCGCGCCGCGCAGCAGCCCGTAGGCGCTGCGCTCAGTCCAGGTCGGCCTCGTGGTACTCCCCCGCCGACCCGGCCGCGGTGAGCTCCCGCAGTTCCACCCGGCGGATCTTGCCGGACACGGTCTTCGGGAGCTCGGCGAACTCGATGCGGCGGATCCGCTTGTACGGGGACAGCACCGCGCGGGAGTGCTCGAACAGCACCCGGGCCGTCTCCGGCCCCGGCTCCCAGCCGCCCGCGAGAGTGACGTACGCCTTCGGGACCGCCAGCCGCAGCGCGTCCGGAGCCGGGACGACGGCGGCCTCGGCCACCGCCTCGTGCTCCAGCAGGGCGCTCTCCAGCTCGAACGGGCTGATCTTGTAGTCCGAGGCCTTGAACACGTCGTCGGAGCGCCCGACGTAGGTGAGGTACCCGTCGGCGTCGCGCGCGGCGATGTCACCGGTGCGGTAGAGCCCGTCCGCCATGGCCTCGGCCGTGCGCTGCGGATCGTCGCGGTAGCCGGTCGTCACCCCGGCGGGCCGGGTGCGCAGGTCCACGCAGAGCTCGCCCTCGTCGGGGGACTCCTTGCCGGTGACCGGGTCCAGCAGGACGATCTCGTAGCCGGGTGCCGGCCGGCCCATGGAACCGGGCTTGACGGGCACCCCGGGGAAGTTTCCGACCTGGAGGGTGGTCTCGGTCTGACCGAAGCCGTCGCGGACGGTGATGCCCCAGGCCGCGCGGACCCGCTCGATGACCTCCGGGTTGAGCGGCTCCCCGGCGGCGACGGCCTCGCGCGGGGGCCTGGCCAGCTTGGTGAGGTCGGACTGGATCAGCATCCGCCACACGGTGGGCGGGGCGCAGAAGGTGGTCACGCCGTGCCGGTCCATCTCGGCCATCAGCCGCTCGGCGTCGAAGCGGGTGTAGTTGTGGACGAAGACGGTCGCGCCGGCGTTCCAGGGGGCGAAGAGGTTGGACCAGGCGTGCTTGGCCCAGCCGGGCGAGGCGATGTTGAGGTGCACGTCGCCGGGGCGCAGCCCGAGCCAGTACATGGTGGAGAGGTGCCCGATGGGATACGAGGCGTGCGTGTGCTCGACGAGCTTGGGGCGGTCGGTGGTACCGGAGGTGAAGTACAGCATGAGCGGGTCGCTGGCGAGGGTCTCGCCGTCCGGCGTGAAATCGCCGTCGGCGGCCGCCATGTCCGCCAGCCGCAGCCAGCCGTCGGGAACCTGCTCCCCGGCGGCGATCCGGGTGTAGTCGCCCGGCACCTCGTCGAACTTGGCCGTGTCGAGGGCGCGCGCGATGACGTGGCGCACCTGGCCGCGTCCGACCCGGTCGCGCAGGTCGGCCGGGCCGAGCAGCGGGGTGGCGGGGATGACGACGGCGCGCAGTTTCATCGCGCCGAGCATCACCTCCCACAGCTCGCGCTGGTTGCCGAGCATGACCAGGATCCGGTCGCCGGGCGCGACGCCCTGCCCGCGGAGCCAGTTCGCGGCAGCGCCCGAGCGTACGGCGAGCTCCGCGAAGGTGATGCCCCGGCTGGTGCCGTCCTCCTCGACGATGCGCAGGGCGTCGGCGTCGTTCCCGGCGGCGATGTGGTCGAACCAGTCCAGAGCCCAGTTGAAGCGGTGGGGGCGGGGCCAGGTGAACCCGGCGCGGGCGGCCTCGTAGTCGCCGCGGCGTTCCAGCAGGAAGTCCCGGGCGGCCAGGAACCGGGCGGTGGCGTCGTCCTGCGTACTCTCGGTCGTCATGACGGGCATCGTGCCGCCTTCGGTGTACGGACCACCAGTGCGGCGTCAGCCGTGAGTTGACCGCCCGGGACGGTCCGGGACGGGTCCGGACGGTCCGGGACGGTCCGGGACCGCCCCGGACCGTCCCGGACCGTCCGGGGGACGCACGTCAGGGTTTGATCGCCCCGAACCGCACCGCCGCACCACCACCCCCACCGGCCTCCCCCTCCCCCATCCCTTCCACCATCAGCTCCCCCTCGGCGACGATCTCCTCCTTCGCCGCCTTCGGGACCGGGCCGAACAGCTCGACGGTGAGCGCCCGCCCGTCCAGCTTCCACAGTCCGGCGAGGAACCCGTCCAGCAGCAGGGTGCAGTGGGCCTGGTTCCCCGTCCATGTACGCCCCTTGATCTCGGGGGCGACCACGCGGGTGCGGTCGGCGTGCGAGAGCAGCAGATTGTCGAACTCCGGCAGGAAGCGCGGCGGCGCCGGGGTGTCCACGTCGGGGCGCGGGGCGTCGGGAAGGTCGAAGAGCTCCACGCCGTTCTCGTCCTGGAAGACGAGGAGACCCGGGCGCAGCCGCTCGAAGGCCTCGCGCAGCCGGGTCAGTCCGGCCCAGGTCTGCATGTCCTTGACGGAGGCCGGCCCGAAGGCGGCGAGGTAGCGCAGCACGACCTCGTCCACGGGCTGCGCCGCGCCGGCGGGCTTCCCGAGCCAGCTCTCGACGGTGGTGAGCCGGACCTGACCGCTGCGCCCCCACACCCCACGAGGGGTGACCTGGACCAGCGGCAGCCGGCAGCGGGCGGCGACGGACAGGGACTGCGGGTCGGCGTCGGGCCATTCCTGGAGCAGTTCCTCGCGGATCTCGCCCATGGTGCGCGGCTCGCTCTCGACGAAGGCGCGGGCGCGCTTCGCGAGCCGGTCCAGATCCACCCCCGTGAGCCCCTTGCGGAAGTAGTTGACCTCGCGGTCGCGGGCGGGCTGGACGAGGGGCCTCAGGGTCAGGGCGTCCTGGGCGGTGTGCGTGTGGATCGTGGACCGCATGGTGACCATCCGGACGGCATCGCGGGATTCCATGAGCCCGGCCAGCTCCGCGGGCCGGAAGCCAGCCAGCCGGGCGTGCAGCTGGAAGTAGGGCGGCTTCACGTTCTGCGCCTGCAGCCCGAGCAGGTGCGCGACGGCGTCCCCCGCGGACATCTCGGCGCGGCTCAGCAGCAACTGGCGGGCGAGCGTGGCACGGTTCAGAGCGCGGGTACCGAGTACGGGGTGTGTCGTCCTGGAAGCCATGGCAGCAAACTAACCCCCCTTGCGGACAGCTTTCGTCCGCAACCCCGAACGGAAGCGGTCCGGAGCGGGCCGGAAGTCCCCTGCCCGACATCGGTCGCCCCTTTGTCCGCTATATCCTGCCCCTTGCCCGTAAACACACGTTCGACCGGGAGCTGACCTGCGATGTCGGAGCGCCCAGACCGCCGCCCGCCGCAGCCCGCCGCGAAGCGCACGGGTTGGCGACGCCCCGCCGCCCCGGCCGCCCCCGCCCCTCCGGCGGGACCGCCGACCAGCCCGCAGCCCGCACCGGAGGCCCCCGCTCCGCCGAACCACCGCAGCGTGATCGACTCGGCTGTCTACCGCGACGGCCGCCGGATCGCCTCCCCCGCCACCCTCGCCGAGACCTTCCGGCAGCTGCGCGAGGAGCCCGACGGGATGGCCTGGATCGGCCTTCACCGTCCGACGGAGCCCGAACTCCACTCCCTGGCTGCCGAGTTCAACCTCCACGAACTCGCCGTCGAGGACGCCCTGGAGGCCCACCAGCGCCCCAAGCTGGAGCGCTACGGCGACACCCTCTTCGTCGTCCTGCGCGCCGCCCGCTACCTCGACGCCCAGGAGGAGGTCGACTTCGCCGAGCTCCACATCTTCGTCGGCCCGGACTTCCTGATCACGGTCCGCCACGGCGGCGCCCCGGACCTCTCCGCCGTCCGCCGCCGGATGGAGGGCAACCCGGAACTCCTCTCCCTCGGCCCGGAGGCGGCCCTGTACGCCATCCTCGACGCAGTGGTCGACGGCTACGCCCCGGTCGTCGAGGGCGTCCAGACCGACATCGACGAGATCGAGACGGAGGTCTTCCGCGGCGACCCGGCGGTCTCCCGCCGCATCTACGAACTCTCCCGTGAGATGGTCGAGTTCCAGCGCGCCACCCGCCCCCTGGTGGGCATGCTCCACGGCCTGATGGCGGGCTTCGCGAAGTACGGCACGGACGAGGAGCTCCAGCGCTACCTCCGCGACGTGGCGGACCACGTGACACACACGAGCGAACGCGTCGACGGCTTCCGCCAGGCCCTCACGGACATCCTCACGGTCAACGCCACCCTGGTCTCCCAACAACAGAACGCCGAAATGCGCGCCCTGGCCGAGGCGGGCTTCGAACAGAACGAGGAAATCAAGAAGATCTCCGCCTGGGCCGCCATCCTCTTCGCCCCCACGTTGGTGGGAACCATCTACGGCATGAACTTCGACGCCATGCCGGAGCTCCACTGGGCAGCGGGCTACCCCTTCGCCATTCTCCTGATGGCAGCGGTATGCGTCAGCCTGTACGTCATCTTCAAGAAGCGCGACTGGCTGTAGACGGCGAGCAAGAGTCTCTGGTTGAGTTCGCTACAGTGAACGCCTCCGAGGAGCCAATCCGGGGCCCTGGGGAGAATCTGGGGAGAATGCGCGGCGCCAGGGAGCGAGCCGCGCCCCTCCCACCTGCCGCTCCACGCGTTCCGTGCGCTTCAGGTTGAGTCGGACAGCCGCCGTTGACCGTCACCGAGAGTGCCGGCGAACACAACGCCAGCGCTTCCCTGGGAGCTGCCGAACGGCCCGCAGAACATCCACCACACCGGCGTGCCCTGGACCATCTCCATCGGCTCCTGCGAGTGTCGAGTCACCAGTGGCAATTCGGATCCCGTCGCCCCTGGGCAGCGCGAAAACAAGCGATCGTTGAGGAAGCTCCTCAGCGACCGTCTCGGAGACTTCGTGCCGGTAAGCCATACGGCTGTCCAACGGGCCTGCAACGCTTCTCGGATGACCCGCAAGAGCAGGGGGCATAGCAGGCGGGTCCAGCCCCCTGTGCCCGTGCAGCAAAGCGAACCGAACAACGGACCTGGCGAGGCCTTGTGGGTGTCGACGCGTACGGGAGCACGCGCCGGCCGCGGGTTCCACTGTCAAGACGCTGTGGGGGCTTGGCTCTGCGGCCGCGTTCTGTCCGGCGCCCTCTACTCCGATCGCATCGTCCCGGAGGGTCTGGAAAACCTCTCGTGTGATGGACCGACACCCTGGCACGTCCAGGTGAAGTCCCGCCAGGAACGGATCGGCGACTTCACCGCACCCGAGGTTGCCGAGCACCTTGTCGCCATGGCCCTGGCACACGCGAAGCGTGTACAGGCTCGACCGGAGGGTCGCCCCCTTCTTGTCCTGGAGCGGCCGGTTGAAGGGGAATGGTTCACCCAGTGGGGCGACCCCTTGAGTGACCTACCGCGAGGCCGCCGGTTGCTACAGGCATTCACCGCGAAGGCCGCGAAGACCGGCCTGACCAAAGATAAAATCGACGCATGGTGCAATGCCGCCAGTCTCTACGTCTTGCCATGGCGTGCCGCCGCCTACGACACCCTTACCGCTCTAGCCCATCGGCTCGGGCTGCTGCCGGTAGCTGCGGAGGCAGTCGTGCTGGCCCTGCGCAGCGCCGTCGCAAGACGGGCCGATGCCAACGCTGAGACGACCCTGTCGGGAGCGGCAGGACTAAGTCGAACGAACATTGCAGGGATTGCGACCGAGGTCGCGCAACCCATCGACCGTGCATCGCTGGAGGAGGCACTGGCCACGGGCCTCTGCGAGCCTGTCGACTTCGACCGGCCGCTCCAGGCCGCCGGCTTCCACGAAGGCGTCAACGTGCGGCCCGGCCACATCACTGCCGGGCTTCCGGCCCCCAGGCCTGTCCTGACCGGGCGGGTGGCGGATGCGATCCAACGGGGTCAGAGTGTCCTCGTGACCGGCCCGTCGGGCATCGGCAAGTCCGCCGTGAGGTGGACGGCTGCCTACGTGACCAGACACGTGCTCTGGTACCGCATCAGGCGGCTCCAGGCGGACGACGCCGTCCCGCTCGTAAGGCTGGCGAGGGCGTTGCAACCCTCGACTCGCTCTCCGGTCGGATTCGTGGTGGACGGCATCGGTATCGGAGCGGCCGAGGCATGGGATATCCCCTACCGCGAGCTCGCCCCGATCCCCGGTGTCCTGCTCCTGGGCTCGGTCCGGAGCGAACACCTTCTGCCCCTCCGAAGCCGGGTCGACTGTACCCAGATCGAGGTCACCCTCGATGAGGAGGTCGCCGAGCAGATCCACGCCGGGTTGTCGGCCACCGGCACCACGGCTGCCGCGCATTGGCGGGAAGCGTACGACGCGGCAAACGGCCTGACCCTGGAATTCACGCATCTACTCACCTGCGGACGCAGGCTCTCGGATGTCCTGTCAGAGCAGGTCGAGCGGCGCGTGGCCGAAGGGCGGCAGACAGAGATCGAGATCCTGGCCAGGATCTCGATCGCCCATCAGTGGGGCGCCGACCTGTCCGTACGGGCACTTCAGCAACAGCTGAGCCTTGGAGACACGGACCTTCGCACGGCGTTGTCCCGCCTGGCCGATGAGCATCTCGTCCACGAACGACGGGGACTCCTGTCCGGGCTGCACCGGCTGCGCTCGGCGCATCTGGCCGACGCCGTGCACGCGATTCCGCCGCCGATCTTGGACGAGACCGTACTCGCGGTGATGCGCATGCTGGCAGACTCACAGCTTCAGCCGTTCATCGCCGGTGTCCTCACCGAACACCCCGCGCTGGATCCCGTCGTACTGGACCAGATCGTGGTCGAACTCGGCCGGCGCCCCTCCGTAAAGGCGACCACCGGCGTTCTGCAGGCTCTTCGGCTGGTCGACGTCAACCGCACTGCGGCCGACTGGCTCCGGACCCTCGACCGACACCGGATCCCACCCGCGTTGCGCCGCACCAGCCTTCAGTTCGCGCTCGTGGACGGGGACCTGCTGCCGCAGCTCAAACCCGAGATCGCCGCGGCCATCACCGAGATCCGAGCGGCGGATACATCCGGTTCGCCGCTGCGCGACGCGCTGGTGGAACGGCTCGGCAAGGTAGCGATCTGCCTCCTTCTGTCCTAGTGCGAGGAGCCGGTCGAATCCCAGCGGTTGCTCGCCGTCCTTGCCGGGACTGGTCTGGATCTCGCGGGTGGGCCGACGGTGCTCGCCGATTCGCCATTCGGCCAGCTACTCGCCAGCGCACCGGTCGATCTCCTGGGCGACATCCTCTCCACAGCCCGGACCGCATCGGTGCCCCTGGCCGAAGAGCTCTTGCAACTCGCAGGCGGGGAGGAGCGTGTGCTGGGCACCCTCGTGGCCCGTTCACCGTGGGTCACGAGGCGTCCATCGTCGATCGCGAAGGCAGCCGGGTCGTATACGCCCGTCTGCTCCACGCGTCGGACCAGGCACGACCGAACGCCGAACAGGAGGTCAGGGAGCTCGGGCGGATGCTGCTGCGCTGCCTTCCACAGTGCGAGAGTGTCGACATCCAGAAATCTGCTACCCGGTGGGCTGCCCCTGACCATTGGTGACTTCACCAGCGGGGTCAGCCTTCTGAAGCGGCAATACGACAGATCACCCGCCGCGGTGGCGTGGACTCGCACCCGCACACTGATCGGCACAACGGTGGCTGCCCATACCGACTGGACCACCCGAGCCGCGACCGCAGCCTCCTCGCTCCCCGTGCTCCACCAATACCTGACGGATCTGGCCCAAGCCTGGTGCGTCGGTCATGGTCGGCCCAAAGATGCCGAAGGCCTACACACGACGCAGGCAGCGCTCCAGGACTGGGCCGCGTCACTGACGCTCCCCGTCGGTGACGACGTTCCAGGAGGCGGAAGCGACCACCTGAAACACCTGGTGAACGGGATCGCCGAGAACCTCACGCGAAGGCTCGCCGACCCCAACGGGTACGCAGCGCTCGCCAGCACAGCTACGTCGGCGACAGCCTGCCAAGCCTCGCCATGCAGGTGCGGGATGAGGAGCGCTGGCACCTCATCGGCCAGGATCCTCCGGACGTCCTCGATCACCTCGTAAGGAATCTCGCCGACTTGCATGCCGTTCTGGCCGAACTCGCCGGGGGCACCCTCGGACCCAAGAAGCTCACGGCCGCGGCGCGATCAGGACCCTCCGCGCAGGCACTCACTCGGGCAGCAGACCTTGCCCGCCGAGCCGCCGCACGAGCAGATGCCCTGCCCCTGAAACTCCAGTCCACCGCCAGGGCCGCAGGGATCCGCGTCAGCGTGTACACCAGACCCGTCTCAGACCCGGACTCAACGGAGTGGCCTGCCGCGAAACTTGCGGTGGGTGTGGAGCTCGCCGAACTCACTCAGTGGCCGACGGCAGTGGAACAGCTGTGCTCGCTGCTGAAGCACGATCCCGGCTCCCCGGGCAGCCGTAGGGCCGTCCTGCTCGTTCCCTTTGTAGACGGCAAGCCAGTCAGGCTCATGGCGCAACAGCTTCAGACGACCCTATGGCCGGGAACCGGTCTCTTCGACGCTTGGAGCACCGAGCTTCCTGAAGGGCACCCGACCCCGCTCACCGACGCTGCCATCGGCGCCCACGAGGCCCTCCAGTGCCTCTCCGTGCTGGCTCACCTCGCGACGCTCAGGGACACAGACGCGAGGCACCAGAACACCGCCGACGAGGCGGTGGCGCACTTCCAGCAGGCAGGCAGGCAGGCCGGGTGATCACGGGACTCCACCAGGAGGATCCGGTCATCGCTGTGATCCTCGACTTCCTCGACACCCTCGCTCGCCGGGTGGAGAGCGAGATAGCCGAGGGCCCA
Organism: Streptomyces sp. NPDC001502; assembly: GCF_042894785.1. Taxonomy (NCBI): domain Bacteria; kingdom Bacillati; phylum Actinomycetota; class Actinomycetes; order Kitasatosporales; family Streptomycetaceae; genus Streptomyces; species Streptomyces sp. NPDC001502. Next base: position 207,689 of record NZ_JBIAVW010000008.1, read on the forward strand.
GCCATCCGGGACTCTGGCGTGGCGAACCCCGCTAGTGCCATCGCCCAAGGAGCGACTGATCATCCAACAGAGGACTACCTGCAGTTGGACGGCATGACGGCCATCACCCTGCAATGGGACCTCGACCCTGACCATGCGGCGCGTCTCCTCGCTGTGACCGACTGTTGAAGGCATCGGCGGGTCGAGGTGGTTCGTCACGCTTCGGTGAGACCGGTAGTGCTCTGGTGGGACGAGACGAGGCCCTCAGGTACGTACTCGGGCACCGTGCCGAGCAGTGCGTCGATGGCCGCGCGACCCTTGCCGCCGACCTCGGGCATGAAGTGGGCATAGTGGTCCAGGGTGATGGTCGGACTTGAGTGACCGAGCCACCGGGCGAGCGTGACGACGGACTCGCCCGCTTCGAGGAGGACCGAGGCGTAAGTGTGCCGGAGCACGTGGAAGCCGTCCTTGCGCGAAGCCTTCCACCGCGCACCTTTCTCCCGTACGGGAATGACTCCGGCCGCGGCGAGGGCCGGCTTCCAGGCCTCGTCGTTGAAGATGTTGGCACGGATGGCGTTGCCGTACGACGTCGTGAGGACGAGCGGGAAGCTCTGCTTCTCCCGGTCGGGCTCCGGTCCGCCCCAGGGGAGCTCGACGTCGACCGCAGCCTCGGTCAGGGAATTCACCGCTACCCCTCCTGGCTGGAGCTCGGCGATGCCGCGTTCTCGACGCAATGATCGACTCTTCGGGCTCGACATACGCAGTCGAGTTCGCTCAGGCTCCGGACTGGGCAGGGAGTCGGTCATCGGAAGTACTCGATGGCACTGGACAGACCAGTCACCGCGACCGGAACGAGACGGTCATGCGCCTGCCAGTCGGCTGACGCGATGACTTCCTCATACGCATCGAAAGGCCGGCCTTCCACGGCAATGCGGTGCACTCCATTGGGCTGATAGCCGAACTTCCGCGAGACGCCTCGGGAGGAAGCATTGTCCGCGAAGGCAGTGGAGGTGACCCGGGATGCGTCGAGGCCGTCGAATGCGAGGGCCAGAGCTGCGGCACGCATCTGGGTGCCGTAGCCCTGGCCCTGGAAGCGGCGGCCGAGCCAGAAGCCCGTGCGGGCCTCGCCTGTCGTGGCGAAGTCGCGGGCGGAGAGGTTCTGCTGGCCGATGACCTGGCCTTCGTGGAAGACGGCCAGGAGAAGGCGCCAGTTGTCGCGGCTCCAGTCGCCTCGCGCCCACCAATGGTTCTGTACGACGTTCCTGGCGCGCTCAGCCGGCGGGGCGGAGGCCCAGGGCTGCGGGAAGAACACGGCGCCGTCGGGCACGACGCCTTCCGCGGCGACCTGGGCGAGCTCGTCGAGCTCCGCGTTCGAGGGAAGACGTAGAACGAGGTCGGGGGTGGAGAGTTCCAGTTCGGTGATGGGCCAGTGGCGCATGGGCAGGCTCCGGTGTCAAGGCCCGTCGAGTCCGAAGATCGTGCCGAACGGATCGACGAGCTGGCAGATGCGTCGGCCGGGTTCCACGTCGAGGGGACCTCGGTGGTGGATGCAGCCGGCGTCCAGGAGGCGCTTGCGTTCGGTGTTGAGGTCTTCGACGGGCCAGTACGGGACGGTGCTTCCACCGTGGGGGTTGGCCTTGGGGGACGCCTGGTGGAAACCGAACTCGAGTCCGTCGAGGTCCAGCCAGGCGTAGACGGCGGTGCCGTTGATGTCGAGCTTGACCTCGGATACGAAGATGTCGCCCCACCAACGGGCGGCGGCTTCGGGGTCGTCGACGAAGACCATGATGGTGCGGATACCGCGCAGCACTTGGGGTTCTCCTATGCGTCGGGAAGTTGGCACGGTACCGCTGTGTCGGTCACTCGTGGGCGCCGTGCAGGGAACGCAGGCTGGTGGCGGAGGCGAACGCCGTGAGGGCGCATACGAGGCTGTGGTCGTTCCACTGCGCGCCGAGTTCGTTGACGTGGTGCAGGTAGGCGTGGCGCACCCAGCGGGGCGCCAGCTTGGGCTCATCTCCTGCGATGAAGGCAAGCGTGATGAGGTCGGCCAGCCCCGTGATGTCGGGGCGGAGGGTTTCGGCGTCGATGAGGGCCAGGCACCCGTCGTCGCGGCGGCGTACGTGTTCCGGTTTGAGGTCGAGGTGTCCGAGGGGCACGTGGTCGGAGCCATGGGCATCGCTGACGAGCTGGAGGAGTCGGCGCCAGTCGTCGGCATGGCTGATCCATTGCGGCGCTGGTGCGCTGACGGCGGCGCCAGTTCGCCACCTTGCCATGGCCTCGCCGACCACCGGATACCAGCGGGCGGAGGCCGTGTGGATCGTGGCGACCGCCCGAATCAGCTCGTCGAACGCGTCTGTACTGGTGAGGGTGACGGCCTGGCCGACGTAGTCGACGAGCAAGGTGCGGGAGGTGTCGCAGACGCGGTGCAGGTCCGGCAGGACGCGCTCGCCGGCCAGCAGTTCGTACGCGAGGACTTCGCCTTGGTAGGCGCCTTCGTCCGCGTGCCGCTTGAGGATCCGGCGGGGTGGTGTCCCGAGGGCGAAGACTGCGGTGCGGTAGCGGGCGGTGAGGCAGTACACCGGGCCCGGCTCGCCTGCGTGGTGCCGGTCGAGGATGGCGTGGGCCTCGCGCTCGGCAGCGGCCCGGTCGGTGCTGAGCGGGGTGGCCAGCCACCCGTCGGGCCGTGTGCGGGCGGCACCGTCCAGCGGCCCGACGGGGGCCGTGGTCATACCGAGGTCTCCTGGTGGACGCCGAGCGCGGCAAGGCTGTGGGCGTAGCAGCGGGCGGCGAGATCGGGCCGCTGGTGCTCGCCGTAGATCGCGAAGAGGGCGTAGACCGGGGAATCGAGGTTCTCGCCGATGTGCCAGCCCTGGTACGAGCCGCCGACGACGTCCCAGATCTGGGCGCGGCCGAGAAAGACGGCGGCCAGGTCCTGGAAGTAGATCTCGATGCCGAAGGGGTAGGCGGCCATGGCCTCCTCTCGACTGGTCGTCTCCACCTTGTTCCACGTGGGTCCGGTGATATTCCACGCGTAGGTGTCGACGTCGCCGGGGCGGCCGGGCGGGTCGAGGAGGCGGAGTACGACGCGGTGGGCACCGAGGGGGCCGTGGAGGTAGTCGTGGATGCTGGTGGCCAGGGCGCCGGTGCGGGTGGCGATCAGCTCGCGGGCCAGGCGCGGCAGCTCCTCGGCCACCAGGCTCTCGGCGCTCTCCCATTCCTCCTTGTCCAGGGCCGGGGTGACCGGGGTCGGCTCAACGCGCTGGGGGGAGTCGAGGAAGAAAGCGAGCGCGGCGAGGGCGGTCTTCTCCAGCACGGGGTCGGGGGTGACCCAAGGGACGCGGGAAGTGGTGAGCGGACCGTCGCCGGCCGGGACGGTCAGGCGGTCACCGGGGCGGGGACCGTGTACGCGGAAGAGGTGCTGGAGCTCGTTTGCGGTGGCGGCCAGGGCCTGGTGATCGGCGTAGAGGAAGGGGCCGTGGGGGCTGCGCGGCGCGGTGAAGCCGTTGCCGCACAGGGCGACGTCGCGAACTCCGTCCAGGGGCTTGAGGTAATCGATGAGGAGGCCGTTGAGGATCTGGACGCCGGTGGTGCGGTTGCGGGGGCCGTCCATGCCGGGCAGCAGATTGTTGTCGGCGCCGAGCGCTCCGTACGGGACGGTCTGGGCATTGTTCGACACGACCGCGAGCCGCGGCGGCGCAAGAACGCCCTGGGCCAGCTGCTCGATGTAGAGGTCGGAGACGTCCGCGTCGACGCCGATGAAGACGTCGTTCCCGGTGGTGCCAGACAGGCGGACCAGGGGTTGGGAGACCCGCTTCTCCCAGAAGAGGGTACGGGCGCCGGCGGGGTAGAGGGTGATCTCGATGTCGCCGACGTTCAGCGGCTGGGTGTGGTCCAGGCGGTGAACGGTGAAGCCCAGGGACTCGATGGCGTCGGTGACGGCGGCCGGGGTGGTGGTGCCGGTGTAGATCGGCACGGTGCGGGCCAGGAGGTCGAGGGAGGGCAGGTGGAAGTGGTCCAGGTGCTCATGGCTGAGGATCACGGCGTTCGGGGTGGGCATGCCCTGGGTGTCCACGGTGCGGGGCGGCCAGATCGCGAACTCCAGGCTCCCTGCGCCGAAGGCGGTCGCGAGGATCGGGTCGAGGAGGACGGAGGAGAGGCCGTCGGTGATGTGCCAGGTCTGGTGGCCCAGGAAGGTCAGTTCCAGGCCGACGGGGGCGGCTGCCATGGGGAGCTCCTTTGCACGGTCGGGAAGGATTGCGGGGGTGGCGCGGAGGGAGACAGCGGACGTCCCCCTCCGCACCGATTCGCGGACCGGCAGGATCTACCGGTGGTAGGTGGTCGGGGAGTTGTTGGTGGTGCCCGTGGCGGCGAACGCCGTCACGCGCTGCTGCAGCCGGCGGACCGCCTCCGCGGTAACGGCCGTACTCGGGTTGGTCTGGGGCTTGGGTCGGTTCATGACGTGCCTCCATCACTTCGGTTTCTCGGCGGTGCGGACGCAGCCGCCGTTCCCCGCCGCCGCAAGCGGCGGGTGGTCAGTGCTCGGTAGCGGACAGGAGACAGCCGACGATGGCGCCGCAGAGGATCACGTAGTCGATCACGGCGATCCGCTGTCTCACTGCCTCGCCACCACGTTCAAGTCCTGCGGGATCCGGCCGGAGGCGGCAACGCCGCGCTTCCCGTGCACCTGGTGCTCGATCAGGAGTGCGCGGCAGACGCGGGCAAGAGCCCGCATGTGGATCCAGGCCCGAGCCGCCCCTCACCGGGCTGCCGCGCCAGCAGCCGCTCGGCATCCGTACGGGCCTGAGTACCTCCACCCGACTCGCCGAGCAGCAGTCGGACGTGGCCCGACAGCAGGGTCGTGGCCGCCCGTACCTCGCCACCCGGTATCCCATACGTGTCGGGCGTGAGGACACGGGCACACGGGGCACGAATGATGTCCGTCTGCACGCGGGCCTGCGGGGCGGGGGTAGTCGTCATCCCGAGTGCCCCGCAGCCGCCTCGCGCATCCCGATCGCCCGGTCCAGCTGTGCGTACAGAACCTCCAGCTGGGTGGGGTCGAGGATCAGGGTCGCGGTTTCGTTGGTGCCGTCAGAGCGGTGCAGCTCGATCGGCAGGGTTGCCTGGTGGTCGTCGTGGTGGTACGTGATGTCGCGCCGGACCGGAGTTGCGTGGGTGATCACGGAGGCTCTCCCGGGGCTGTCTGAGCGGGGGGCAGGGGTTCAGTCAACTCCGCCACCAGGGCCCCTAACAGGGCATTCCTGTAGGCACGTTGTAGGCACGAACTAGGCAGAATCCCGCTAGTATTCCGGGCGCCCGACTCGACCAGCGGACGGCGGGATGATGGCGAACGAGGCCCTGCGCAGGTTCAGAAACGAGCGCCGGTGGACTCAGGCACAGGCAGCGGAGCAGGTCTGCGCCCAAGTCCGAGCGACCACCGGCCGCGACCCCGAGCTCGATGCGAACTGGATCTCCCGGCTGGAACGCGGAGCGATCACCTGGCCCTCCGGCGACTACCGGGCAGCTCTGTGCGCGGTGTTCCAAGTCGACAACGAGGCAGTGCTGGGTTTGCACCCGAAGGGGGCGACCCCACGCTCAAGAACACCACGCACGCTCGGCACTTCCGCAGCGCCCGCAGACGATGCGGGCAGCATCATCGCGGACGCGGAGCTCTCAGCCCGCCTCGCTCGACACGCTGCCGCCACCAACGTCAACGCCCTGGTCCTGGAGCAGCTCGACGCCGACTTAGAACGCCTCGCAAGGGACTTCGTCAGCCGGCCGCTGACCCTGCTGATCCCTGAGATCCGCACCCTGCGCACCGAGGTGTTCGCCTTGGTCGAAGGCCGCCAGCACCCACACCAGACCCGACATCTGTACGTCGTCGCCGGATGGCTTTCGGGCCTCGCGGCACACGTCTCCCTCGACCTCGGCCACCAGCCTTCGGCCGCCACCCATGCCCGGACCGTGGTGCAGTGCGCCGAGAGCGCGGAACACCCGAGGCTGCGAGCCTGGGCGCGCTCCTTCCAGTCACTGGCCTCGTACTGGACAGGCGACTACCGGCGGGCCGCAGACCTTGCGAGGTCCGGATACGAGGATGGCCGGGGCCCGGGCTCCGGGACGATCACGGCACGACTGCTGAGCCTGGAAGCCCGGGCCCTCGCGGCCGGCGGAGACGGGCGCAGCGCGCTGCGCTCCCTCGCCCTTGCCCATGAGGCCCGTGCCATCGCCGACCTGGATGAGCTGCCGGGGGTGTTCGCCTTCCCCGAGGCCAAGCAATGGGCCTATACCGGCACCACGCTGCTGGCCGTCGGCGGTGACGAACAGGTACAGCGCGCGATCACGGCCTCCACCCGCGCGGTGGAGCTCTACCAGACAGGGCCTGAAGACGACCGCTCCCCCGGAGACCTGCACGCCGCGCACCTGGACCTGGCCACCGCCTACCTCGCGAACGGCCAGGTGGACGTGGCCAGTGCGGAACTCGACACGGTGCTCGTGGCGGAGCAGTACACGGCGAGCATCACCATCAGGCTCCGCAAACTGGACACGCTCATCGCCAGCGGGCCGTACCGTGACTCTCGGTCGGTAGTCGATCTCCGTGAACACATCCACGAGGTCACCTCCCGCCCCGCGATCACCAGCACACCCACGGAGCCGCGATGAGCACCCAGCCCACGAACGAGCCCTCGGTCACCGACCGGCACCTCCTCTCCACTCAGGCGTACGGCACCGGCCGGCACTTGGCAGCCCGCCAGTCCCTCTACCAGTGGCAGACCCCGCGGCACGACTTGCCCGGCCTCGTCGTGGAGGAACTGGCAGGCGTACGCGGCGCGGTGGCTGACGTGGGCTGCGGAAACGGCAAGTTCGTACAGCGGATACGCACCCAGCGGCCGGACCTGACCGTTCTCCCCATGGACGTCTCCCCCGGAATCCTGGCAGGCATCGCTGGCGCCGTGGCCGCGGACGTCCAGCAGCTCCCCATCGCGAACGGGTCCTTGGGCGCCGCCCTGGCCATGCACATGCTGTACCACGTGGAGGACCAGGCACGCGCCGTCCGGGAGTTGGGCCGAGTCCTGGCCAAGGGCGGCATCGCCATCGCATCCACCAACAGCCGCACCGACAAACATGAACTGGAAGACCTCTGGCGACGAGCCGCCGGCGAGGTCCTCGGCATCCCAGAGGGTCCGGCACGCGTCCAGCTCTCTGCCCGCTTCACCCTGGAGGACGCCCCCGCAGTCCTCGGCGCCGTCTTCGAGGACGTACGGACGATCCCCCTCCCAGGAGTGATCGAAGTGACCGACCCGGCGCCCGTGGTCGCCCACCTGGCCTCGTACGAGGCATGGGCCGATCAGATGGGTGTCCCCTTCAAGGAGACGGTAGAGCGCGCCCGAGAAAGAGTGGAAGAGACCATCCATGCAGAAGGCGCGTTCCGCGTCACCTGCCTGGGAGGCATCCTCGTCTGCCGATGACGAACACACAGGGGTGCCGCAGGCCACCCCTGGTCGGGCAACGGCACTGGTAAGCCCACACCATCAGCCTCGCGGCGGGCCTCGGGGTGCCCCTTCGGCTCCCAGGGAACTACTCGTACGTGTCCTTTCGGAGGGTACGGTGTCGATGGTCTCCCTGGCCAGCGCCGTTCACCACGGTAAGCGACGGGAGCGCAGCGCCGTTGTTCCACAGGCCGAGATGATCGCGGTGGACAGCGACGACGCCGTTCTGCACCGCGCAGCGTTCGGCGGGGGCGCTGAAGTACGTGGTGGTGACGAAGACGGCGACCTCGGCTTTGAAGTGCACCTGGGAGCCGAGGAGGTTGCGGACCTCTCCGTTGGACACCTTCCGCTTCGGGTTGTACCGCTTGCACTGGATCACCATTGTGCGACCGTCGGGCAGCCGTCCACGTACGTCGGCGCCGTCGTCGCCCGTGCGGCCGACGCGGCGGACTTCCGTGCAGCCGTCCCGTCGGCAGAGGTCGGCCACGAAGTCCTCGAACCGCGTGCCGTCCATCACGTCGACCTCGGCGAGCGTCCGATGGCCCGCGCTGATCCCATTCTCGTGGCGCCACCTTTGGTCATTGCCCCGCACGAGACGGTCCGTCCTCCACAGCCACCAACCGCCACCACTGACTACGCCGAGGGCCACCGCCCCTACTAGGTAAGGCCAGATCACCGCCCAGAACGTCAGGGTCAGTACCAGGACGGCGACAGCAGGGCGAAAGGGTCGGAAAGACGGATCGCCACAGGTCAGAGCGCCTTCCCAGTCGATTTTCGCAGGTCATCGGCGTGCGGGTGACGACTTCAAGAAGATCTCCGCCTGGGTCGCCATCCTCTTCGCCCCCACGTTGGTGGGAACCATCTACGGCATGAACTTCGACGCCATGCCGGAGCTCCACTGGGCAGCGGGCTACCCCTTCGCCATTCTCCTGATGGCAGCGGTATGCGTCAGCCTGTACGTCATCTTCAAGAAGCGCGACTGGCTGTAGACCGCACATCAGCACCGTTGACCAACCTCGCTCCTGCGAAGGTCCGGAAGTGGCCCCCAGGGCTCCTGGGGAGAACCCGGGGAGAACCCGCAGCCGGCCGGCCCATGCCGGGCACACCCCCGCACCTTGGGGCAGGCCCGTAGAGCGTCGATGTCCGATCCCCTGGCTAGCCTGTCTCCGTGACGCCGACCGATGACCGATGACCGACAGTTCCCCGCCGCGCTGGCCACTGCGATGGCCGTTCGATTCGACTACGCCGATGGGAAGACCGGGGTCGACTTCGAGCCCTTCCAGGCTTTCCTGTCAGCTGCCGAGACCACCGACTGGTTCCAGGCATGGACCGGGAACGACGAACTGGACGGCAGCGACTTCCGCGTGTTCGGACAGGACGGCACGGGCGGGTACGCGGCGTTCTGGCTCATCCGCCCGAGCCGGCCTCTGGCCGAGCAGCCCGTCGTCTTCCTCGGGTCCGAGGGAGAGACCGGTGTCGTCGCCCGCGACCTGGGCGACTTCCTGTGGCTACTGGCCGACGGCTTCGGCCCCTGGGAAGCCGCCACCTCGTACGAGCCCGACTGGAACGCACGCCCCAATCCGGAGTTGGCAGCCATCGCCGAAGGATTCGCACCGCACCAGCGGCGGCCGGCGGCAGCCGTGATCGAGCTGGCGGTCCAGGAGTTCCCCGACTTCGACGACACCATCATGGAGCTCTGCCACTGAACCCAGCGCCGCTGCCTGCACGACCGGCCGGAATCACTGGACGAACCCTCGATCGGACGTGCGTGATCCCCGCCGAACTCGCCGGTTCGGTGCGGTCCCCACGGCACGGCAATCGCGGCCGCTCACTCAAGTCACCGCGCCGCTCCGCCGCGTTCGGGCATCGCTGCAGCCTCTGGCCATGAGCCCTGGGGAAGGCGAGAACGCGCTGGTCCTGCAGGCCCTCGACATGCTGTCCGAATACGATCGGGCGGGGGTGGACGAGGTTGTCGTCAACGTCGCGGGAGTGTAATCCGAGCATGGCCGACCGGACTCCGCACGGGACCTCCAGGAGATCCTCGCGGCCTGCCGGGAGGCGACGAACTGGTTCATGAACGGGTGCGCGAGGCCGGGGCGCGCCCACGTGCCGCCGTGCCGCCCTGCCGCACGCGGGGAGGAGAGGCAAAACGGTGCCCGACGACATCGCCCGATGGCTCAACGAGCACGCCCACCCCTTGAGCACCCTGACCCCCGGCGCTCCCGTGGAGGACCTGAAGCCACTGGGCGAGGCACTGCGGGGGACACGGATCGTCGGTCTGGGGGAATCCACCCACGGCACGGGCGAGTTCTTCCGGCTGAAGCACCGCATCGTGGAGTTCCTGGTCCGTGAGGAGGGGTTCACCACCCTCGCCATGGAGGCCAGCCAGTCCGCCGCCCGCGCGCTCGACGCGTACGTCCGGTACGGCACGGGCGCCCCCGAACGGCTCGTCGCCCGGCTGGGCTTCTGGACCTGGCGCACCCGCGAGATGGTCGACCTCGTCGAGTGGCTGCGCGCCCACAACCGCGGCCTGCCCGAAGAGCACCGGGTCCGCTTCGCGGGAACGGACCCCCAGCTCTGCACCGACTCGGTCGAGGCCGTCACCGCCTTTCTGCGCCGGACGGCACCCGATCAGGCGGGGCGCGTCGGCGCCTTGGACGTACTGGCCCGGGCCCGCCCGGGCTCGCTTCCGGACCCGGACAAGGCCCTGATGCGGCGCGCCGAGGAGATCGCCCGCCTCGTCGCGGACCACGTCGAGCGGTCGGGTCCCGGCGACGACGCCGACGAGGCTCTGGAACACGCGCGGATCCTGGTCGGCGCCGCCGACCTGGTGACCCGGCCCTTCGCGGCCTCGGCCGGGGAGGACGGCGTGTACGCCGCGCGTGACCGCTACATGGCCGAGGCCGTCGCCCGGCTCGTGGACGACGACCCCGGGGCGCGCGTCATGGTCTGGGCGCACAACGGGCACATCGCGAAGGGCACGTACGGGGAACAGGTGCCGGCCCTCGGCAGCAGACTCCGCGAACGGTACGGCGACGCCTACTACGCGCTGGCCCTCCTCTTCGGCAAGGGCTCCTTCCTGGCCCGCCGCGGCAACGATCTTCAGCGCCCGCCGGCCCGCCACCGCATCGGCACCGGCCTCCGCTCCCTGGAGGCCAGACTCACGCACGCCGTACCCGGCGACTACTACGCGGACCTCCGCGCCGCGGGTTCCCCCGCCGACGCCGCGCCCTGGCTGCACGCCCCGCACGCACAGCGCAGCTTCGGCGCCAACGTCCAACGCTTCTTCTACCGCTTGAACACCGCCCCGCTCGTCCCGGCCGAGGACTACGACGGCATCGCGTTCGTGGCACGCTCGACCTGCTCCCACCTGCTGCCCCCGGCGGGGGACTGAGGCTCTTTCACGGCCACAGGTCGAGCGCGGCGTTCAGCGTGAGCCGCCGCATCGGTTGGTGACCGTCTTCCCCCGTCTCGGCCGGACGCGGAGGGCCGGTCCCCTTTCCGGCCAGAGGCGGGGCCCCGCGGAAGATCGCCGAACTCCCCTCACGCCATCGGTGTCAGTGCGTAACCTCGATGCCATGGGGGCACCTGCACAGAAGTCATCACCGGAGACCGACCGCGACGATACGTGGCAACGGCTGAACGCATACGCGTATCTCAGTGCGCCGGAGCGGCTGGAGTACGTCGCCGTCATGCGGGTCTTCTGCGGCACCCTCCTGGCCGACCTCGCGGTGCCGGACGTCCTGACGAAACTGGCCGAGTCCGGTGGGCCGGCGGTCACCCTGGACGCGGAGACGCTCACCGCCCGGCTGGAACGGCTGGTGCACTGGGGTGCCTTGCTGCGGAGCAGCCACTCGGTGAAGGCGTCGAGCATCACCGAGTACCAGCGGTCCCGGTCCCGCTACCAGTTGTCGAAGCTGGGCGAGCGGATCCAGCGGGACGCCGACGAGGTCCTGGCCGGGGCGGACGCGGCCCGCGAGGTGAGCAGCGAGCTGCTGGCGCTGGTCGAGCGCGGGCTGCGCGAGCTGAACGAGCTGGTGCAAAGGCCCGGCGGGACAGAGCCGCAGGACGCGCTGGAACGGGTCAGCACGCTGTTCGTCCAGTTCACCGAGTTCGCGGACTCCGTGCGGGACTTCTACGCCTACCTCGGTCAGGTGCTGGCGCGCTACGACCTGGACAGTGCCGAGTACCAGGGCTTCAAGGAACTGCTGCTCGACTACGTCGAGGCGATCAGGGAGGACGTGGCCTTCCGCGCTCCCCGCATCGCGTCGGTCCTCGACCTCCTGTGGCCGCACCTCCCCGGCCTGCTGGAGCGCCTCGACGCCCACGCCCGCGGTTTGTCAGGGGTTCCGGGGTCCGGCGGCCGCTCCGAGGGCCGGGTGCAGCGCAGCCGGGGCCGGGAGAAGGCCGACTGGGAGGGGCTGCGCGGCTGGTTCTCCGACGTCGACGGGCAGGGGAGCCAGGTCGATCAGCTGCGTGACGCCACCATGCGCGCGCTGCAGTCCTTGCTGACCAACGCCAAGCGGATGCTGCGTTCGGCCTCGGGGGAGATGTCGCGGCGCAAGGACCTCCTCCGGCTCGCCCGGTGGTTCGACGAGGCGTCTCCGGAGGACGCGCACGACATCGCGGTCGCTGCCTTCGGTCTCTACGGCGCCCGCCACCTGGGTGTCCCGCCGGCCTCCGACGAGGCGGTACCCGCGTACACCAGCTGGTGGAACGGCCCGGTGGTCGAGGTGCCGGTGGCGCTGCGCGAGCGGGGCAGTCGCGCGCAGCGGGGCCGGGCGTCGGCCATGGAGGACCACTCGGCGCAGAAGCGGCACCTGCAGGAGGCCGCCCGTGCACAGGCCGAGGCCAGACGGGCGGCCGCGGACGAACTGCGCAGCGCTGCGGGTCGCTTCGCAGACGTACGCCTCACCTCGGCGGCCCTCGGACTGCTGCTGGAGCTGCTGGCGACAGCACTGGGGAACGCCCGGCTGCGGCGCTCGGGAGCCGGGGAAGCCGGGGAAGCCGGAGGAGACCTGGACGAGGCGCCGGAGTTCGGCCTGGAGTCCGCGCAGAGCGAGGATGCCGAGCTCGGCGTCCGGCTCACCGTACGCCGTTCCCCCGGTGCGAGGACGGTGCTGCACTCCGCCGACGGCGACCTTCTGCTGGACGACCTGGAGCTGGAGATCGGACGTGCGGCCGGCTCGGCCGGGCGTGAGGTCGAGGTGGGCGTGTCGTGACGCTTCCTTCGGCACACGACGTGGCCCTGGCCACCGAACGCCGTGCCGCCGGGCGGCTGCTACTCGCCCGTCCTCTGGTGACGTCGGCCGGTCCCTACGCAGATCTGTTCCCCCTGATACGGCGGCACGCCGACTGGCTGGGCAAGCGGTTCCAGCAGGTGCTCGGCTACCGGCTCCTGGTCGACACCTCCTACGCAAGGCTGTTCAAGGCCGGACTGGGCGCCGGCGCGGGACACCGGCTGGAGCGGTCCACCGGTGCCGCCTTCACCCCGCGCACCTACTCCTGTCTCGCGCTCGCGCTGTCCGTGCTGGTGACCGCCCCGGAGCAGATGCTGCTTTCCCAGCTGGTCGCCGACATCAGGGCCGCGGCGGCCGACGCGGGCGTGAAGCTGGAGGAAACGGGCCGGGCCGTGGAGAAGCGGACTCTGGTCGCCGCCCTTCGCCAGTTGATCGACTGGGGTGTCCTGACGGAGACGGAAGGCAGTGTGGGCTCGCTCGTGCAGGAGGAAGGCGGCGAGGCGCTGATCACGGTGGACCGGGAGATCGCCCGGATCATCGTTTCGGGCCCGCTCACGCAGAGCCTGGACGGGGCGGACCTGGTGAGGCGGGCTGCCGACCCCGGGTTCGGCGGTCCCCGCACCTATGTGCGCCGGATGCTCGTGGAAACGCCCGTCGTGTACCTGGATGAGCTGACCGACGCCGAGAGGGACTGGCTGCGGACGCGGCAACGCCGGGAGGCCCAGGCGTTCTCCGAGCTCCTTGGGCTGGAGGCCGAGATCCGCGGCGAGGGCGTGGCGCTGGTGGACCCTGAGGAGGAGCTGACGGACCTGCACCTGCCCGGTACCGGAACCGTCGCCCAGGCTTCGCTCCTCCTGGTGGAGCGCCTCGTGGAACGGCTGCGGCCCGCCGAGCCGGGGCACCCGGCGACGGGAGGGCGGCTCGTCATCGGGGTCGCCGTTGCGGACGGCCTGGTGGACGAGCTGCTGGCGGAGCTCGTCACGGAGTACGGGCAGCGCGGCAACTGGCAGCGCGACCACCTGGAGGATCCCGCCTCGTTGCGGAGGGCGGTTCTGGACCTGCTGAGCCGGATGCGGCTGGTGGCCCCCGCCGGTCCGCTCCGGTCCACCGGCCGGGGGCTGCCCGAGGGGTACGACGACGCGGTCCCGGAGGGCCGCTCCGTGACCGACGTGCTGGGCGCCCGCGCGGCGGGCACCGCCGGCACCGGCCCCGGCACCGCCGACACCACCGCAGCCGCCGCCGACACCGACACCGACACCGACTGGATACTCCTCGCCGCGGCCGCGCGCTACGCCACTCACGTCACCGAACGCCGGCCCGCCGGAGCGACACCCGGCATCGACATACAGCAGGAGCTGCCGCTATGACCCCGGGCGCACACGGCCCCATCCCCCTTCAGCGATCCGCCACTTCGGCCGGCACGCGCTTTCGCCTGCACCGCGCAGGCATCCTCAACGTCTGGCAGTACGACGAACAGGAATTCGACTTCGGCGACGGACGGCTGCTCCTGCGCGGGAAGAACGGGGCGGGCAAGTCCAAGGCCCTGGAGATGCTGCTCCCGTACCTGCTGGACGGCGACGCCCGCGCGCTGGACGCCACCGGTACGGGTCGCACGAGCCTCGTCTGGCTGATGCTGGACGGCTTCGAGCAGACGAACCGCCTCGGATACCTGTGGGTCGAGTTCCGCATGACGACGGAGGACGGTGGGGTCCGGTACCTCACCCTCGGGGCGGCCATCCGGGCGTCGAAGTCGACGAAGAAGGCGGTACCGGTCTTCTTCGTCACGCCGCTTCGGGTCGGCGAGGACTTCCGCCTGGTCGAGGCGGGCAGGCCCTTGCCGGTCGATCGTCTCAAGGAGGCCGTCGGCGCGGAGAACGTCACGGACCGTTCCGTCCAGCACCGCTCGCGGGTCGCGCGTGAACTGTTCGGCATCACCGACACCACGCGGTACCGCAACCTCACACAGCTCCTGCACCGGCTGCGGCGTCCCACCGTCGGGGACCGGATCGAGTCCGGCGGGGTCGCCTCCCTGCTGAGCGAGACGCTGCCCGGGCTCGACGACGACGTGGTGGAGAAGGTGGCGCGCAACCTCCACGACCTCGACGCCGTCCGGGAGGAGCTCGGCCGCTTGGAGCGTACCGACCGGGCCCTGCGCACCTTCCTGGGCGTCTACCGCGGCTATCTGTCCGGAGTGCTGCTCAGGGGTGCGGGGAAGGTGGACGCGGAACTGGACGCCCTGGCGCGGCAACGCCTGCAGGCCGGGGACGCGGCGAAGCGGACGGGCGCCCTCAAGGGCCAGGAGGCCGAGGCCGAAGCACGTCTGAGCGCGCTGCGCGAGGAGGAGCAGGCCGCCCGGACCGAACTCGACGCCCTGCGTGCGAGCAGCGCGTACCGCAGTCTGGAGGAGTTGTCCGAGCGCCGGACCACGGTCGCCGCGCTGGACACGTCGGCCGGAACGTCCTTCGCCGCGCTCACCAAGGCGCACGACACGGAAGAGGGCGCGGCAGACCGCCTGGCCGAGGGCATCGGGCAGCTGGGCGAACGCCTCGGCGAACTGGGCACGGATCACCGCGAGCTCGTCGTGCAGGCCGAGAAGGCGGGACTCCCCACAGGCCATCTCGGTGAGACGGTCGGCCTGCCCCGGGCGGATGTGGCCGGGGCTTCGGCGGCGGAACTCACGGGACCTGACGCGGGAGTCCGCATCGTGCGGCACCAACGGGTGACCGCCGTGGACGCCACCGCGGCGGAATCCGCCCTGCGGTCCTGGCAAGGACAGCTGGAGGACGCCGGCACGGTGGTGAAGCACCGGATCCGGCGGGTCCAGGAGGTGGTCGGCCTGGTCGCCCGGGCGATGGAGGCACGCGGGCGGGCTGCCGCCGCGGATGCCGAACACGAACGGCTCGAAGGGGAGGCGGAGGATGCTGCGGGCCGCCTCGAAGGCCACCGCGAGAAGGTGGCCGAGGAGAGCGCGGGCTACCTCCGTCAGGTGGAGGCGTGGCTGGAGCGCCTGCGGGCCGTGGCCGGCCCGGACTGCCCTCCGTTGGATGCGGTCCGTGCCACGGTCGCCTGTGAGACCTCGCCGCAGGCCCCCTTCGCCGAGCGGGTGCTGCCGCCCGACATCGACGGGCAGGCGAAGCGGACCGCCCTGACGGTGCTGGAGCCGTACGGTGTGCAGCTGACCGAACGGCGCGACGGCCTCGCGCTGCGCGTCGCCCGGCTGACCGAGGAACGCGACCTCCTGAGCGGGGAGAAGGAGGAGTGGGAGCGGCGAACCGATCCGGAGCCGCCCGTCCCGTACCACCGCACCGCCGAGCGCGATCCGAACACCGGAGCGCCCTTCTACCGGCTGGTGGACTTCCGTGACGACCTGTCCCCCGCCGACCGGGCGGGCCTGGAGGCGGCGCTCGAAGCGAGCGGGGTGCTGGACGCCTGGGTGACCTGGGACGGAGCGCTCCTCGATCCCCTGACGCGAGACGTCCTGCTCCAGCCGGGGGCCGTACTGCCGGACGGACCGACTCTGGTCGATGCGCTGCGCCCCGCAGCGCACCCGGACACCGGCATCGCACCCGAACGGGTCCGGCACCTCCTGTCCGCCGTCGCCCTTGCCCCGGCCCGGGAAGTCACCGCCGCCTGCGCGGTGTTCCACGACGGCAGCTGGCGCCTCGGTCCCCTGCGCGGCCGCCATTCCAAGGACGGGGCCGAGTACGTGGGCGCCGCCGTACGCGCCGAGACACGACGCCGGAAGCTCGCCGAACTGGAAGTCCGGTGGGCGGAGGCGGAGAAGCTGCTGTCCGACCACCGCGGACAGCTCGACGGGCTCGACGCCGTCCGCCGGGACCTGGCGTCGGCGGAACGCGGCTTCCCCCGGCCGCAGTCCCTCACCCGCGCCTGGCACGAGCTCGACTCCGGGGAGAAGGACCTGCGGAACATGACGGCCAGGGCGACGAAGGCGGCACGCCTGGCGGAAGAGGCACGCACCCGGGCCGTCGCGGCTCGCAGTGAAGCGGAGGCGACCGCGACGGCCCACGACCTCCCCACCGACGCCGACGCCCTGGACCGCGTACGCACCGCCCTCGCCACCCTGCTCGACGGGACCGGACGCATGTGCCGGGCCATCCGCGGCGTGGCCGACGGGCTGGACCGGCACCGGGCCGATCACGCCAGGTACGCACGGGCCCACGGCGACCGCCTGGAGGCGGCGGAGGGCTACGGCCTGCGACTCGGGGAACTGCGCAGGGCCCAGCAGGACCTCCGCACCCGCGAAGAAGCCGTCGGCTCCTCCGAGGAGGAGATCCTCGCCCGCGAGGAGGAGACCAGGCAGCGCGTCGCAGCCGCCACCGGGGCGCTGCCGGGAGCCCGGCGGGGGCACGACGACCTCCGCGACCGGAGGATCCGTGCGGAGGAGGACGAGAAGCGAAGCCGCGAACTGCTGCTGGACCGGCAGGCGGCCGTCATCACCGCGGGAAGCACCCTGCGCGGTGCGGTCGGTCGTCCGGAGGTGATCCGTGGCGCCGCCCTGGACCGTTCCTCCCTGCCCGCACTGCTGCTGGACGACCCCGGTGCGGACGTCCGTGACCGCATCCGGTCCCTGCGCGAGCTGGCCGACGCGGTGCGGGGCGGTCTCGACCGGTCGGGGAAGGAGGTTTCGGACAGCACACTCCTCAACGGGCACACGGCACTGCGCGACCAGTTGGCCGGCGGGTACGACGCGCAACTCGAAGAACTGGCCGGGATCAAGATCTGCCGCCTGGTCGACGACCACGGCCCGCACGACGTCGCCGTCGTAGGAGAACGCATCGCCGACCGGGCCGCCGAGGCCCGCGGCCGGCTCACCGAGCGTGAGAGCGAGGTCTTCCAGCGCTTCCTCGCCGGCGAACTCGGTGACCACTTGTCCACGCAGGTCGTCACCGCTGCCGGCCTCGTCTCCGCCCTGAACGACACGCTCAGGACCGTACGGACCTCGCACGGGCTCGGCGTGGAACTGCAGTGGAAGCTGGACGACGACGTCGATGCCGACGTGCGGGCGGCCGTCGAACTGCTGCGCAGTCCTTCGATCCTGCGCACGCGTGAGCAGGGCGAGCAGCTGCGCGAGGTGCTGCAGCGCCGGATCGAGGAGGCCCGCCGGACCGATCCGTCTGCCGGGTACGCCGCCCACCTGCGCACCGCGCTGGACTACCGCGACTGGTTCCGCTTCCACACCTTCGTGGTCGAGGACGCCGCTCCCGGCCGCAGGCGCAGGCTCACCGGACGCACCGGACTCAGCCAGGGCGAACAGCGCGTGCTCTCCTATCTCGTGCTCTTCGCCGCGGCCGCCGCCCACTTCACGACCCTCGGCGAGTCCGCACCGCACGCTCCCCGGCTGATCCTCCTGGACGACGCCTTCGCCAAGGTCGACGAACCCACCCACGGCCGGCTCGGCCGCATCCTCGTCGACCTCGACCTCGACTTCGTCCTCACCAGCGAGAGGCTCATGGGCAATTGGCCCGAGGTGCCCTCCCTGCACATCTACGAGTGCCTCCGCGACCCGCACGCCCGCGGGGTGGCCACCTTGCACTACACCTGGAACGGTCGGCACCGGCGCCTGATGTCCGTATGAGCCGGCTCCCCGCCGCCACCCATGACTGGCTGGCCGGTCCGGGGCTCGTCCGGCTCTGGGAATCGGCGCGCAAGCGCCTGGAGGGCAACGGCCTCCGGGCCACCGGCTCGGTGCGGCTGTCCGGACTGGCGGTACAGGAGAGGAACGACCTGTCGCTCCTGCTCGGCAAGCCGGTCACGGGGGCCACCGCCACGGTGCGGCTCGACTCGCTCGACACCCGGCTGCGGTCCTCGGCCGCCGGCCTCGGTCTCAGGGACGTGCTCCATGAGCTGGGACCGGCGCTCACCGACCGCCGCGCCGCCCGGACGGAGGCCCGGGCGCGGCGTGATGAGGTGTGGTCCTCGCTCGCCGCGGCCCTGGAGGGCTGCCGGCTCACCGACGAGGACTGGGCCTGGCGCTGGTACGACGGGCTGCGCCGCACGGGCGTACCCAGCGGTGTGACACCCGAGATGGCGGTCCGCACGCTCCAGCAGGCGGTCCACATCCTCACCTTGCTCTTCGGTCCCGAGCGGGCCGGCGCACGGGGGCGGGGCGACCTCGCCGCCGAAGCGACCGGATCGGCCCACGGCCTGGACGACGGGACCTGGCTCGCGCGCCTCGTCCAACGGGGCATCGCCCTCGCCCACGACACCGAGCTCCCCGACGACGCGGCCGGACGCCGCGCCGTGTGGCGGCTCGCATCCGTCACACCGGACGAGGTGTCCAGCACGGTCCTCGCCTACGGCCTGCGCCCCGACGGCGGGAGCTGGCGGGAACGCTCGCTGTACGAACGAGCGGTCCATCACGTGGAGACCCACCTCACCCTGCGCGACCTGCACGCCCTGCGGCTCTCGCTGCCGGCCGGCACCCTCGTCCGCATCTGCGAGAACCCGCGCGTGGTGGAGGCCGCGGCCGACACCGCCTGCTCACAACCTCTGGTGTGCACCTCGGGGAGTGCCGCGACCGTGGTCCTCACCCTCCTCGACGCCCTCGCCGCCACCGGCTGCCGCTTCGCCTACCACGGCGACTTCGACTGGCCGGGCATAGCCCTGGCCAACCGCGTGGTCCACCGCTACGGCGCGGAGCCCTGGCGGATGGGCGCCGAAGACTACGAGGCGCTCGCCGCCCGCACCCGGGCCCGCAACGTCCCACAGCACCCGCTCACCGGCCCGCCGACCACCGCGGACTGGGATCCGGCCCTCGCCCCGGCCATGGCCGCGCTCGGCCTGGCCCTCCACGAGGAGGCCACACTCGACCTGCTCGTGGCGGACCTGGTGTGAACGCCACGCCTGCCGCGGTGGCGGTGGCGGTGGCGGTGGCGGTGTGCATGCTGCGGGAGGCTCCGCCGGCAGGTACTCCCCGGCAGCCGCGCCGCGCCGGGCCCAAAGGGCGGACCGGCAGCTTCCTTGCACCCGGCACCCGGCACTCGGCACTCGGTTCCAGCGTCCGGTCCCCCCGATCGGAGCGATTGGCTCGAATTGCTCGGTCGGGCGGCGGGGAGGCGGGCCGGGGAGTCGTCAGCAGTTCGGTACCCAGGCGTGGGAGCGGGGCCGGACCTCGCCGGTCAAGTTGGTTCTCGTACGCACCTTCACGCAGCCCAGCGGCTCCTGCTGGGCGGCCTGGCCGTAGTAGAGGACGTCGACCTTGGTCGCCCCCTGGGTGAGGTCGAAGCCGTTGTTGAAGACCGAGCGGGGCGCGCTGCGGGCCGTCCAGGGGCAGGGGGCCGGGCCGTCGATCCAGTCGGAGCCGCCGTCGACCCAGGAGCACATCTCGCCCCGGCCGTCCTCCTCCGAGAAGAAGCAGACCGCCCCGCGCCAACACCGGTCGTACCCCAGCGCCCCGGCGGAGTCCCCGAGGTGGAACAGCCCCGAGCCCCATACGGCGCCCAGACCGGCGGCGAGCGCCGCCGTACCGGCCGCGATCAGCGCGCGGCGCCGCCGGCGTGGTCCGGGACCGCGCGGGGCGGCCGGCGGGGCGGCGGGCGAGGCGCCGGCGGCCGCCGCCTCCACCCGGTGCAGCAGCGACGCCGCGGTGTGCGCGGCCCGGTCCTCGTGTCTTCGGGCCAGGCAGTCGCGGACGATGTCCCGCCAGTGCTCCGGAAGTTCCGGCGACAGCCGCAGCTCGTCCTCGCCCCGGGCGTAGCGCAGCGCGGCGTCCCGGCGGGCGGCGGGGGTGCCTCCGGGCAGCGGCAGTGCGCCGGTCAGCACGACGTGGGCCAGGACCCCGAAGGCCCAGATGTCGGCCGTCGGGCGGATCTTCGTACCGCGTTCGCCGACCTCCGACCAGAGCAGGTCGGGCGGGGTGTAGTCGGGCGTGGCGAAGGCCGGGGAGTAGGCGTGGGTGCCCTCCAGCTCCGCGGCCATGTTGAAGTCGCCCAGCCGCGCCGTACCGTCGGCCATCAGCAGGACGTTGCCCGGCTTGAGGTCGCCGTGCACCCAGCCGGCCCGGTGCAGTTGGTCGAGCCCCTCGCAGACCTGGGCGAGCAGGGCGGGCCCGGTCCGTGGCACTCCGTCGGCCAGCAGGGCGTCCAGGGAGCCCTGCGCCTCCTCCAGGACGAGGACGGTGGCGCCGTCGAGTTCGGGCCGGCCGGGGTCGTCGACGGTGAGCACCTCGTACAGCCTGATCAGCCGGGGTGTGCGGACCCGGCGCAGTACCTCGGTCTCGCGCTCGGCGAGCTCGACGAGGTGCCGTAGCCGGCGCGGGGTGTGGGTACCGGTCGGCAGGACCTTGAGCGCCGCCCGGGCGGGCAGGCCCGGCTCGGGTGCGGCGCGCAGGGCCGCGTACACGCTGCCGAAGGCGCCGGCCCCCAGCAGGTGACCCACGACCCAGGGGCCGACGCGGTAGCCGGCCGGGACGTCGAGGGCGCCGGAGTGCCCGGCTCGCCCGGTCAGCGGGCGCTACCGGTCGGGGCGGCCGGCAGGGCCGCCAGGTCCGTCTCGCGGACGAGGTCGAAGCGCAGGGCCAGCGAGACCAGGGTCTCCTTCTTGCCGACCAGCCGCGGCCCGGTATCAGCCGTGTCGGGGCCTGGCTTGAGGCGCAGTTTGACCGCGAGGTAGTCGATGTTCCACTGCACGGCGGCGCGGTTGGCCGCGGGCCAGGACGGCTTCAGCCGTTCGACCACCTGCTCGACGGTGGGCAGGGGCGCGTGCGGTTCGCCGCGCAGCCTCGGCTCGCAGAGCGCGGTGAGGACCAGGAAGTACCGGCTGGAGCGGTCGAGCGGGAAGGGCAGTACCGTCGGCTCCCCGTCGGGCTCGCCGGGAGCGTCCCGGTCGGCGTAGTCGTGGCGCGGCGCCCAGACGTCCAGGGTGAGCAGTTCGGAACCGGCGGGCAGGACGAGCCGGGCGAATTCGAACGGGACCGGTGCGTCCAGCCGGCCGGGGGCGATCTTGATGTGCTCGCCGGCGCCCTCGGGGTTCTCGACCACGTACGTCGCCGAGCGGGAGAAGTTGCTGAGCGACCAGTACGTGGCTGTCGCGGTGATCTCCCCCGCCGAACGCGAGACGCCGGCGTGCGGGACATGCAGGGTGTGCGGGCCGCTGCCGCCGCCGGTGTGGCGGACGCCGGTGTCGCGGAGGCCCGCGCCGGTGTGGGTGCGACGAAGGGGTTCACGGCCGAAACGGAGGGTCTGCCCCGGTGCCAGGCGGATCTGTGCGGCCGGGGACATGGTGGGCCCCGGAACCACGATGATGCTGTTCACGCTGCTTCCTTCCCCGAAGGTGCAGGGGAAGGCTAGCCAGCGGAATCAATCGTTCCCGCAACAATGGCTTGTCTTCAGCACTCCCCTCGCCACTGGAAGCGCTCGATGGTCCGGCCCCCGGCGGGAAGGTTTCCGCGCCCCTCGTCCCAGCCGCGGTGCAGGCAGGCACTGCCTCCCTCCCGGAAGTACACCTGCACGTGGTCGTAACCCGGCTGCACCGTCCCGTTGTTGAAGAAGGACCTGCGCAGCCCGCACGTGCTCCGGGGCTCGTCGGCGGCGGAGCGGCAGACGGTACCCGTGCCGTTCGCCCCCGAGTAGAAGCAGACGTAGCCGGGCGGGCAGTCCTGCCAGGCGGGGGGCGGTGTGCCGGCGCAGTTGCGGCTGGTGACGCTCGGCCACTCCTTGGCGGCTCCCGAGTACTCGACCCCGTCGAAGTGGGCCGGCACGCGGTGGCTCTCGTCGGTGAAGTCGCCCGAGGCCAGGTAGCGCTGCTCATAGTGCAGGTGGGACCACTCGGAGGCGCCCGAGGTACCGATCCGGCCGATCCGCGTGGACGGCTGGACGGCGTCGCCCTTCCTGACGTAGGCCGCCGGGTCGTCCTTCAGGTGGTAGTACGCCGTGAACCAGCCGTTGCCGTGGTTGATCTGGATGGTGTTGCCCGAGCCGTTGGTCCAGTACGTGGCGGACACCGTGCCGGCGGCGGACGGCTGGACGGGCAGGCCGTCGGAGCCGGTGTTGCCCTCCACCACGATGTCCAGCGCCGGATCGTGGCCCCAGGTGTTCAGCTGCCAGGTGGTCCCGCACGGGAACGGCAGCTGGAACAGCGGCTTCGGCGCAGCCGGAGCGGAGGCGGGCGCGGGCGCGGAGGCGAAGGCCAAGTCGGAGGCAGGCGCGGGCGTACCCGCCAGCACCAGTCCCGCCAGGCACATCAGCACCATCGCCCACAGCCTGCTCGGATACCGCAGCACGTCTTCCCCTCCCGGCCCCTGTGGACGGCGCCCGGACGGGCGGTCTCCCGCGCCATGCTGGGGGTCGGGGCCCGGGTGGCACCACCTCGTAGCTACTAGGGGTGTGTCCTGTGGATCAGGGCTCGATGAGCCCGACCCGGATCGCGTACCGGGTCAGCTCCAGCCGGTCGCGCATCCCCAGTTTCTGGAGCAGGTTGGCCCGGTGGCGCTCCACCGTCTTGGCACTGATGACGAGGAGGTCGCCGATCTCCTTCGAGGAGTGGCCTTCCGCGACGAGCTTGAGGATCTCCTCCTCGCGCTCGGTGATCGCCCGGGCGGGCAGCGGATCGCCCTGGCGGGCCCGGTCCAGGTAGTTGCGGATGAGGGTGGTCTCGGCCCCGGGATAGATGAACGGCTCGTCCCGGATCGCCGCCCGGCACGCCTCGACCAGATCGCGGTCGGCGACCGACTTGGGGACGTACCCGGCGGCCCCGGCCTTGAGCGCCTCGAAGAAGTACTGCTCGTTGTCGTACATGGTCAGGATGAGGATGCGCAGCTCCGGCCGCAGCCGTGAGAGTTCCCGTGCGGCCTGCAGTCCGGTCATCCGGGGCATGGCCACGTCGAGGACGGCGAGGTCCACCTCCCCGGTACGGGCCAGGGCGACGGCCTCCGCCCCGTCCCCGGCCTCGGCGACCACCGTCAGGTCCGGCTCGGCGTCGAGGATGAGCCGGACCCCGCGCCGTACGAGGGCGTGGTCGTCGGCGAGCAGGACGCGGGTCGGCGGCCGCCTGGGTGTGCTCAACTCGTGCCCTCCGTGGTCTCGGTGGTGGCCGTGGTGGCGGCGGGTACGTCCAGCCGTACGTCGGTGCCGCCCCGCGGGCCGGTCCCGATGGTGAGGTCCGCGCCGATCAGCAGGGCCCGTTCCCGCATGCCCTGGATCCCCGCGCCCTCGCCGGCGGGGCCGACGCCGTGGCCGTTGTCCCGAACCAGCAGCCGGACCGCCCCGCCGGTCCGGCCCGACAGGTGCACCTCTACCTCGCTCGCCCCCGCATGGCGGGCGGCGTTGGTCAGGGCCTCCTGGGCGACCCGGTAGACGACGAGTTCGGCCGCTTCGTCCAGCGGGGGCACCCGGGGGCCGATGACGTGCCGCACGGTCAGCGACCCGCTGGTGAACTCGGCCGTCAGCGCGCGCACGGCACTGTGCAGCCCGAGCTCCTCCAGGACCCCCGGGCGCAGCCTGCGGGCGATGCGGCGGATCTCGTCCAGGCTGGTGCGGGTCGTCTCCTGCACCTGGCGGAGCTCCTCCCGCAAGGGGGCCGGGGCGCGGTCGGCGGCGTGCTTGAGCTGGAGCAGGACCGCGGTGAGGGTCTGGCCGACCTCGTCGTGGAGTTCCTGGGCGATGCGCCGTCGCTCGGCTTCCTGCGCGGAGAGGGCGCGGGCGCTGCTGCCGGCCCGCTCGGCCTCCAGCCGGCCCAGCATGGCGTTGAAGGAGGTGGTCAGCTCGGCCACTTCGGCGGGGCCCTCCACTCGTGCCCGGCCGCCGGGGCGCAGCAGGTCGACCGCGCTCATCGCGCGGGTCAGCCGGCCGAGCGGTGCCAGCCCGATCCGGAGCAGGGCGGCGTTGGCGATCAGCATGGCGGCCAGCCCGGCGAGCAGCACCACGGCTTCGCCGAAGAGGACCGGGGTGGAGACGGTGACCGGGCCGAACAGCAGCAGGACGGCGGTGACGAGGACCGCCGCGTTGAGCAGGAAGATCCGCCAGTACAGCGACACGGGCGTCCCTCCCCTCGTTCCGGGGTCCGCCGCTCCGGCGGACCGCTCACTTCCACTATCCCCGCCGATACGCCCCCGCACCTGCGGTGGGACCGGTGTCCCCGCTTCAGCCTGTCGTCCGTCGGGGGTCTTGTCCATCCGTGCCGACACCCATATCCCGCCCCCTGCGCGAGATGGCACCATGAGCCCGCGCGGCAGCCGGAAGCCGTCTTCCGCCGACGCTGCGCCGCACCACCGCCGAACACGAAGCAAGGGGGGACAGAGCTGTGCCTGCTCCACGGATGAGCACCACGCCGCTGCCCGGCATCGGGGTCCAGTACGACCTCACCACCCGCGAGCGGCGCCATCTGTCGGTGATCGCCCACCGCGACGGCACCCGTACGGTGAACGTCTACCGCGCGGACGATCCTGACGCGTGCGCCCAGTCGCTGCACCTGTCCGGGGCCGAGACCGCCTCGCTGATCGACGCCCTGATGCCCGCCCACCACAGCCCCAACGTGCTGCACACCACCGACCTGGGGCTGGTCGCCGAGCGCATCGAGCTGTCCGCGCACTCGCACTGGAACGGCCGGCTGCTGGGCGAGACCCGGATGCGGACGGAGACCGGTGTCTCGATCGTGGCGGTCCTGCGGCGGGCCGAGGCCCGCCCCTCCCCCGCGCCCGACTTCCGTCTCGCCGGCGGGGACACGCTCATCGTGATCGGCACCCGCGAGGGCGTGGACGCGGCCGCCTCCATACTCGGACGGGAGTGATCGCCTGTGCACTCCGCCCTCTTCCTGATCGAGTTCGGTGCGATCATCCTGGGCCTGGGTCTGCTGGGCAGACTCGCCGGGCGCTTCCGCTTCTCCCCGATACCCCTGTACCTGCTGGCCGGTCTCGCCTTCGGCACGGGCGGACTGCTGCCCATGGGCGCGAGCGAGGAGTTCGTGGCGATCGGCGCCGAGATCGGCGTCATCCTGCTCCTGCTGATGCTGGGGCTGGAGTACACGGCCACCGACCTGGTCTCCAATCTCAAGACCCAGTACCCGGCCGGGCTGGTCGACTTCACCCTCAACGCCGTACCCGGCGCGGTCGCCGCGCTGCTGATGGGCTGGGGGCCGGTGGCCGCCGTGGTCCTGGCGGGGGTCACCTGGATCTCCTCCTCCGGCGTCATCGCCAAGGTGATGGGGGATCTCGGGCGGCTCGGCAACCGTGAGACCCCGGTCGTCCTCAGCGTGCTGGTCCTGGAAGACCTGGCCATGGCCGTCTACCTGCCCATCGTCACCGCGCTGCTGGCCGGGGTCGGCCTCGCGGCCGGCAGTCTGACCCTGGCGATCGCCCTCGGCGTGGCGGGCGCGGTGCTGTTCGTGGCCGTCCGCTACGGCCGGCTCATCTCCCGGTTCGTCTCCAGCGACGACCCGGAGAAGCTGCTCCTGGTCGTCCTCGGCCTGACCCTGCTGGTCGCGGGCATCGCCCAGCAGTTGCAGGTCTCCGCCGCGGTCGGGGCGTTCCTGGTCGGCATCGCCCTTTCCGGTGAGGTGGCCGAGGGTACGCACACCCTGCTCAGCCCGCTCCGGGACCTGTTCGCTGCGGTGTTCTTCGTCTTCTTCGGCCTGCACACCGACCCGGCCAGCATCCCGCCCGTGCTGCTTCCGGCGCTCGCGCTGGCCCTGGTGACCGCCGGTACGAAGATCGCCACCGGGTACTGGGCCGCGAAGCGCGCCGGGGTCGGAGTCAACGGCCGCTGGCGGGCCGGCGGCACCCTCGTCGCCCGCGGGGAGTTCTCGATCGTCATCGCCGGTCTCGCCGTCACCGCGGGCATCGAACCGGCCCTCGGGCCGCTGGCCACCGCCTACGTGCTGATCCTCGTGGTGATCGGGCCGCTCACCGCCCGGTACACCGAGCCGCTGGCCGCCTGGTTCCGGGGGCGGCGCGCCGTGCACACGCCGCTGCTCGCGGCCGTGCCCTCCCCCGCGAGGTCCCCGGAGGCCGGGGCCGCCGCGGAGCCGGCTCCCGACCAGGATCCCGCCGGGCGGCCGTAGCGGTCAGGGAGGTGCCGCCGGCTTCGCCCGACGGGGCGTACGGGGCTCCGCGCCCAGGCGGTTCACCGCCAGCGCGGCCACGACCAGGCCGGCCGCGAGCACGAGCCCGTTGGGCAGGGTGGCCCCGGCCACCGCGGCCCAGACCCCCAGGGCCACGGCCAGCCAGGCGCCCGCCCGGCGGTACGCGCGGGGCCTGGGCCGGCGACCGTCCGCGGGCCGGGGCCCGGGCCGGGCATCGGTGCCGGTGGTCCTCACATCCTCGGATCGCGGCATGACCCCGCTCCTTTCCGTCGGCCGGGCCGGAACGAAGGAGCGGGTGCACTGCCGAGGGCACGAGCCGCTCCATGTCAACGCCGTCGGGACGCACGGCGCGTTCGGCGTCCGGGGCGTCTTCTCGAAGCGGTGGCGGCGCCTCCCGGCGGTGGCCGGGAAGGGATGCTGCGGGCATCCTCAGCATCACCCGGCCCACCGCCACCGCACATCGGGGCCGGCACCCATCTTGGGCGCCGGCCCTGCCGGTCAGCAGATGCGCGGCAGCTGCTCGCCGATCGGCAGGTCGACCACGCGGGTGCCGCCGAGGCCGGTACGGGCCACGACCAGGCCCGGGTGGGCGTCGACGGCCTCGCCGATCACCGCCGCGCGACGGCCCAGCGGATGGGCGCGCATGGCGTCGAGGACGGCGTCGGCGTGCTCGCGGGGCACGAAGGCGACCAGCTTGCCCTCGTTGGCCACGTAGAGCGGGTCGAGCCCGAGGATCGCGCAGGCGTTCGCGACGGCGGCGGGGACGGGAACGCGGCCCTCGTGGATCACGACGCCGGTGCCCGAGGCGGCCGCGATCTCGTTCAGGGAGGCCGCCAGGCCGCCCCGCGTGGGGTCGCGCAGGACGTGGAGGTCCGGGGTGACAGCGAGCATGCTCCGTACGAGGCCGCCCAGGGCCGCGCAGTCGCTCTGGATGTCGACGCCGAATTCGAGCCCCTCGCGGACACTCATGATCGCCACGCCGTGGAGCCCGATCTCGCCGCTGACGATGACGACGTCACCGGGTACGACGCGCTGCGGGCGCAGGTCCACCCCGTCGGGGATGATGCCGATGCCCGCGGTGTTGATGTAGATGCCGTCCCCGTGGCCCGCTTCCACGACCTTGGTGTCGCCGGTCGCGACCTCCACGCCCGCGGCGCGCGCGGCCGTGCCCATGGCCTCGGCCACGCGCGCCACGACCGACATCTCGACGCCCTCCTCCAGGATGAACCCGCAGGAGAGGTAGGCGGCTTCGGCTCCGCTCATGGCCAGGTCGTTGACCGTGCCGTTGACCGCGAGGTCGCCGATGGAGCCGCCGGGGAAGAACAGCGGCCGCACCACGTAGGAGTCGGTGGAGAAGGCCAGCCGGACCCCGCCGAGGGAGACGGCCGCGGAGTCCCCGAGCTGGGCGAGCACGTCACCGCCAAAGGCGGGGGCGAAGAGGTGCTGGACCAGTTCGGCGGAGAGTGCGCCCCCGCCGCCGTGGCCCATGACCACACGGGGGCGGTCGCGCAGCGGGGCCGGGCAGGTCCAGCCCGTGATGTCGAGTGCGGTGTCAGACAACGGGGCTCGCCTCCAGCGGGGCGGTCGGGACCGGCGCGGCAGTCCCGGCGGTCGCGGCGGTCTTGGCGGCGGGCACGGTCCCCAGCTCCAGCCGCCGGTAGAGGTAGTACGCGGCGCAGGCGCCCTCGCTGGAGACCATGGTGGCGCCGAGCGGGCTGCGCGGGGTGCACAGCGTGCCGAAGGCCTCGCACTCGTGCGGTTTCAGCAGCCCCTGGAGCACCTCGCCGCTGCGGCACTCGGCCGGTTCACGGGTGTTGATGCCGGTGACCGAGAAGCGGTGTTCGGCGTCGAAGTCGCGGTAGCGCTCCGACAGCCGCCAGCCGCTGTCGGGGATGACGCCGATGCCCCGCCAGGCCCGGTCGGTGACCTCGAAGACGTCCTCCAGCATGGCGAGGGCGGCCGGGTTGCCCTCGGGGCGCACGGCGCGCGCGTAGGCGTTGTCGACCGTGTGCTCGCCGCGCTCCAGCTGCCGTACGGCCCGGCGTACGCCCTCCAGGATGTCCAGCGGTTCGAATCCCGTCACCACGATCGGGACCCGGTGCCGCGCGGCCAGTTCGGGGTACTCGCCCATGCCCATCACGCTGCACACGTGCCCGGCGGCGAGGAAGCCCTGGACCCGGCAGCTCGGCGACTGCATGATCGCCTCGATCGCCGGGGGCACGCGGACGTGGGAGACCAGCAGGCTGAAGTTGGCAATGCCCAGCTTCTTCGCCTGGTGGACCGTCATGGCGTTGGGCGGCGCCGTGGTCTCGAAGCCGATGCCGAAGAAGACCACCTGGCGCTTCGGGTTCTCCTGGGCGATCCGCAGGGCGTCGAGCGGGGAGTAGACGACGCGTACGTCGCCGCCCTCGCTGCGCACCTGGAACAGGTCGCGGCCGGTCCCGGGCACCCGGAGCATGTCCCCGAAGGAACAGAAGATCACATCGGGGCGGGAGGCGATCTCCAGCGCCTTGTCGATGACCTCCAGCGGGGTGACGCACACCGGACAGCCCGGGCCGTGGATCAGCTCCACCTGTTCCGGCAGCAGTTGATCGATCCCGTGCCGGATGATGGTGTGGGTCTGGCCGCCGCAGACCTCCATCAGGGCCCAGGGCCGGGTCACGGTGGCGTGGATGTCGTCGAGCAGCCGGCGGGCGAGGTCGGGGTCCTGGAACTCCTCGATGTACTTCACGGCTGGACTTCCTCCTGCGGTGCGGCGAGGGCGGGCGCGGGCCCGGGGGCGGAACCGGGATCGTCGGTGAAGGGCCAGGGCTCACCGCCGGCCGCTGCGGCCTGCTCCCACGGGTCGCCGAACTCCTCCTGGAGCATGCCGAGTTGCGCGAAGAGTTCGAGGGTCTGCTTGGCCGACTCCTCATCGAGGCGCTGCAGGGCGAAGCCCACGTGGACGATGGCGTACTCGCCGACCTGGAGGTCCGGCAGATACTCCAGGCACACTTCCTTCTGCACACCGCCGAAGTCGACGGTGGCCATGCGGGTGCCGTCCTTCTCCCCGATGTCGAGCACTCTGCCGGGCACCGCCAGGCACATGGGTTTCTCCTTGCTGTGGGCGTGTCAGGGGTGTGTCAGGGCGTGTGGTGCGCGGCGGCCACCATGAGCTGGCCGAGGGCCAGCCCGCCGTCGTTCGGGGGGACCCGGCCGTGCCGCAGGACGGTGAATCCGGCCGCGCGGAGGCGCCGGGCGCACATCGAGGAGAGCAGGGTGTTGGCGAAGACCCCGCCGGTCAGGGCGACGGTGTCCAGGCCGTGCCGCTCGCGCGCGAGCGCGCAGAGCGTGGCGACGAGGGCGGCGACGGAGGTGTGGAAGCGGGCGGCGATCAGCGCCGGGTCCGTGCCGGCGCGGACGTCGGCCACCACGGCGGCCAGTACGGGCGCCGGATCGGCGGTGACCGGCCCGCCGTCGGGGCCGGGCGGCGCGTGCAGGCCGAAGGTGTAGCCGGGTCCGGGACCGGCTTCGCTCGCGCCCAGGGCGGCGCCCTCCAGTTCGATGGCGGCCTGCGCCTCGTAGCCGGCCACGTGGCAGATGCCGGCCAGGGAGGAGACGGCGTCGAAGAGGCGGCCCATGCTGGAGGTCGGGACACAGTTCAGACCCCGTTCCAGCTGACGCTCCAGCAGCGCGAGTTCTCCGGGCGGGCAGGCCGCCGTGCAGGGCAGCTCCGGGGTCCGGTCGATGCCCGCGGCCCGCAGATGGGACAGCGCCATGCGGTACGGGCGCTGCACGGCCGCGTCTCCGCCCGGCAGCGGGACGTAGGCCAGGTGGGCGAACCGGGTGAACCCGGCGTAGTCGGCGAGGAGGACCTCGCCGCCCCACACGGCGCCGTCGTCGCCGTAGCCGGTGCCGTCGAAGGCGACCCCGATCACCGGGCGGCCGGCGCCCCGGCCGTGCTCGGCCAGGGTGGAGGCGATGTGCGCGTGGTGGTGCTGGACGCGGACGAGCGGCCGGGCGCCCGCGGCGCGCTCCGCCCACCGGGTGGAGCGGTAGGCGGGGTGCCGGTCGGCGGCGAGGAGCACGGGGGTGACGCCGGTGATGGACTCCAGCTGCCGCTCGGCGCGTTCGAGGGCGTACTGGGTGGCGAGGTCGTCCATGTCGCCGATGTGGGCGGACAGCCAGGCCTGGCGCCCTTCGCCGAGGCAGAAGGTGTTCTTCAGGTCCCCGCCCGCGGCGAGGCTCGCGGGGACGGGTACCGGCAGGGTCAGCGGGAGCGGGGCGTACCCGCGCGAGCGGCGTACGGTCAGCGTCTCGCCGTCGCACACCCGCACCACGGAGTCGTCGCACGGCACGTGGATGGGGCGGTCGTGCGTGAGCCAGGCGTCGGCGAGGGCGGCGAGCCGGTCCAGGGCCTCGGCGTCGTCGGTGACGATGGGCTCCCCCGCGAGGTTCCCGCTGGTCATGACGAGCAGCCGGGGCCCCGGGGGGTCCCCGGGCAGGCCGAGCAGCAGGTGGTGGACGGGGGTGTACGGGAGCATCACACCGAGGTCCGGACAGCCGGGGGCGACCCCGTCCGGGCCGCCTGCGCCGGCGCGGCGGCGGAGCAGCACGATGGGCCGTACGGCGCCCGTGAGCAGTTCCCGTTCCCCGGGGCCGATGTGGGCGAACCGCTCGGCGTCGGCGAGGTCCCGGGCCATCAGGGCGAAGGGCTTGTCCCCGCGGGCCTTGCGCCGGCGCAGCTCGGCGACGGCGCCCGGGTGGGTGGCGTCGCAGGCCAGGTGGTAGCCGCCGAGGCCCTTGACGGCGAGGATCGCCCCGCCCGCCAGGAGCCGGCGGGCCTCGGCGACCGGGTCCGGGCCGGCGCTCTCGCGGGGCGGTCGCCCGGTGAGCAGCCTCAGGCGGGGGCCGCAGGCCGGGCAGGCGACCGGCTGGGCGTGGAAGCGGCGGTCGGCCGGGTCCGCGTACTCCCGGGCGCAGTCGGGGCACATGGGGAAGGGGGCCATGGTGGTGTGGGCGCGGTCGTACGGCAGCCCGGTGACGATGGTGAAGCGCGGCCCGCAGTGGGTGCAGGTGATGAAGGGGTGCCGGTGACGCCGGTCGGCCGGGTCGGCCAGTTCGGTGAGGCAGTCGGCGCAGGTGGCCACGTCCGGGGAGACCAGGGTGCGGGCGGGGCCGCCGGTCCGGGAGGCGACGATGGTGAATCCGGTGCCGCCCGCGACGGGGACCTCCCAGTGGTCGACCGCGTCGACGACGGCCAGCGGGGGTGCGTCCGCCGCGAGCCGTTCGCAGAACCGCGACACCGCCGCCGGGGCGCCCTCGACCTCCGCGACGACGCCCTCGGGGGTGTTGGTGACGTGCCCGGCCAGGCCCAGCCCGGTCGCGCGGGTGTAGACGTAGGGCCGGAAGCCGACGCCCTGGACCACGCCCCGGACGGTGACCCGGCGCCGCTGTACCGCTTCCATCAGCGGGTCTGCGCGACCGTGTGGGCGTGCGGGTGCGGGTGCTCGTGGTCGTGCTCGTGGTCCTCGTCGTGCTCGTGGTCGTGGTCGTGCTCGTGATCACGGTCGTGCTCGTGGTCGTGTTCGTGACCGTGGTCATGTCCGAGGCCGTGCGCGTGCTGCTGACGCGCCATCACCGGCGTGTGCGTGCCCGACCCGGCCCCGGCCGCCAGCGCCCGGTCGAGCAGGACACCCAGGCCCTCACCCGCGCGCGCCGAGGTGAGCACCACCTCCACACCGGGATTGACCTGCTCGACGTTGGCGCGGAAGGCGGCCTCGTCGAAGTCGACGGCCCGCGCGATGTCGGTCTTGGTGACCACCACCAGCTGGGCCAGTCCGAAGGCGGTCGGATACTTCAGCGGCTTGTCCTCGCCCTCGGTCACCGAGGCGAGCACCACCCGCAGCGATTCCCCCAGGTCGTAGCCGGCCGGGCAGACCAGGTTGCCCACGTTCTCCACGAAGAGCAGCCGGGTGTCCCGGGCCAGCCAGCCGTCCAGGTGCCGGCCGAGCATCGCGGCCTCCAGGTGGCACAGCCCGTCGGTGAGGACCTGCTTGACCGGTACGCCCGAACGGGCCAGCCGTACCGCGTCGTTCTCGGTGGCCAGGTCGGCCGTCAGCGCGGCCACGGCCACGCCCCGCTCGCGCGCGAGGAGCAGTTCGCGCTCCAGCAGCGCCGTCTTGCCGCTGCCGGGGCTGGAGAGCAGATTGACCACCGTCGTACCGCGGGCGGTGAGTTCGGTGCGCAGGACCTGGGCGGCTTCGTCGTTCTTGGCGAGCACCGCCTGCCGCAGATCGACCACTCGGCACATGGTTCAGGCCTCCTCGGGAATCGGTTCGCGGGTACGGGCACCGGCGGGGCCGTCTTCCCAGCGCACGCTGAGGATCTCCAGCTCACGGCCCGACAGCAGTTCCACGTCGGTGGCTCTGCCGCATCCGGGGCAGCACAGTTCGGGGGGCATGCCCACCGCCCAGGTGCCGGTGCCGGGGCAGGAGCCGCAGCGGGCGCGGGCCGTCACGGACTCCGTGAGGAGTTCGGCGCCTTCGAGAACCGTTCCGGCGCAGGCCAGTTCGAAACAGAAGGCCAGCGCGTCGGGGACCACCCCCGCCAGCTCACCGACCCGCAGCCGTACGGAGGTGACGGCGCGCGCGCCGCCCGCCCGGGCCGCCTCTTCCACCTGGCCCACGACGGCCATGGCGATCGACATCTCGTGCATCGGACTCCGTCCTGCCGGGGCTCATTGAACCGGCGGGACGGGGTCCGTGCGCTCGGGCACGCCGGTGCGCGGCGCGCCCCGTACGCCATTCGGGCGCCCGGACACGCACGGGCGCCCGTGGCCGCTCCGGCGGCGGTGTCACATCCGGCGCATCCGCAGGTAGCGCCGGAGGTCGGGGAGGATCTGCAGCAGGACGGCGGTGAGGGCGGCGGCCGCGGCCCCGCCGATGAAGGCCTTCTTCACGGTGTTCTCCTCAGTTCGCGGCGGGGCCGGTCGGTTTCGTCGTGGGTCCGGCCGTGGATCAGGTCCAGGGCCGTGCGTACGGCCTCCGGTACGGCGGCGGCCACGGGTGCGCTCAGTCCGATGCCCTCCTCGACACCGGCCGGTTCGCAGCCGAGCACCAGCGTGCGCCGCGGCGGGGTGGCTCCGGTCCCGGCGCACAGGGTGTCCAGCAGTGCGAGGACGGCGTCGGGGGACATGTGGTGGCCGTCGAGGACGGGCGGCGGCGCCCCGTCGCCGGCCGGCTGCGGGCCCGCGCCGCCGTCGGCCTCGATGAGGTAGAGCGTGCCCGGCTCGCCGCCGCGTGCGGTGGCGTCGACCAGCAGGAGCGTGTCGTAGCCGTCGAGGAGCTGGTAGGCGAGGTGGACACCGCGCACTCCGAAGTCCACCACCTCGACCCCGTCGGGCAGGGGGTGCTCGGCCAGTGCCCGCACGGTCTCGACGCCGAAGCCGTCGTCGCCGAGGAAGACGTTGCCGATGCCCGCGATCAGGACCCGGTCGTTCACGCGTCCTCCAGGGGGGTGACCTCGTCGGGCTGGAAGTAGAGGAACCTGCCCTGTTCCCGCCGGATGTCCGCGCCGGGGTCGTCCTCCACGGTGACGGCGAGGTGCACTCCCCCGTCGACGTCGTGCAGCACGGCCTCGACCAGCGCGGTGCGGCCCTGGAGGAACAGGTCCTGGGCGTCGGTGCGCCGCAGTCCGGGACGCAGCCGGACACGGCTGCCGGGGCCCACCGAGGATCCGTCGACCGTGATCCGGTCGCGGGCCGGGTCCGCGGTGTCCGCCCGGGCCGGGTCCCACCAGGGCGTGTCGGGCCGGAACACCACGTCCTCGGAGGGGAGTTCCGCGATGAGCGGCGGCTGCTCAGGACCGGTGACCTCCCGCAGGGCGCGTACGGCGCCGTGCAGCCGCTCCAGCACCTCGGGGGGCATCGAGTCGGCGAGGTCGATCACGGCGGCCGCCCGGGGGTCGGTGCCGCGGGCCTCGCGCTTCTCCTGCTCGGTCAGGGCGGCCGTGCGCAAGGCGAGGATCTCGTCGATCTCGGTGGCGTCGTACATGGCGCCCGCGCTCTCGGGGGCGATGGCCGGATGGTCCTCCAGGATGATCGGGGAGGACAGGACCACGTCGGCGCGGCCGGGTTCGCCCGCGAGCACCGGCCAGGTGTGGCGGTTCTCGCAGGCGGCCACCGCCTGCCTGGCCCATTCGGGCGGGTCGGTCATGGACAGGAACGATCCGGAGTCCAGGCCCAGCAGGAGGTGGGCGGCGACCAGCGAGTGGGGCAGGGCGGCCTCGCGGTCGGCGGGTCCGGCCCCGGGCGGCGGGGTCCACGGGCTGGTGTTCTCCACCACGGCCCGGAGTCGCAAGACCCGGTAGGCGCCGGGGAGTTCGGTGGCGTGCAGTCGCAGCACCCCTTCGATCTCCTCGGTACGGCGCACCAGACGGCCCACCGTGCGTCCGTCGGCGCCCTGGACGGGCTCGGGGTCGACGCGGGCGGGGCGGCGGAAGGGGAAGGTGACGCCGTCGCCGCCCAGCAGCTCGGCGACGGGGACGGTCACCTCGACCCGTTCCTCGGCGCCCTCGTCCCAGGGCACGAGGACCCGGTCGGCCAGGTGCAGTTCGGCGACCTCGGTGAAGCCTCCGCCGTCCGCAGCCTGTTGGACCGTACGCCGCTGCGCGTGCAGGAAGCGCAGCTCCAGGGCGAGGGTGGCCGCGCCCCGCGGTTCCATCAGGATCTCGGTCTGCTGGAAGACGTGCTCCTCGTGCGCGCGGCCCCAGGCCGGGGGCACGAGGACCCCGAACTGCCAGCGCAGCCGGTTCTTCGCGGCCGAGGCCCGGTAGGGGTAGAGCACGTACCCCTCCAGCAGGACCGCGTCGGCCACCTGCCGGGCGACCGCGAAGCGGGAATGGGGGGTGGTCGTCGTGGTCACGGGGCCGCCCTCTCGGTGAGGCGCGGCAGGATGGTGCCCAGCCGGACGGGTCCGGCTCCCGACCCGGCCCCCGACCCCGCCCCCGACCCGTTCACGGGCGGCGGCTGCGGCGGGGCGGCCGCGTCGAGCAGGGCGCGTACCGTCGCCTCCCACGAGGCGAGGGCGTGGCGGGAGCGGAAGGCGAGCAGCTCGTCCATGGTGTCGCGGGGCAGCCGGAGCCAGCCGCAGCCGGGGAAGTGCTGTTCGACCATCTCGCGCCACACGGCCACGGGCATCCGGTACGCGGCTTCGCGGTCCCAGGGCACCGGCTCGACGCGGAAGCCGGCGTCACCGGTGAAGGCGGTGCCGGAGAACAGCATCAGCAGCGGTACCTCGCCCTCCGCCAGGGCTTCGAAGTACCGGGTGGCGGCGATGTCCATGTCGTAGGTGCAGGGCACGACCAGGTCGGTCTCGGTCTCCCCGGTGAAGCTCGGGACCATGACAGAGACGTGGGCGAACTGCACGGGCTGGAGGGTGTTGCCCCAGCGGGAGCGCTCGCCGAACAGGTCCGCGAGCCCTTCCGCCTCGGCGGGTCCGTAGCCCCGCCGGGCCGGTTCGATGCGGATCTGGCAGCGCAGGGCGATGGCGTGCACCCGGGCGTCCCCGGCCGCGGTGATCCGCAGCCGGAAGACGAGGGTGGGGCCGGCGGCGTACGGGTCGGCGCGCACCCCGGTGCAGGTGAAGGCGAATTCCGTCATCGGATCCCGTCCTCCACCGTCGGCTCGGCGAGGGCCCTGGCCCGCCGTTCGACCTGCTCGAAGAAGGTCTTCAGCGCGGCCCGGGCTTCCGCCCCGCCGTCGAAGCCCTGCCACAGCAGCCGCATCCGCCCCACCAGCTCGTAGCAGATGTCGATCGGCACCAGGTAGCAGTCGGTGCGCCCCTCCGAGCGGCGCAGCAGCAGCGCCTCGACATCGGGTTCGAGGAGCGCGGACAGCCGGCCGCTGCCGAGTACGGTCTGCCAGGTCTCGGGGTCGAGTTCGCTCTCGGTGGCTCCGGCCGGGCTCGGGTAGAGGGCGACCAGCCGGTCGAGGGCGGCGTTGCGGAAGAAGAACGCGACGCCGACCGGGATCTGGAGGAGTTCCCACGCGCCGTCGTCGAGCCGGTGCGCGGGGTCGGTGAGATAGCGGTCCGGTACGGCCCGCAGGCGTCCGGTGCCCGCGCCGGGCCGGTCGAACAGCAGCGCGCAGGCGGTGCAGGCGCAGATCAGCGCGCGCTGCTCGGTCTGCACCAGGTGGCGGTGGCCGTCCTGCGGCACGGCGACCCCGCACAGTTCGCAGGTCTCGGGCCGGGGCGGGCGCGGGCCCGCGAACCGGCGCAGCCCGCGCGGGGCGCGCGGGCCGTCGTGGAGGAGACCGGGCCCGCTCACGGCACCCGCGCCGGGCTCGGGGGCCGGGTGCCGATCTGCAGCAGGGCGGGGGCGGGAGCCGCGGCGGGCTCCCGCTCCACGCTCGTCACCTCGGGGGCGAAGCAGGCCAGGGTGTCCTCCAGCGTCCGCGCGGCGTCGCTGCCGCCACCGGAGCCCGAGCCACACCCACAGCCGGTGGAGGCGGCGGCGGGGCGCAGCCGCAGGACGCCGGTGTCCGCGTCGAAGCCGAGCAGTTCCAGCGGTTCACCGTGGGCGGCCAGGGCGCGGGCGATACGCGTGTGCACGTCCTCGGGGTGCAGGCCGTGCAGGGAGAGCAGGCTCGCCACGAGTTCGTCGCCGTAGACCGGCTTCAGCGGCCCGTCCCCGACCTTCTCGACGATGCGGGCGAGCCCGGCGCCGTAGAAGTCCATGAGGACGCGCACCAGTTCCTCCGCCGCCGCGCACGCCGCCCGGTCGCCGGTGGCGGCGAGCCGGTCGAGCACCTCCTCGACGCGGCGCCCGGCCTGGGGGCCGTCCATCGCGGTGGCCCTCATCCGCCCAGTCCGCTCAGACCGGTGGGCACGTGCATCGTCTTGACCGTCTTGCCGCCGCCGACGTACATGTGGACTCCGCAGGGAAGACAGGGGTCGAAGCTGCGGACGGCGCGCATGATGTCGATGCCCTTGAAGTTCTCCGGGGTGTTCTCCTCGAAGATCGGGGTGTTCTGCACGGCGTCCTCGTAGGGGCCGGGCGTGCCGAAGGTGTCGCGGGTGCTGGCGTTCCACGGGGTCGGCGGGTACGGGTGGTAGTTGGCGATCTTCCCGTCGCGGATCACCATGTGGTGCGAGAGGACACCGCGTACGGCCTCGGTGAAGCCGACGCCGAGCCCCTCGTCCGGGACCTCGAACTTCTCCCAGGTCTGGGTGCGCCCGGCGCGGACCTCGGCGAGGCCCTTCTCGGCGCAGTGCAGGGCGATGGCGGCCGCGTAGGCCTGGAAGTAGGTGCGCGCGCGGTTGCGTTCCAGCGCGTTGCTCCACTTCGGGATCTTCCACTCGAAGCGGGTCTCGGGCTTGGTCATCGTGCGCGGCAGGGTGATCACGACGCTGTGACCGGTGGCCTGTACGTAGTCCGTGTGGACCAGGCCGGACAGGGCGGTGGACCACAGGCGGGCGATGGGGCCGCCGCCGGTGTCCAGGGCCAGGTGGTCCTTGCCGTCGAACCAGCGGGGGGACATGACCCAGCTGTACTTGTCGTCGAAGTTGCGCTTCTGCGGAGCCGGGATGGTGTGCTGGTTCCACGGGTGGCGCGGGTCGACCGGGTTGCCGAGCGGGTCGTGGGTGACGAACTGCTCCTGGCCCTGCCAGTCGTCGTAGTACGAGCTGCCGAGCAGGATGCGGATGCCGAGGTTGATCTCGGTGAGGTCGTTGGTGACCAGCTTGCCGTCCACCACCACGCCCGGGGTGACGAACATCTTCCGTCCCCAGTCGGTCATGTTGGCGTAGGTGAAGTCGCAGTACTCGGGGTCGTTGAGGGCGCCCCAGCAGCCGAGGAGGACGCGCCGGCGGCCGACCTCCTCGTACCCGGGCAGGGCCTCGTAGAAGAAGTCGAACAGGTCGTCGTGGAGGGGGACGACCCTCTTCATGAACTCGCAGTACCGCATGAGGCGGCTCATGTAGTCCGTGAAGAGCTGGACCGAGGCGATGGTGCCGACGCCGCCCGGGTAGAGGGTGGAGGGGTGCACGTGGCGGCCCTCCATCAGGCAGAACATCTCGCGCGTGTAGCGGGAGACCTGGAGCGCCTCGCGGTAGAACTCGCCCTCGATGGGGTTGAGGGAGCGCATGATGTCGGCGATGGTCTTGTAGCCGTGCTCGCCGGCGTGCGGGGCGGGGGTGCGCTCGGCGAGCTCCAGGACGCCCGGGTTGGTCTCGCGGACCATCTTCTCGCAGTAGTCGACCCCGACCAGGTTCTCCTGGAAGATGTTGTGGTCGAACATGTACTCCGCGGACTCGCCCAGGTTGATGATCCACTCGGCGAGGTGGGGCGGCTTCACCCCGTAGGCCATGTTCTGCGCGTACACCGAGCAGGTGGCGTGGTTGTCACCGCAGATGCCGCAGATGCGGCTGGTGATGAAGTGCGCGTCGCGGGGGTCCTTGCCGCGCATGAAGACGCTGTAGCCGCGGAAGACCGACGAGGTGCTGTAGCACTCCGCGACCCGCTTCTGCTTGAAGTCGATCTTCGTGTGGATGCCGAGACTGCCCACGATCCGGGTGATCGGATCCCAGGCCATCTCCACCAGGCCGCTGCCGTCTGCGGCCGCCTTCGTCTTCGGTGTCATCGTTTCTGCCGTGACCCTTCTTCGGTGCGGAGAGCTGGAGTTGGGGGGGTGCTTCCGTGGGATCCCGGGAGCCGTCACCAGGGCGGGCGGTAGCCCGTGGTCAGGCTGCGGCCGGTCTGCCTCCACTTCGGTTCCTCGTCCACGGTGTGGGCGGTGACCGACCGGAGCCTGCGGATCAGCGCGCCGTACGCGCTGCTCGCCTTCGTGGAGACCTTGGCGCCGGGGGGTTCGTCCATGAACGGCATGAACTTGTCGGGGAAGCCGGGCATCGTGCAGGCGATGCAGATGCCGCCGACGTTGGGGCATCCGCCGATGCCGTTCATCCAGCCGCGCTTGGGGACGTTGCACTTGACGACGGGGCCCCAGCAGCCGAGCTTGACCAGGCAGAGCGGGGAGTCGTAGGTCTCGGCGAACTGGCCCTGCTCGTAGTAGCCGGCGCGGTCGCAGCCCTCGTGGACGGTGGCCCCGAAGAGCCAGGTGGGGCGCAGCTTGTCGTCGAGGGGGATCATCGGGGCGGAGCCGGCCGCCTGGTAGAGCAGGTAGGTCAGGGTCTCCGAGAAGTTGTCGGGCTGGATCGGACAGCCCGGCACGCACACGATCGGGATGCCGGCCTTCGAGGTCCAGTCCCAGCCCAGGTAGTCGGGCACGCCCATGGCGCCCGTCGGGTTGCCCTCCATGGCGTGGATTCCGCCGTACGTGGCGCAGGTGCCGATGGCCACGACGGCGAGGGCCTTGGGGGCCAGCCGGTCGATCCACTCGCTGGTGGTGATGGGCTGACCGGTCTCGGGGTCGTCGCCGAAGCCGCACCAGTAGCCCTCGGGCTTGATCTTCTCGTTCGGGATCGAGCCCTCGACCACCAGGACGAACGGATCGATCTCGCCCCGCTCGCCCTTGAAGAACCACTCGATGAACGTGTCGGCGCCGCCGACCGGGCCGCACTCGAAGTCGATCAGCGGCCAGTGCACGGCGATCTTCGGCAGACCGGGCAGCACGCCGGTCACGATCTCCTCGATGCTCGGCTGCATCGCGGCCGTCAGGGAAACGGAGTCACCGTCGCAGCTCAGACCCGCGTTGATCCAGAGGATGTGGATCAGCGGGTCCTCGACCGTGTCCTTAGTCGCAGTGGCCATGGGACGGCTCCTCGGGGAGGTGATCGGGAAGGGGCGGGGGGGAGGCGGCCTGCCTCACCCACACCTTTCTTGCTAACAGCAGTCCGGCCCGGGCGCCGCGTCAGGTACGGCCAGTCCAGTGACGGCGCGCGGCCTGACGGCCGACCCGCTCAGGTGGAGCGGGGTGGCGGCCGGGCGCTCTTTGCGGACGAAGGCGCGGCGCAGGGCGTGGTAGGGGGCGTCTGGGTCGGAGAAGGTCCGCCGCATCAGGGCCAGCTCGGCCTCGCGGTGGGCGGCGAGCGGCCGCACGGCCTCGTCGCGCTCGCGCGCGGCCTTCTTCGCGGCGATCCGGGAGGCGGTGGCGGGCAGGCCGGCGAGCCGGACCGCGAGGCGCTGCGTCTCGCGGGCGAAGTCCGCGGGCGGGCAGGAGACCGTACGGTCGACCAGCCCGAGGCCGTGGGCGGCGGCGGCGCTCAGCGGGAGGGCCTCGCCGGTGAGGCGGTCCGCGAGTGCGGGGCCGACGCGGCGGGGCAGGGTGTACGTCCAGTACTCGGAACCGTGCAGGCCCATCAGGCGGTAGTGCGGGTTCAGGACGACGCCCGAGCGGCACCAGACCTCGTCGGCGGCGAGGGCGAGCATGGCCCCTCCGGCGGCGGCGTTGCCGCCCAGCGCGCTGACCACGAGCCGGTCGGTGGTGGTCAGCACCGCCTCGACCAGGTCGTTCATGGCGTTGATGTTGGCCCAGGACTCCTCGGCCGGGTCGGCCGCGGCCTCGATGACGCCGAGGTGGATGCCGTTGGAGAAGAAGTCGCGGCCGCCGCCCAGGACCAGGACGGTGGTGGGGCGGGTGCGGGCGGTCCGGTAGGCGTCCAGCAGGCGGCGGCAGTGCGCGGTGCTCATCGCGCCGCCGGGGAAGGAGAACGACAGGAAGCCGGCCTGGTCCTCCTCGTGGTAGCCGATGTCCGACCAGGCGGGGCGGTGGGGGCCGCCGTGCGGTGGCGCGGGGACCTCGGGAAGCGGGGGCAGCCGGTCCGCGAGCGCGAGCGTGGCGGGCAGCTTGGGGGCGGCCGGGCCTCCCCCCGGCAGGCGGCGGGCGCGCAGTTCCGGGATCCAGACGGCCCCGTCGGCCGTGGCCCGGCAGAGCGCCCCGTTCCGGGTGGCCAGCAGCTCGCCGGGGCGGCCGCGCAGGTGCTCCTCACGGTGCCCGCCGTGCAGGTACCACTCGCCGCCGAGCAGGTCGTCGCGTACGCCGGGCTGCGAGTCGGCGGCACGCAGCGCGCGCAGGACGTCCTCGGTGGTGTCGCTCTCCCAGTCGATCCGGCGGTCCTCCTGGCGCAGGAGCGGCCGGGCGTGGCCGGCCGCCTGGGGCTGCGGGGTGTACGTACCGGAGGCGAACCGTTCCACCGCGAGCAGGACGGCCTCCAGCGCGGCGTCGGCGATCTCGCCGCGGTAGAAGTCGCTCTTGCCGACCGGCGGCAGGGGGCATTCGACGCTCGACCAGACGTCGCCGGCGTCCATCTCCGCGTTGGCCTGCAGGACCGTCACCCCCCACCGGGGCTCCCCGTCCTGGACGGCCCGGTCGAGGGAGGAGGGGCCGCGGTCACCGACCGGCCCCGGGTGGACGACCAGACAGGTGTGGGCGGCCCAGACCTCCTCGGGGATGGCGGTGCGCAGCATCGGGGCGAGCACGAGGTCGGGGCGGTGGCCGCGTACGGCGTCGGCCAGGGAGGCACCGGGCAGGGCGAGTTCGACCGCGACGTGGTGGCCGTGGTCGCGCAGCTCGGCGTGGACTCGCTGCGTGAGGCTGTTGAACGCGCTCGCCACGAGCAGGACGTACAAGTGATCTCCCAGCGGCGGCCCGGAGCCGCGCGTGCGCGGTACCCGGCCTGGTCGGCGGCCCGTGGCCGGAAGATGACCGGCCGCCTGAGATGGTCGGGGAGATCCGGGCGCCCACGGCCGAGGCCCGCGCGGCGGGTCACTCGAAAGCGCCCGTTCCGGGGTCCGCTCGGCCCAAGGAGATGCCGGCTACTCGCCGTCCTCGATCCCGATGGCCTTGGCCAGCTCCTCGTGCGCGCGGCCCGGCTCGCCCTCGTACTGCTCCAGGAGGGCGGCGGCGATCGCGTCGAGCTTGCGCTGGATCGCGTGTTCGGCCCTGCGTTCGGAGTTCTTCAGCAGGGCCAGGAGCAGCAGGGCGACGGCGGCCATCGCGTCGCCCGTCAGGTGCTGCCAGCTCGTGTCCAGGTGGAGCAGGTGGACCACGACGAAGCCGGCCACCAGCAGGACGCAGAACGCGGAGAAGGCGGGCGAGCTGGTGAAGTTCGAGGCCAGCTCCGCCAGCTTCTCGAATCGTCCGAGCCGCCCCTGGCCGCCCTTCTTCGCGGGATGTTCGAAGGCCATGGTGTGCACGTGCCCGCTCGGGCCGCACCCCATCCCCTCCGGGCGGGTCGAGCACCCGACCGGCCCAGACCGGGGAGGGGCCGTCCGGGGGCCGCGACCGGCCCCGGGCGGTCAGCTCGCGCGTACGGGCGCCCACAGGCCGACGCTCCACACGTCCCCGTGCCCCGCGTGGTAGCCCCGCTCCTCCTCCTCGTCGTCCACGACGATCACCGAGACGTTGGACGCCGCTGCCCGGTACTCCAGGAAGCCGCCCTGGTCGCTGACCTTCAGTTCCGGGGCTCCGGGGACGCGCGCGAGCTCGTCGCGCACGTCCTCCCAGGCGACGTAGCGGGGGAACTCGACCCCCATGGTCCGGGCCCACTCCTTCGCCATGTCCGGGCCGGACGCGAGCCGGTGCAGCTCGATGGAGCCGCCGGACATCACCCACTCGTCACCGGGGTTGAAGTAGAACTCGACGAATCCGTAGTCGCGGCGCAGCGACTCGCCCTCCTCGTCGACCACGTCGACGAAGCGGTGGCGGACGGCCCGGTCGACCTCGCCGAGGGTGGAGCCGATGCCGATGCCGTGCAGGCGTCCGGTCCTGAGGAACGAGGCGAGGAATTCGATGCCGGTCACGGCCAGTTCTCCAATTTGTCGATCAGGGCTTGCATTTCCCCGGAGCGGTTCTTCGAGTTGCCCCAGTTGTGGGTGTCCATGTGCTCCTTGGCCGACTTGGCCTTGGCCAGGAGGTCCGCGCGCAGCTTCGGGTCGTTGTTCACGGCGTCCACGGCCTGCTGGACGCTCTTGTCCGACGCCCAGCCGTCCTCAAGCCTGATGGGGGCACCCTGGATGTTGCCATCCTTGTCCACGGTGATGCTGACTTCGTGTTCCTTCCCCTTCTTCAGGGGGATGTGGATGTGCGCCCCCTTGGTGGCCCAGTCGGACGCGACCGGGGACACCCTGATCTTGCAGGGCTTGAGCCCGAGGGGGTCGGACCAGGTGTGGGGATTGTCCACGTAGGTCGTCGGATTGGGGGCCGGGTCGAGCCCGAGGGGATCGCCGCTGAGGTACCGGGCCGTCTCGGGGTCGTAGTGGCGGTGGAAGTTGTAGTGGAGTCCCGTCTCGGGGTCGAAGTACTGGCCCGGGAAGCGCAAGGGGGTGTAGGCCGCGCTCGTGGTCGCCCACGCCGTCGTACCCCACAGCGTGCTCCGCGTGTGCCAGGCGAGGTCCCCCGACTCGTCGACGAGCTCGGTGGGCGCGCCCACCAGGTCGGTCACGATGGCGTAGAACCGTTCGTCCACGAGCTGCTGCGACGCGTCCTTGCCGAGCATGCGCTCGGTCTGCGCGACGGGGCGCAGGCCCAGGTGTTCCCAGGTGAGCGCGATGGGCAGCGGCAGTGCCGCCCCTTGGCTGACCTGTTCGCACAGCGTGGCGCCGTCCCAGGTGAAAGTGGTCTCCTCCAGCACGGTGGTGCCGTCCTCGGCGAGGCGCTGCTTGGCGATGCGGCGGCCGAGGGGGTCGTAGAGGTAGCGCCACACCGTGCCGTCCGGCGTGACGGTGGACCTCAGCCGGTCCTCCGCGTCCCAGGCGTACTGCCAGGTGTCCGGCTTGCGGGAGAGCCGGGTCTTCTGCCGCAGGACGGTACGGCCCTGCGCGTCGTGCTCGTAGCGGACGTCGCCCGCCCGGGTGATGCGGGTGCCGGTGAAGGTCCGCGGCCCCGTGGCCTCCTGGCCGGGGTGGCTCGCGGGCCAGGCCGCGGCCGTCTGGTTGCCGGAAGCGTCGTAGGCGTACGTCTCCGTCCAGCCCGCGGCGTGCACGGCGGTGACCCGGCCCGTCGCGTCGAGGTCGAAGCGGCGGGTTCCGGACAGCGCGTCCTCGATGCCGACGAGGTGGCCGTCGGCGCGGTAGGTGTACGAGCGGCGCTGGAGATCGCGGCCCCGGCCGGATATCCGCTGGTCGGCCAGGCGGCCGCCCGCGTCGAAGTGGTGGGTGAGCGTG
This sequence comes from Streptomyces sp. NPDC001502, assembly GCF_042894785.1. Lineage (NCBI taxonomy): Bacteria > Bacillati > Actinomycetota > Actinomycetes > Kitasatosporales > Streptomycetaceae > Streptomyces > Streptomyces sp. NPDC001502. The sequence continues at coordinate 252,531 of NZ_JBIAVW010000008.1, forward strand.
ACCGTCCCCCCGACCCTGCGGATGAGTTCGCGGCCGGCGGCGTCACGCTCGAAGGCGATCGTGCGGCCGGATGCCGTGAGCTCGGCGGGCCGGCCCGCCGCGTCGTACGTCCGCGTGCTGACCGCGCCGCTCGGCGTGGTCCGCCCGGTGATCCGGCCGAGCGCGTCGTAGTCGTAGGCCAGCTCACGGCCGTTCACCGTCTCCGCCCTCAGCCGCCCGTAGCGGTCGCGCAGCCGTACCAGTGTGGCGTCGGCGTTCGATGCCACGGCGAGTTCGTCGAAGACGTCGTACTCGTACGTGGTGACGGCGCCCTCGCTGTCCTTGCGGAGGACCTGGCCCAGTTCGTTGCGTGCGAAGCGGGTGGTCTGGCCGAGACCGTTCACCCGCTCGGTCAGCCGGCCCGCGGCGTCGTACCGGTAGCGCAGGGTCCGGTCGTCGAAGTCGGCCTCGGACACCAGTCGGCCCGCGGCGTCGTACTCGTACTCCCAGGTCAGCCCGAGCGGGTTGGTGACCTGGGTGAGCTTGAGATTGACGTCGTGCCGGAACTCGTGCCGCACCCCGTCCGGGCCGGTGCGGGCCACGAGGAGGTCGAAATCCGTGTACTCGTACCGGGTGGTCCGGCCCAGGGCATCGGTGTGGGTCGTGCAGTTGCCCTCACCGTCGTACGTCCATGCCTGCCGGGCTCCGTCCGGTTCGGTGCACGCGGCGACCTGGCTCTCCACGGTCCACTCGAAGCGGGTGACCGCCCCCGTCGGGTCGGTGATCGCCACGGGCCGGCCGAACACGTCACGCTCGTAGCGTGTGACCCCGTTCAGCGGGTCGGTGATCTCCATCGGCAGTCCCGCCGCATCGCACCGTACGCGCGTGGTGTCGCCGAGCGCGTCCGTGACGGAGGCGAGGTGACCCGCGTCGTCGTAGGTGAAGCGGGTGGTCGCCCCGGCGGCGTCGGTGTACGAGGTGCGGTTGCCCCGCTCGTCGTAGGTCTGCCGGATGACGGTGCCGTCGGCGTGGGTGACGCGGACGGGCAGGCCGAGCGCGTCGTGCTCCGCGTGCAGGTGCCGGCCGTCCGGGCGGACGACCTCCTTCAGGCGGCCCTGGTCGTCGTACTCGGAACGGGTGGTGTGCCCGAGGGGGTCGGTGCGGGAGAGCAGCCGGTGGCGACGGTCGTACGTGGAGCGGGACACGGCCCCCGTGGGATCGATCTCCCCGACGACCTGGACCCGCTCGTTGACGAGGTAGCGGGTGGTGTTGCCCAGCCCGTCGGTGATGGACGTGACGCGCAGGCCGGTTTCCGGGTGGGTGTCGTCCCACGTGAAGCGGGACTCCAGGTGGCCGTTGGTCCCCGCCTGGGACGTGCAGCGGTGCAGGTGGTCGTAGACGTAGTCGAACCGGCTGCCGTTCGTGTCGGTCCAGGAGGTGATCACCCCGTCGGCGTCGTAGCCGAAGCGCAGCGGGCGGCCGCAGGAGTTGGTGACGTGCGTGAGGTGCCCGTCGGTGTACCCGTACCGGAGGATCGCCTGGTCCGTGCCGTCCTGGGCGGCACCGGCGAGGTGCAGGGCCGTGATGCGGCCGTCGGCGGTCGTCAGCTTCAGGTGGTAGCCGCCGTGGTGGACGATCGAGGTCGGCGCCCCGTCCGCGTCGTACTCGAAGGCGATCCACCGGCCGTGGCGGTCGCCGGTCTGCGTCAGGAGCGCCAGTTCGCCGCTGTGTTCGGTGAAGTGCAGGACGGAGCCGGTGTCCGGGTCGGTGATGGTGTAGGTGTCCCCCTCGCGGTCGAGCGGCCAGGGGCGGCCGTGCGTGGGCAGCACGGGGACACCGGGCGCCGGGTGCGGGTACGCGAGCAGGCTGCCGTCCTCGCAGACGAAGACGACCCCTTCCGAGTCGATCTCCAGGCGCTGGTCGGCGGTCGACGACCAGGAGGGCCCGAACCAGCGGCCGGCGCGATAGGCCGACTCGAAGGTGCGCCCGAAGACCAGGGGCAGGGAGCCCGGAAGGGCGATGTCCGTCTGGGGCAGGACCATCCGTCCGGTGGCCATGTCGACGGGGTCTCCGTCGCAGGTGAGCTCCTTGCACTGACGTCCCTTGCCGTCGGGGTCGCCGTTGTGGCCGTCGCGTCCCTTGCCGGGCGGTACGTCGTCCAGGTGCTTGAAGCGCGCCAGGTTCTTGAGGCCGCCGGCGCCCTTGGAGCCGATGAGTTCGGGGATCAGCCGGCCGATGAACTCGCTCGGGTCGCCCTTGGCCGCTTCCCACGCGCTCTTCAGTGCCCGGTCCGGATGCGCCGCGGTGGACGCCAGCCCGGCCAGGGTCATGTTCAGGTTCTTGTAGTAGTCGGCGGGGTGGGTGATGTTGTACGGGTCGAGCGGGTCCACCGAGCGGACGAAGTTGGTGATGCCCACGACGCCCTTGACGACACCGCCGCTCAGGTGCAGCATCTCCACGCCCTGGCCCATGCCCCAGTCGACGAAGTTGAGCTTGGCCCGGTCGGTGGCCGACGGCATCGCCGGCGCGTGCGCCAGCGCGGCGGTGACCGCCTTGTTCGCCGTGTCGGCCGCCTCGTTGCGCTGGCGGCGGGCGTCGTTCAGGATCTCCTGAGCCCGGTCCCGCACCGCGCCGCCCGGATCGGCCGGGCACTCGGGCCTGGGCAGCGGGTTGTCGCCGGTGCGCGCGTCCTCGTACGCGGCCACCTTCTTCTTGTAGGCCTCGGCCGCGTTCTTGCTGGCCTCCTGGCCCTGCTTGTAGAGGTCGATGGCCTCCTTCGCCCTGCCCTGCGCCCACGTCACCGTCGTGGCGTACGTCTCCAGGGCCTTGGCCGCGCCCTCGAAGGCGTCCGCCGCGTGCAGCCAGTCGGTGGGCAGCGTCTGGAACTTCTCCCGGAAGCTGTCGGCCGCCGCGCCCTTCCAGTGACTGGAGTCGAGGCCCTTCATGCCCTGGCCCACCGAGTCGAAGGCGCTCTTGAAGTCCCGCAGGTTCTTGACGCTCGCGTTGATGTCGGAGACCTTGCCGTGGATCAGCTCGTTGGCCTCCTCGGTCTGCCCGAGCTGCTGTTCGCCGACCGTGGCGCCCAGCGAGGACGCCGTACTGTCACCCCAGTCCTCGACAGCGTCCGCCCAGTCCTCGGCGCCGACGTACTCCAGACCGTCGCCGACGACGTCCGTGGCCTTGTCGACGCCCTCACCGACGAGCTTCTTGCCGGCGTCCCAGCCCTCTTCGAGCTTTCCGAGGCCCTTGTCGACCCAGCCCCCGAAGTCCACCACTTACTCGCTCCCCCACGTCGGCTGCTTCGCCCGGTCCACCGCGTCCTGCGTGGGCTCCAGCGTCTCGCGCAGCTTCTCGTCCATCAGCGCGCGCTCCTTCTCGCCGAACACGCCCTGGTTCTGCATCGAGTCGAGCAGTCCGTCCTCGACGTCGTAGGCGGTGTCGCGCCAGGTCTGCTCGACCTCGTCCTGGGCCTTCGAGAACGACTCGCCGCTCCAGTCCGCCCCGTCCCACGCGTGCTGGTCCCGGATCTCGTCCCAGTCCTTGGCCTTGACCTCTTCCTCCGACAGGTGCGGGTTGCCGTTCACCCCGTTCACCGCGATCTTGAAGGTGTCCTTGATGTACTGCTCCTGCTCGCTGATCGCGCCCGCCGACAGGCCGACGGCCTTCGCGAAGCCGTTCCCGCGCATCATCAGCCCGCGCACGCCCCACTCCCAGCGCTCGCAGAACGTCTTGAACCCCGCCGCCAGGCTCTCGTGGCCCAACTGCATCCCGGACAGCGACAGATCGGAGAAGCCGCGCCCGGTGGACGCCTGGCCGATCATGCCGAGGTCCTTCAGCTCGCCGTGCGCCTTGTCGATGCCGGTCGCTATCAGCTTCAGCGCCTCCGGCGGTACGTCCAGATCCGAATCGGAACCGCTCACCGTTCGCCCCCGAGGTCCACCACTGCCGAGTCCGGCACCACGCCGGCGACCGGCGGGAACAGCATCCCGTCAGCGCTTCCGGCGTCGAGCGCCACCCCGGCGGGCACCCCCAGCTTCGGCACCATCACGTCCAACAGCCGCGCCCCGTAGACCGAGTGGTACTCCCATTCCCGTCCCGCGTCGCCCTGCGCGGCCGCGAACCTCGCCAGCGCCTCCTCGTCCGAGAACGCGCAGATCCACCGGACCCCGCCCTGCTCGGCCGTCCACAGACTGCCGTACGGATCGATCGGCACCAGCACCGCCGTCCGGCGGAACTCGCCCAGCAGCACCGCGAACTCCCGGCGCCGCGCCGCAACTTCCCGGCCTTCTGTCGGCACGGTCGGTTTTGCTTTCGTCACGGTCGGTGGTGGCTCCTCGCCGGCCAGGTCAGCCAGGTCGGCCAGCCGAACAACCTGGCCGGGCTGCGGGTTTCCGCCTTGGCTCTCCCCGTTCATCGTCACGGCAGGGATCATCACATGTTCGCTTTTTCGATTGCAATTTCGATCCACGATCCGGCGGCCGACAGGCCGAGGCCGGAAACGGTTGAACCTGGCCCGCGACACCGCGCAGGATGGCCGTGAGCGAGGGAGGTCCGTCATGCCGTCCACCGAAGTGACCACGCAGACGGTGCGCGCCGAGGACGGGGCCACGGTCCGCGTCCGGTGCCACCGTAGGCCCGACGACCCGTCGGCCCCGGTGCTGGTGTGCATGCCCGCCATGGGTACCAGGGCCGTGTCCTACACGCCCCTGGCGGAGGCCCTCGTACAGGCGGGGTTCCAGGTCGTCCTCGGGGAGCTGCGGGGGCAGGGCACGAGCTCGGTCCAGGTGCGGCGCGGGGTGCGCTACGGCTACCACGAGATGGTGGCGTACGACTACCCCGCGCTGTTCCGGGCGGTCGAGGCCGCCTTCCCCGGGGCGCCGCGCCACCTGCTCGGGCACAGCCTCGGCGGGCAGCTCGGCGCGCTGTACCTGAGTCAGGAGCCGCACATGGCCGCGGGCGCGGTCCTGGTCGGCGCCCCGTCCTGCCACTGGCGCGGCTGGCCCTTCCCGCGGGGCCTGGGCATGCTCGTGGGGTTCCAGCTCGCCGCCGCCTTCGCCTCCGTGTACGGGTACTTCCCCGGCCGCCGCCTCAAGGTGCTGGGGAACGACTCCGCGCAGGTCCTGCGGGACATGGCCGCCCAGGTCCGGACGGGCCGCTACGACGTGCCGTCCTCACCGGTGGACTTCGAGCCCTGGCTGGCCGAGTTGGCCCTGCCGGTGCTGGCGGTGGCCATCGAGGGCGACCCCATGGCACCGCCGGGCGGGGTGCGGGGGCTCTGCGACAAGCTCACGAGCGCGCGGGTGACATACGAGGAGCTCGCCCTCGGCGAAGGCGCGCCGGGCAGCCGGCACTACGGCTGGATCCGCGACAACGCCGCGCTCGTCGAACGGGTACGGGCCTTCGTGGACCGGTCCTGACACCCCCTTCCGAGGTGTCAGCCGAGGCGGGCCGGGGAGGAGGCTCCGGGGGCGAGCAGCCGCGGGGTGCCGCTGCCGTCGGCGGGCACGGTCCACAGGTCCGTGCTGTCGGCGGCGCCGTCGGTGGGCAGGCCGTAGGCGAGCGTACGGTCGTCGAGCCAGGCGGCCTGGTCGTCCACGCTGCGCTTCTCGGCGAGTGCGTGGTCGCGCAGCGTCCCGAGGTCCATCACGTGCTCGCGCCACAGCGAGGCGCCCGCCCGGACCCGCTTCTTGTACGCGATGCGCGTCTCGTCCGGGGACAGGGACGGGCATTCGACGTTCTTGGCCAGGGTTTTGACGCTGCGTCCCGAGATCGAGCCCTTGACCAGGTGGGTCTCGCCGCCGGTGGAGACGGTGGCGTAGAAGGTGTCGTCGTCCTTGGAGAAGGTGACCCCCCAGAAGTTGACGTCCTGGGCGCGGTGCTCGCGGCCGTCCATGTCGATGGCGAACTCCTCCAGGTTCGCCTCCAGTTTCCAGGTGCGGGTGTCCACGATCGCGGTACGGGTGGAGAAGAACGCGGCACCGTAGGACTCGCCGGAGACGAAGACGGTCCAGGCGGCGAACCGGCCGCTGGGCGAGACCCGGGCCCGGCTCGGGGTGCCCGCGAGGGGGAAGCTGCGCAGGGTACGCAGTGCGGAGTCGACGATCAGGGCCTTGTTGTCCTGGGCGAGCGCGCCGGGCGTGGAGCGCAGGCACACGCCGGTGCCCGCGGCGGCGTAGAAGCGCTGGCAGCCCAGTTCGGAGGCGGTGCGCTCGGACTCGGGTGCGTCGGCCGGGACCGAGGCGAGGGCCCCGCGGTGCGGACCCTGCCCGCCGTTGACGAAGGCCAGGGAGCCGGGCCGGTCGAGCGTGACGGTCCCGGCGGCGACCGTCGGGCCGCCCGCCGACGGCTTGTCGTCGCGGGTGGCGGCGCGCAGCACCAGCGCGGCGGCGAGGCCCCCGAGCAGCAGCACCGCCACGGCGAGGACGAGCAGGCGGCGTGAGTTCGACAGCGTCATCTGGGGGGCCTCACGGGCTTCGGGTTTCGGTTGGGTTCGATTCGGGCCGGGCCGGGCCGGGCCGGGTGTCGGTGTCCTGGGGCGCCGAGGGGCGCAGGACGAAGCCGGCGACGGCGGCGCAGCACAGCAGTCCGGCCGCGGCGGCGGCCAGCGCCGGGCCGGTGCCCCAGAGCGTCCAGGCCCCGCCGAAGGCCAGCGAGCAGCCGAAGCGGGCCAGCGCCTGGCCGGTGCCGACCAGGGCCATGCCGGTGGCGCGCAGCTCGCCGGGGACGGTGGCGGCGACGGCGGCGGGCAGCACGCCGTCGGTGGCGGCGTAGAACATGCCGTGCAGGGCGAGGACGAGGTAGGGCAGGGCGGGCCAGGCGGGGGCCCACAGCAGCAGCCCGTAGCCGGCCAGCAGGAGGGCGTGCCCGGTGAGGAAGACGGTGCGCCGGCCGATCCGGTCGGCGAGGGCTCCGGCGGGCACGGCGAGCAGCAGGAACACGGCGGCGGTGCCGAGCGGCAGGAGCGGGAACCACTGGTCGCCGATGCCGGTGCGGCGCTGCAGAAGCAGGTAGACGAAGGCGTCGCTGACGGTGGTCAGGCCCAGCAGGACGGCGCAGATGGCCAGGTTGCGCAGCCGGGGCAGGCGCAGCAGGCCGAGCGCGTCGCGCAGCCGTACGGGGGCGGGCCGGTCCGCGTCGGGAACGGCGGCGGCGGTGCCGGCGGTGGTGGCCCCGGCCGTGGCTCCGCCGGACGGCCTGGGCCGGGTGCCGCCGCCGGACGGGACGAACAGCATGAGCACCACGACACCGAGTACGGCGACGCAGGCGCTGACGCCGAAGACGGCGTCGTAGCCGTCGGCCGTCAGGCTCAGGATGAGGAAGGCGGCGAGCGGGCCGAGCAGTGCCCCGGTGGTGTCCATGGCCCGGTGCACACCGAAGGCGCGCCCTTGTAACTCGGGTGGTGTGGACAGGGATATGAGCGCGTCGCGCGGGGCGGTGCGCAGTCCCTTGCCGGTGCGCTCCAGCGTGAGGATCACGCTGATCGGGCCCAGGCTGTGGGCGAACAGCAGCAGCGGTTTGCACAGGGCCGACAGGCCGTAGCCGATGCCGGCGATCAGCTTGTGGTTGCGGACCCGGTCGGCGAGGTGGCCGCCGGTCAGCTGTACGAGGGCGCTGACCCCGTTGTAAACGCCGTCGAGCGCCCCGAAGCCGAGGGGGCTCAGGCCCAGACCGGCGATCAGGTACAGGGGCAGGACGGCGGTGACCATCTCGGAGGAGATGTCGGTGATCATGCTGACCGTGCCCAGGGCGAGGACGGTCGAGGCGACCGCGGGAGCCCGGACGGGTCCCCGGTCAGGAGCGGTCTTCGCGCCCTCGGGCGCGGGCGCGGAGCGGTCCGCGAGGTACATGCTCTGGAGCTCCCGATGCCGACGGACTGAGTTCACTCGAACGTGCGAGTGGAACCCTAATGGGTGTACGGGCCAACGGTGCGGCGTACGAAGAGATTTGGCCGTACGCCCCCGAGTCGGCCGGGCGATCAGCCCTGCCGGCTGCTCTCGTCCCGCAGCCAGGTGGAGAAGTCCTGGTCACGGATGGCCTTCCGGGAGCCCCGGCGGGCGGCCAGCGCCGCCACGACGAACACCACCACCCCGGGCAGCAGCGTCGGACGGGCCCGCAGCAGGGCGCGCAGATCGGCCGTTCCGGTGCGCGCGGTCTGCTCCGACACCGGCTCCGGCACCTCCTCCGGTGCCCCTGTCGGCGCCCCTTCCGGCGCCTCCGCCCGCCGCGCCGCCTGGAAGCGCTCGAACTCGGCGGAGGAGGTCGCCGCGCGGACCCGCCGCCTGATCAGATCGGACCAGGTGCGCGGCGGACGGACGACCACCCGGGCCCCCTCGACCACGCGCCGCTCCCCGGGCCCGAAGGCGAGGGACGCGGCCAGGTCGTCGGCCATCAGCGGGGGCAGCGCGGCGAGCCGCGCGTGCCCCGCCTCGGTCACGGCGATGACCCCCCGGCCGAAGAGCCCCTCGCGGACGGCGGGCAGCCGCTGCCACACCCGGTAGTACGCCCGCACCGGCCAGGCGCAGCCGCCCAGCGGGATGTCCCGGCCGGGGGCGGCGGCGAGCAGCTCCGGACTCCGGTCGAGGGCGCCCACCAGGGCCCGCACGTCGGCGGCCCCGACGACGACGTCGGCGTCCACGTACAGCCGGGGGAAGCCCCGCGCGTGTTCGTCGCCGACCCGAAGTGCCCGGTGTTTGGAGGGAGTCGGGATCTCCACCACGCGTACGCGGTCGCCGCGCGCGCCCGCCACGCGGGCGGTGTCGTCGGTGCAGCCGTTGCACACCACGACGATGTCGGGCCCGGACACCGAGGCGTCGGCCAGGAGCGCGTCGAGGAGGCGGCCGATGACCCGGTCTTCGTTGTGGGCCGGTATCACGATGCTGGTCACCCGGGCAGTATGCATGGTCGAACACCCACTCCAGGCGATTACGTCAACTCTGCCCGGGGGTACGCCCGGTGGACTAGATTGAGCGGCGCCGACCGGATTCGGCACGCTTCGGCGGAGCCGGTGTCCGGCACCGGGCAAAGGCGGTAAGCGGTACGGGTTCGGCTGCTTGTGGGGAACAGGCGGCCGGGCCGGGGGGCGAAGCACGCGGATCACGTAGGGCATCGGTTGTGGGGGGCCATCACCGTTGAGCAGGTCACGCACGGGACGCGCAGGCGTCCGGGCTGCCGTCGACGGCATCTCCCTTCATCACACGCGTCCCGGCCATGAGTGGGCGACACGCCGTCCGGCGTGCGCGGAAGGAAGGGAAACGCCGTGAAGGACACCGCGAAGGACGCGGAACAGGGCGCGGGCGCCACCGGCAAGGGGTCCGCCCCCTTAGGTGTCGCCGTGGTCGGTGCGGGCTACTGGGGCCCCAATCTCGTCCGCAACTTCCAGTCCAGTGACCAGTTCCGGCTGCGCTGGCTCTGCGACCTGAACGTGGACCGGGCCCGGCAGGTGCTCGGCGCGTACTCCACGGTCCAGGCGACCGGCGACTACGAGGCGGTCCTCGCCGATCCGGAGGTCCACGCGGTCGCGGTGGCCACCCCGGCCGGAACTCATCTCGACGTCGCGCTGGCCGCGCTGCGCGCCGGCAAGCACGTCCTCGTGGAGAAGCCGCTGGCCGCCACGTACGAGGACGGGCTGCGGCTGGTCAACGAGGCCGAGGAGCGCGGTCTCACGCTGATGTGCGACCACACCTACTGCTACACCCCGGCGGTGGGCCGGATCCGCGAGATGGTCCGCTCCGGCGAACTCGGCGAGATCCACTACGTGGACTCGGTACGGATCAACCTGGGGCTCGTCCAGAAGGACATCGACGTCCTGTGGGACCTGGCCCCCCACGACCTGTCCGTGCTGGACTTCATCCTCCCGGACCACGTCCAGCCGGTCGCCGTCGCCGCGCACGGAGCCGATCCCATCGGGGCCGGCCAGTCCTGCGTGGCCTATCTGACGCTGCAGCTGAGCACCGGCGCCATCGCGCACGTGCACGTCAACTGGCTCTCCCCGACCAAGGTGCGCACCACCATGGTCGGCGGGTCCAAGCGCACCCTGGTGTGGGACGACCTCAACCCCACGCAGCGCGTGGCGGTGTTCGACCGCGGGGTGGACCTGAGCGCCCCGCAGGAGATCGGCGCGGACGAGCGCCGGGACATGCTCGTCTCCTACCGGACCGGCGACATGGTGGCGCCCGCGATCGGTGAGAAGGAGGCCCTGCGCAGCATGGTCGAGGAGTTCGCCGCGTCCATCAGGACGGGACGGCCGCCGCTGACGGACGGCCGGGCGGGACTGAAGGTGCTGGACATCCTGGAAGCCGCTTCCCGGAGCCTGGAGTTCCGCGGAGCGGTCGTCGGACTGCGCACCGGGCGTTGACCCTCCGCAGTCCGATCACACGCAAGACCACGACCGAAGACTCAGTGGGGGCAGGGCGTTGAGCAGCGTACGAGGCAAGAGGATTCTGGTCACCGGCGGGGCGGGCACGATCGGCTCGCACCTGGTGGACCTGCTGGTGGACAACGGGGCACGCGAAGTCGTGGTGCTCGACAACTTCGTGCGGGGGCGGAGCGCCAACCTGGCCCGCGCCCTGCCGAGCGGGGTGGTGGAACTCGTCGAGGGCGACATCCGCGACGTGACCGCGGTGCGCAAGGCGACCGAGGGCGCCGAGCTGGTGTTCCACCTCGCCGCCATCCGCATCACCCAGTGCGCGGAGGAGCCGCGGCTGGCGAACGAGGTCATGGTGGACGGCACCTTCAACGTGCTGGAGGCGGCCGCGGCCGCCGGGGTGGGCAAGGTGATCGCCTCGTCCTCGGCCTCGGTCTACGGCCTGGCCGAGCAGTTCCCGACCACCGAGCGCCACCACCCGTACAACAACGACACCTTCTACGGTGCGGCGAAGGCCTTCAACGAGGGGGTGCTGCGCAGCTTCCACTCCATGTACGGGCTGGACTACGTGGCCCTGCGCTACTTCAACGTGTACGGGCCCCGGATGGACATCCACGGCCTCTACACCGAGGTCCTGATCCGCTGGATGGAACGCATCGCCTCGGGCGAGCCGCCGCTGATCCTCGGCGACGGCCTGCAGACCATGGACTTCGTCGACGTCCGGGACATCGCGCGCGCCAATCTGCTGGCCGCCGAATCGGACCTGACCGACGAGGTGTTCAACGTCGCGAGCGGCACCGAGACCAGCCTGCTCCAGCTCGCGCACGGCCTGCTGGAGGCGATGGGCGCCGAGGGTCTGGTGCCCGAGCACGGCCCGGCCCGCGCCGTGAACGGCGTCACCCGCCGGCTCGCGGACACCTCGCAGGCCGCGGAGCGGCTCGGCTTCACCGCCGAGATCGACCTGCGCACCGGCCTGCGGGACCTGGTGCAGTGGTGGCGGGCCGAGCGTGCCGCCGACGCGGCGGCGGCCACGGAGGCGGGCCGATGAGCGCCCCGGACGCCGCCCCCGCCCGGATCCCGGTGATGGTGCCCTGGCTGGGCGAGGAGGAGGCCAAGGCCGCCGCCGACGCCGTGCTCTCGGGCTGGGTGGCCCAGGGTCCCCGGGTCGCCGAGTTCGAGCGGGCCTTCGCCGAGCGGGTGGGCGCCGAGCACGGCATCGCGGTGAGCTCGTGCACCACCGCCCTGCACCTGTCCCTGATCGCCCTGGACCTCGGTCCCGGCGACGAGGTGATCGTCCCCTCGCTGTCGTTCATCGCCACGGCCAACGCGGTGCGCTACGTGGGCGCCCGGCCGGTGTTCGCGGACGTCGAGGAGGCCACCGGCAACCTCACCCCGGCCACCGTGGACGCGGTCCGCACACCGAGGACCAAGGCGGTCATCGCCGTCCACCAGGGCGGGGTGCCCGCAGACGTGCACGCGCTGCGCGCGGTGTGCGCCGACTGGGACGTGGCCCTGGTGGAGGACGCCGCCTGCGGCATCGGCGCGACGGTGGGCGGCAAGTCGGTGGGCCACGGCGCACTGCTCGCCGCCTGGTCCTTCCACCCCCGCAAGGTGATCACCACCGGCGAGGGCGGCATGCTGACCACGGACGACGCGCAGTGGGCGGAGCGGCTGCGCCGGCTGCGCGAGCACGGCATGAACGTGTCCGCCGCGCAGCGCCACGCGAGCAGCAAGCCGGTCGTCGAGAGCTACCTGGAGGTCGGCTACAACTACCGGATGACCGACATCCAGGCCGCGGTCGGTCTGGTGCAGCTCGGCAAGCTGGACGAGATCGTGGCCCGGCGGCGCTCGCTGGCGGCCCGGTACACGGAGCTGCTGAGCGGGATCCCGGGCCTGCGGCCGGTTGGGGACCCCGGTCACGGCCAGGGCAACTTCCAGTCGTACTGGGTGCTGCCGGCCGAGGACTTCCCCGTGGGCCGGGACGAACTGCTCGCGGCGCTCTCCGAGGCCGGGATCTCGGCCCGGCGCGGGATCATGGCCTCGCACCTGGAGCCCGCGTACGCGGACCACGGCGCGGCGCCGCTGCCGGTGACCGAGCGGATCAGCCGCGACTCCCTGATCCTGCCGCTGTTCCACACGATGACGTCGGAGCAGCAGGACCGGGTGGTGGCGGTGCTGCGCGAACAGGCGGGCGGATGAGCGGCCCGCCGCCGCGGACCGAGGATCTGCTGATCGTCGGCGCGGGCGGGTTCGCCCGCGAGACCGCCCAGGCGGTACGGGACGCGGCCGCCGCGGCGGCCGCGTACGGCCGGGCTCCGCGGTGGCGGCTGCTCGGGCACCTCGACGACGATCCGGGCCTGCACGGCCGGGAGGTCGACGGGGTGCCGGTGCTGGGCGGCGGCCACCTCGTGCACGAGCTGCCGGCGGCCCGGGTGGTGGTCTGCGTGGGCAGTCCGCGCGACTACGCCGTACGGGCCCGCCTGGTGCGGCGCCTGGGGCTGCCCGGGAGCCGCTACGCCACGGTGGTCCATCCCACGGCGGTGGTCTCGGGGTCCTCGCTGCTCGGCGCGGGCTCGGTCCTGCTCGCGCACTGCGTGCTGACGGCCGCCGTCCGGCTCGGGTCCCACGTGGCGGTGATGCCGCACGTGGTGCTCACCCACGACGACCGGGTCGGGGACTTCGCCACGCTCGCCTCGGGCGTCCGCCTCGGCGGCGGGGTGCGGCTGGGGCGCGGGGCGTACGTGGGCGCGGGAGCGCTGGTGCGCGAGGGCACGTCGGTCGGCGCCTGGTCGCTGACCGGTATGGGAAGCACGGTCCTGGCCGATGTGCCGCCCGGTGAGGTGTGGGCCGGAAGCCCCGCCCGCCGGCTGCGCGAGGCGGGTGGCCCGGCGCTCGACGAGCTGCGGGCCGATGGCGAGGAGACGGCCGGCCGCTGGCCGGAGACACGGATGGGGAGCACAGTCGCATGAATCAGATACCGCTGGTCGACCTGAAGGCGGCGCACGCCGAGGTCGCCGAGGAATTACGGGCAGGATTCGACCGTGTGCTCGCCGACACCGCTTTCATCGGCGGTGCGGAGGTCCGCGCGTTCGAGCGTGAGTACGCCGACTTCGCCGGAGTGGGGCACTGCGTGGGTGTCGCCAACGGCACAGACGCCCTCGAACTCGCCCTGCGCGCGAGCGGGGTGGGTGTCGGCGACGAGGTGGTGCTGCCCGCGAACACCTTCATCGCCACCGCGGGCGCCGTCGCCCGGATCGGTGCCCGGCCGGTGCTGGTCGACTGCCTCCCCGACACCCTGCTGATGGATCCGCGGGCCGCCCTGGAGGCCGTGGGCGGGGCCACCCGCGCAGTGGTCCCCGTCCACCTCTACGGGCAGTGCGCGGACACCGCGGCGCTGGCGGCCGGGCTTCCGGCGCACGTGAAGATCGTCGAGGACGCCGCGCAGAGCCAGGGCGCGACCCGCGACGGCCGCTCCCCCGGCAGCGGGGGCATCGCCGCGACCAGCTTCTACCCGGGCAAGAACCTGGGCGCGTACGGCGACGCGGGCGCGGTGGTGACCGACGACGAGGAGAGCGCGGACCTGATCCGGGCCCTGGCCAACCACGGCGGCATCGCCAAGTACCGCCACGACGTGGCCGGGTTCAACAGCCGGCTGGACGGTCTGCAGGCCGTGGTGCTGCGGGCGAAGCTGGCCCGGCTGGCCGAGGGGAACGCGGCCCGCCGGGCCGCCGCCGCCCGCTACGACGAGCTGCTGGCCGACCTCGCCGCCGCCGGGCAGGTCACCCTGCCGGTCACGGCCGAGGGCAATGTCCACGTGTGGCACCTGTACGTCGTACGGGTCACCGGAGCGGACCGCGACGCCGTCGTCGGCAAGCTCAACGCGGAGGGCATCGGCGCGGGTGTGCACTACCCGGCGCCGGTCCACCTGACCCCGGCCTTCGGTCACCTCGGCCACGACCGGGGCGACTTCCCGCACGCCGAACAGGCGGCGGACCGGATGCTCTCGCTCCCCCTCTTCCCGCAGATCACCGCCGACCAGCAGCAGCGGGTCGTGGAAACGCTCCGCAACGCCCTGCGCTGACCCCGCGCTCACGCAAACAATGAGGTCCAGATGAACAGACGGACAAGGTTGCTCCGTTACGGTCTCTTCACCGTGATCGCGGCCTTGACGGCCACGGTCCTGCCACCGGCGACGGTGGCCGGTGCGGCCGATCCCTGCGGTCCCACCACGAACGCGATCGTGTGCGAGAACTCCAAGCCCGGCACGCCGATGGAGGACTGGTTCGCACCCAGCGCGTACGGCGACATCAAGGGCTTCCCGGCCCAGACGAGCGTCCAGGCCGGCGAAACCGTGCAGTTCAAGATCCAGTCGCCGACTCCGTACAAGGTCTCGGTCTACCGCCTCGGCCACTACGGCGGCACCGGGGCCCGCCTGCTGTCGACCGCGGCCCAGGCGGCCCAGACGTACCCGGCGAACTTCGCGCCGGGCGGCAACCCGGCGACCTGCGCCAAGAAGGCCGCCACCGGCCTGGTCGACTGCGGGAACTGGCCCGTCACCGCGACGTGGACCGTGCCGGCCGACGCCGTGTCCGGGCTCTACGTCGTCAACTTCGACCAGGCGGACGGCAACGGTGTGATGCCGTACCCGTTCGTCGTCCGCAACGACTCCAGCCACTCCGACATCGTCGTGCAGACCAGCGACCAGACCTGGCAGGCGTACAACAACTACGGCGGCCAGGACCTGTACGACGGCGGCGGCCCCGCCCCGGACGGGCGGGCGTACGAGGTCAGCTACAACCGGCCGATGGACATCGGCGGGGACAACGGGATCTACGGGTCCGAGTTCCAGATGGTCTCCTGGCTGGAGCGCAACGGCTACGACGTGAGCTACATGTCCGGCATCGACATGTCGGTCCGCGGCGGGACGCTGCTGCAGAACCACAAGGTCTTCCTGTCCTCCGGGCACGACGAGTACTGGACCCAGGACCAGTTCACGAACGCGCTGAACGCGCGCCGGGCCGGGGTCCACCAGACGTACTTCAGCGGCAACGAGGTCTTCTGGAAGACCCGCCTGACGCCGAGCATCGACGGCGCGGGCACCGCCAACCGGACCCTGGTCTCGTACAAGGAGACCAAGCTGTCCTTCCCCCAGCCGAACGGCATCCCCGACCCGAGCGGCATCTGGACGGGCACCTTCATGGACCCGGCCAGCGCCACGAACGGCCGGCCCTTCCAGCCGCAGAACCAGCTGACGGGCTCGATGTTCAGCGTCAACGGCTACCGCAGTGACGCGATCACGGTGCCCGGCACCTTCGCCAAGCAGCGGCTGTGGCGCAACACCACGGTCGCGAACCTCACCCCCTCGCAGACCGCCACCTTCCCCACCGGCACCCTCGGCTACGAGTGGGACAGCGACGTGGAGAACGCCAGCCGGCCGGCCGGGCAGATCACGATGTCCTCCACCACGGTGGACATCGAGGACGGCAAGCTCCTCAAGGACTACGGCAACACGTACGGGAACGGCACCGCGACGCACAGCCTGGTGGCCTTCCGCGACCAGACCTCGCACGCCCTGGTGTTCGGCGCGGGCACGGTGCAGTGGTCCTGGGGCCTGACCAACATGCCCACGGGCAACCCGGACGACGCGGTGGTCACCGCGGACAAGCGGATGCAGCAGGCCACGGTGAACGTCTTCGCCGACATGGGCGTCCAGCCCAAGTCCCTGCAGAGCGACCTGGTCGCCTCCACCGCCTCCACGGACACCGTGGGCCCGGCCGTGACGGTGACCAGCCCGGCGGCGAACGCCACCGTACCGGCGCTGCGGCCCGTGACCATCACGGGCACGGCCGCCGACACCGGCGGCGGCGTGGTCGCCCGGGTGGAGGTCTCCACCGACGGCGGCACGACCTGGAAGGCGACCACGGGCCTCGGCTCCTGGAGCTACAAGTGGACCCCGACCGTCCCGGGCGCCGCGCAGATCAAGGTGCGCGCCGTGGACGACAGCGTCAACATCGGCGCCACCACCACGGTGCCGCTGACGGTGGGACCCCAGCAGTGCCCGTGCACCGTATGGCCCGCCGCGGCCGTTCCGGGCACCGTCAACGCCGGGGACGGCAGCGCCGTCGAGCTCGGCGTGAAGATCCGTTCCTCGGTGGCCGGTTCGATCACCGGCGTCCGCTTCTACAAGTCCCCCGCCAACACCGGCACCCACACCGGCAGCCTCTGGAGCAGCACCGGCCAGCGCCTGGCCACCGGCACCTTCACCAACGAGACGGCCTCCGGCTGGCAGCAGCTGAACTTCGCCACGCCGGTCCCGGTCAAGGCGAACACCACCTACGTCGCCTCCTACTTCGCCCCGCACGGCGGCTACTCCTTCGACACCACCTTCGCCGGGTCCGACGCGGGTCTGGCCCCGCTCACCGCGCTCAAGAGCGGCACCGACGGCGGCAACGGCGTCTACCGCTACAGCGGCACGGGCGGGTTCCCGTCCACCGCCGCGTCCGGCAGCAACTACTGGGTGGACGCGGTCCTGGACACCTCGACCGCGAGCACGACCCCGCCCACCGTCACCGCCACCTCGCCGCAGTCCGCGGCGACCGGCACCCAGATCACGGCGGCCGTCACGGCCACCTTCAGCAACGCCGTCGACGCGGACACGCTGGTGTTCTCCGTGAAGGACTCCGGCGGTACTGCCGTGCCGGGTACCAAGGTGCTGGGCGCGTCCAACAGCGCGACCTTCACCCCGTCCTCCGAACTGGCCCTGAACTCCACCTACACGGCGTCCGTCCAGGCCGCCGACCTGTGGGGCAACGCGATGGCCGCACCGGTGACCTGGAACTTCACCACCAGCGCGAGCCCGCCGACGGTCAACTGCCCGTGCACCCTGTGGAACGGCGCCGCGACGCCGAGCACCGCCAACGTGGGTGACGACGCCAACTCCGTGGAACTGGGCACCCGTTTCCAGTCCGCGGTGAACGGCTACGTCACCGGTGTCACCTTCTACAAGGGCCCCGGCAACACCGGTACGCACACCGGCAGCCTCTGGTCCGCCTCCGGCACCCTGCTCGCCACCGGAACCTTCGGCAGCGAGACCGTGTCCGGCTGGCAGCAGCTGCACTTCGCCACGCCGGTACAGATCACCGCGGGCACCACGTACGTGGCCTCCTACCACGCGCCGAACGGCAACTACTCGGTGGACGGCGGCTACTTCACCGGAGCGCACCGCTCCTATCCGCTGGTCGCCCCGGCCGACACGGCCGGCAGCGCCAACGGGCTGTACAAGTACGGGGCGGCCACCGCCTTCCCGACGAACACCTTCGGCTCGGTGAACTACTGGGTCGGCCCGGTCTTCACCACCACCGCGCCTCCCGCCCTGCAGGAAGGGCTGTCCACGGAGGTGAGCGGGCAGTGAGCACGGTCAGCGTGGTGATCCCCTGCTACAAGTACGGCCACTTCCTGGCGGACTGCGTCAAGAGCGTGCTGGACGAGCAGGAGGGCGTCGACGTACGGGTACTGATCATCGACGACGCCTCGCCCGACGACTCCGCGGAAGTCGCCCGCGCGCTGGCGGCCTCCGACCCGCGGATCGAGGTGCGGGTCCACGAGAGCAACAAGGGCCACATCGCCACCTACAACGAGGGCCTGCTGGAGTGGGCCGACGGGGACTACGTCGCGCTGCTGTCGGCGGACGACCGGCTGGTCCCCGGGGCCCTGGTGCGGGCCGCGGCCCTGCTCGACGCCCATCCGGAGGCCGGTTTCGCCTACGGCAGGCCGCTGCGCTTCCAGCACGGCGGGCCGCTGCCCGCGGCCCGTACCCGCAGCACCGGATCGGTGGTCTACCCGGGACGGTGGTGGCTGGACCGGCGGTTCCGCGAGGGCACCGGGTGCATCACCTCACCCGAGGTGGTGGTCCGCACCAGCCTCCAGCGCAAGGTCGGGGGCTACGACCCGGAGCTGCCGCACGCCGGTGACATCGAGATGTGGATGCGGCTCGCGGCGCACGCCGACGTGGGCTACATCCGCGGGGCCGACCAGGCTTTCTACCGGGTCCACGGCAACAACATGTCCACCACGGACTTCGGCGGCCAGCTCGACGACCTGCGCCAGCGCCTCGTCGCGTTCGACTCGGTGCTCGACAAGTGCTCCGGGCTGCTGCCGGGGGCCGACCGGCTGGCGCTGTCGGCGCGCACCCGGCTCGCCCGGTACGCGCTGCGGCGCGCCTACCGGGCGTACGACCGGGGGCGCACCGCGGTGGTGCCGGTCGACGAGCTCGTGGAGTTCGCGGCGCAGTGCCTGCCGGAGGACTACACGAAGCTGGCCGAGTACCGGGCGCTGCTCAGGCGGCGGCGCATCGGGGCGCGCACCATGCCGTACCTCCAGCCGCTCGTGCTCTCGGCCGTGGCCGACCGGGGGCGCGAGTGGCTGTGGTGGCGGTCCTGGAAGCGTCGAGGGATTTGATGACTCGAACGCCGTGTTCAGCGGGCCGCCCCGGCGAGGGCGGCCCGCTCGGGCTCTTCGGCCCGGACCACCGGACCGGCGTCGACGGCGGCCTCGTGCCGCTGCCGGCGCCGGCTCCGGCGTGTCAGGAGCCGGTCGGTCCACAGGGCCACCACCACACCGCCGACCCCGCCCAGCAGGGCCGCCCCGGCGAGGCCCCGGCTCTTGTTGCCGCTCTGCTCCGCCGCGGTGGGCGGCACCAGGAGCGTCACGCTCATCCGCGCGGACTCCGGGACCCCCTGCTGCGTCTGCATGTCCGTCAGGTGCTTCGTGTAGATATCGATGATCTTCCGGACCGCCGTGTCGGCGGCGGCCGGCTCGGCCTGCTCCGCCTGGACCTGGAGCGAGGGGATCAGATAGCGCGGGGTGACGCTGGTCCCGCTGTTGCGCGGGATCAGCCGGTACGTGCCGCGCACCCCCGCGGCGCGCAGCTCCTCGGCCCCTTCGGGCGAGTCCAGCTGCTGCACCGCGGCGTAGGAGACGGCGGCGAGCGGCGGTTGCAGATTGGCCAGCTGATTGGGCTGGTTGTCCGTCACCGGCGGCTTGAGCACGACGATCGCCGTACTCAGGTACGTCTGCGTGGGGTGCAGCACTTGCACGGCTCCGGCGGCCGCGAGCACCGCCGCCACGATCAGGACGTACCAGCGCCGACGCAGCGCACGGATCAACTCACCAGGCGACACAGGGATTCCTTCCGTTGTGACCGATCTTTCCAGGACACGGGTAGGTCCGCCATCAATTGCGGTGTGCCCGGGGGGTGTTCATGAGCATCGGTGAGATCCTCGCGGTGCTCCGGCGCCGCTGGTACGTGATGGTGCCGCTGACGCTGATCAGTCTCCTCGCGGGGGCGCACCTGTACCGTTCGGTGCCGGTGGCCTATCAGTCGCAGAGCTCGGTGGCGCTGCTCGACTCGACGGCGGTGGCCGAACTGGCCCCCGCCTTCGGCAATCCCATCTCGAACGCCGGCGGTTCGCTGGTGGTCACCGCGGACGTGCTGATCAGGACGCTGTCGGGGACGGACGCGGCGCGGGACCTGCAGGGCATCGGGGTGACCGATCCCTATACGGTCGGGTTCGCCGCGAACACCTCGGGGCCGATGCTCACGCTGACCGTCACGGGGACGGACCGGGCGAACGTGCTGGAGGAGACCAACAAGCTGACCGCTTTCGCCGGGGAGACGCTCAACGCGCTCCAGGCGGCGGCCAAGGTCAAGCCCGCGTACATGGTGCAGACGGCTCCCGTGGTGCTGCCGCAGACCCCGGTGCCGCAGATGAAGAGCCGCTACCAGCAGGTGCTGGGCGTCGTCATCGTGGGCACCACCGCCGCCTTCGTGCTCTCCTTCCTGACGGACAGCCTGCTGGCGGCGATCCGCCGCAGGCGCGCGTCCGCGGCCCCCACGGTCCGGGGGCGCGGGCGCCGCAAGCCGTGGGGGCGGCAGCTGGACGTGACCGCCCTGCTGAGCTGCTATCTGGCGCTGGCCTTCTTCGTCCCGTCGAACCTGACCCTGCCCGGCATGGGCGGGGTGGGCACCCCGGCCAACGTGTTCGCGCTGCTGTGCCTGTTCTGGTATCTGGCGGCGTGGATCACGGGCCGGATCCGGCCCGCCCCCGGCACCCGGCTGCCGCGGGTGGTGATGTGCCTGCTGGCCTTCTCGGTGCTGGGCTCGTACCTCGCGAACGCGATGCGCGGCAGCTCGCACAAGGAGGTCCTCGCGGCGGACCGCGGGCTGATCGGGCTGCTGGTCTGGGTGTCGCTGGTGGTCCTGGTGTCCGCGGGGATCCAGGACCGCGAGCGCCTCGACGTGCTGCTGCGCCGGGCCGTGGTGATGGGGGCGGTGGTGGCCGCCATCGGCTTCTACGACTTCTTCACCGCGACGAACATCGCCGACAGCATCAGCATCCCGGGCCTGCAGTCCAGCGTCGCCCAGATCACCACCCTGGACCGGGGTTCCTTCACCCGGCCGCGGTCCACGACGGCACAGCCCCTGGAGTTCGGCGGGATGCTCGCCATCATGCTGCCCTTCGCCGTGCAGCAGGCCTTCGATCCGGTACGGCGCCACCTGCGCGCGTGGCGCCGCTGGGGGCCGGTGGTGCTGATGGGCGGCGCGCTGCCGCTGACGGTGTCGCGGACCTCCATCATCGGGGCGCTCATCGTGATCCTGGTGATGGTGCTGCGCTGGAAGCCGGAGCGGAGATGGGCCGCGATCGGTCTGCTGATGGGCTCGGTGGCCTGCTTCAAGGTGATCATTCCCGGGCTGATCGGCACCATCACCGCGCTCTTCGCCTCGTTCCTGACGAACTCCGACAGCAGCACCCAGGCCCGTACCGTCAAGTACAGCGCGATCGTCCCCTATCTCACCGAACGGCCGCTGTTCGGACGGGGCTTCGGGACCTTCCTGCCCGAACTGTTCTTCTTCACCGACAACCAGTACATGCTCACCCTGGCGGAGATGGGCCTCGTGGGGGTGCTCGCGCTCCTGGTCCTGCTGTTCACCGGAATCCACCAGGGCGGTGCCATCCGCAGGCTGGCCCGCACGGAGTCCGACCGGGAACTGGGGCAGGCGTTCTTCGCCTCCGCCCTGGTCTCCCTCGTCATCGCCGCCACCTTCGACGCCCTCAGCTTCCCGATGTTCGCAGGGGTGTTCTTCCTGACGATCGCCGCCGGAGGCAGCTACCTCGGGTTCATCCGGCGCGCGGCGCCGGAGCCCGTAACCGTGGAGTCCCCATGCAGTTCAGCCAGCCAGCAGCCCGCCGACCGGAGCCGGGTGCCGGCCCTGTAGCGGTCCTCGTCGTCACCTGGAACAGTGCCGGGGTGCTCCCGGAGTTCCTCGCCTCGCTGCCCGAGGGCATGGCCGGGCTCGACTGGCGCCTGGTCGTCGCCGACAACGACTCGGCCGACGGCACCGTGGAGCTGATCCGCTCCCTGGCGCCGGACGCGACGGTCGTCCAGACCGGCCGCAACGCCGGCTACGCGGCCGGGGTGAACGCCGCCCTCGGGGCCGCGGCCGCGTGGGAGGGCGGCTTCCGGGCGGCCCTGGTCTGCAATCCGGACGTCCGGATGAGGCGGGGCTGCGCCAAGGTGCTGGTGGACGCGCTGGGCACGGGCGCGCCCGGCGGCGGCCGGGTCGGGATCAGCGTCCCGCTGCTGTACGAGGAGGACGGCCGCACGCTGCTGCTCTCGCTGCGCCGCGAGTCGCGGGTGACCCGGGCGCTCGGCGAGGCGGTACTGGGCAACCGCCGGGCCGGGCGGTTCCCGCGCTGGAGCGAGATGGTGACCGATCCGTCCGCGTACGAGCGGGCCACGGTCGCGGACTGGGCGACGGGCGCGCTGATGGCTCTGTCCGGGGAGTGCCTGGAGGCGTGCGGGGACTGGGACGAGTCCTTCTTCCTGTATTCGGAGGAGACCGAGTACTGCCTGCGGGCCCGGGACCTCGGCTTCGTCACCCGGCTGGAGCCGGCGGCCACGGCCACCCATCTGGGCGGGGACTCGCAGGTGTCGCCCCGGCTGTGGACCCTGCTGACGCTCAACCGGGTCCGGCTCTACGGGCGCCGGAACGGGGCGGCGGCGACCGCCGCGTTCCGGGCGGCCGTCCTGCTGCGGGAGACCTCCCGTGCGGTGCTCGGCCGGCCCGCGAGTCTGGCGGCCGCGAAGGCCCTGGCCAGCCCGTCCGCGCTGCGGGCCACGCCCGGGCCGTGAGACGACGTCGGACCGGCGCGTCCACGTCCCCGTCCTCGTCCCGTCCTCGTCCCGCCCTCAGCCGGCCGTGACGCGCAGGTTGGCGAGCAGGGTGGCTCCGTCGGGGGTGGTGGCGAGGACGCGGCCGGAGCGGTGCCAGTGGGTGACCGCGTCGGCGTGGCTGCGAAGGCCCGGGGCCTGGGTGTCGGCCTGGGGGAAGAGCACGGTCGCGGTGGGCGCGGAGCCCGCGCCCACGCCCGTGTGAAGGAGGACCCCGCTGCCGTCGGGGCCGGGCACCGCGAGTGCCCAGTGGTCGCCGTCGACGATCGGGCCGTGCGGCGCGACGCCTTCGATGCCCGGGCGGGCGCCGGGGCGGGCGAGCGGGCTTTCGGTGGTCCAGTGCAGGACGGTCCTGTCCGGTGACCCGTCCGCCGGCTGCGGGTCGGCCACCAGCAGGCTGCCGGCGGCGAGGGCCGCGGAGCGGCCGGGGCTGAACGCGTCCGGCCGGAGCCGGGAGCGCAGCTCCCAGCCGGGCAGGTCCCAGCGCCAGAGCTCGACGACCTGTGTGCCGTCGGGAAGCGGCGACACCACGACACCCGTGCATCCGGCGGGGGTGCGGGCGAGCCGGCCGACCAGCCGCTCGCCGCCGCCGAGTTCGCGCCAGACCACGGTGGGCCGGGGCGCGAGGGTGTCCAGCACCGTGATGCCGTCGTCGTCGGCCGTGATCAGGTGCCGGCCGTCGAAGGAGGGGACGATCTGCCGCGAACGCAGTGTCGTCCAGCGCCGGACCGAGCGGGTGGCGAGGTCGAGCCGGGAGACTTCCCGGACCTGCCCGTAGCCCGCCACGAGCATCGCCACGCCTCCGTGGTCGGCCAGCACCAGCTGGTCGGCGGGCACGTCCCAGCGGGCTTTGGTCCGGCCGTCGGCGGTGAGCAGCCGGACGCCCGCCTGGCCGCAGGCGACCAGGACGGCGCCGGAGCCGAGCAGCGCCGCGTCCAGCACCGGCAGCGTGCCCGCCCGGTCGGCGGCGGTGTACGCGTGGAGGTCCGCCGCGGGGGCCGCGCGGCTCGGCCTGGCCAGGTCCGCGGCGACCAGCGGGTCGGCCCGCTTCAGCAGCCGCTGGTGGCGGGCCCCCGCGTCCCGGTCGCCGAGGACGCCCGTGAAACCGCCGTCCCGGACGACCGCCCGGGCCGCCGCGGTGGCGAGTTCACGGTCCTGGGCCGGGTCGGCGGCCGGGAGTTCCGCCAGTGCGGCGGCCAGCGCCGACCGCCCGGTGGCGGCCGGGTGCCCGTCGCCGTCAAGGATGGCCAGGGCGAGCGCCCGGGTCGACTCTCCGGCGCCGAGCGCCAGCAGGTACGGCAGCGCCCGGCTCCGGGTCGGCCCGCCGAGCGCGACCGCGTCGCGCAGGTCGCCGACCGCCGACGGCCGCAGCGACGCGTCCGCCCAGAGCACCTCGGCGGCGCCCAGCCGGTCGCCGGACTCCCTGCGGTGCGCGGCCCAGGCGACACGCAGCTCACGGGCGGACGCCGGGTCGTCGGCCGCGAGGCGCTCGACGGCCGGGGCGAAAGCGGCCCGGCGGTAGGCCGTCCGGACGGCGCGTTCGCGCTCGCCGGCCTGCCACCAGAGCCGGACCACGAGGTCCGCGCCGAGGTCGCGGCCCTCTGCCAGCTCGGCGGCCTGCGCGGTGCGCCGGTGCCGCACCAGCAACGCGACGGCCTCGGCCGGGGCGTCCCGAAGGTCGGCGAGGACGAATGCGGCCTCGTCGATCCGTCCCGCGCGCTCCAGGTCCTCGGCGGCCCGCTGGTAGAGCGCGGCGAGGTGCTCGTGCACCGTGCGGCCGGACAGCGGGGAGGCGGCGCCGGAACCGCCGGTCCGGGGCGTGGGGCGCAGGGCTCCCTCGTAGCGGCGGGGCAGGCCGAGGGACAGCCAGGACTTCTGCTCGGCCGACCGCTCGCCCGTGAGCCGGATCGCGTCGCGCAGGGCGTCCTCCCAGCGGCGCTGCTCGAACGCCCTGGTCAGCTCGTGCAGGTAGCGGGCGTGCCGGCCCTGGATCAGCGGGCCCGCCGTACGCATCGCCAGACGGGCCAGGAGGGCGTCGAACAGCGGGCGGCGGGCGCGACCGCGCGACCGGCCGTGCTCCGGTGCCGGGGCTGCGGTTCCGGCTTCGGCCCCGCCGCCGGAACCGTCCGGGCCGGGTACGGCGCCCCTGTCGCGCTTGCGGAGTACGGCGAGCAGGCCGGCCGCGAGCGGGAGCAACAGCGCGCCGCCGTGCAGTGCGCCCTGCGCCGCGAGCAGCAGGAGAGGCAGCACCACGAGTACCGCGGCGGCGAGGGCCCACGGCCCGGGCGCGGACGCCGGCCGGAACCGCCCCGCGAACGGCGCCGCCCGGCGGCGGGGGCCGGCCGGGGCGCCCTCGGTGAGCCGCCGGGCCCGCTCGCTCCGGGGCGCGATGCCCGCAGCGGCCCGCAGGTCGGGCTCCGGTCGCTGCGGCAGTGCCTCCACGACGGGTTCGGCCTCGTGCTCGGTGGCGCCGGCCGGTCGCGGACGGTGGAGCGTGATCCCGGACAGGTCGAGCCACCCGGCCGGATCCAGCTCCGGCAGCGCCGCGATCCGGTGAACGGCCGTCACTCCGCCTGTGGCGACCGCGAACTCTCCGGCGGCCGCGGTGCGGGTGTCGGCTCCGACGGCGGCCTGCGCGCCGCGGTCGGTCCGTACGACGGGCAGCCCGGGGGCTCGGTCGGCGCGGATCTCCACGGGTGCGGCCAGGACGAACAGCCAGCGGCCGTCCGGAAGTTGCCGCAGGTCGGCGCCTTCCTGCCAGGAGGCGAGGGCACGCTCGGCGGCCTCGGCCGGGCCGATCACGGGCACGTCGAGGACGAACCCGGTGGCCGTGACGGCGGCGCGGAACGCCGCGCCCTGGGTGGCGCTCACTCGGTTCCCCCGATCTGGAAGTGGATCCGGCCGGTGTTGGCGTCGCCGACCACGATCAGGCCCTGCCGGGTCTCGGCGGCGATCAGCGGCAGGGAGGGGTGTACGGCGGGCGGCACGGAGTTACCGGAGAAGCGGGTCAGGGTCCGTACACCGTCGGCGCGCACGCTGCGTACCACGAGGCCGCTGCGGCTGACGGTGATCAGTGCGGGCGCCTGTCCGTCGTGAACCATGCCGATCACGTCGGCGTTCTCGCGGAACGAGATGCGGCTCTCGTCCCCCTGACCGGTCCGCGCCGTCCAGGTCCGGCCGTCCGCCGACCAGGCCTGGGAGTCACCGCCGTGCAGGAAGTGGCGGGCGTCGCGAGCCGCCTCGTGAAGGGGCCGGCCGTCGAACAGCCGCGGGTCGCGGAACCGGTCGAAGTGCTGCCGGTCCCGCGCACCCCGACCGAGCGGTCCGTCGTCGGTGACGCTGCCGTCCGGGGCGATCCGCCACCAGCGGCCGGCGAGCGGCAGCAACAGGTCGCGGCCGCCGCGCAGGACCGGCAGGACCGGGCGGGCGAACAGCTCCTCCGGCAGGGCGCCGCCGACCCCGCAGGCGGCGAGGTCGGCGGTGTAGCCGTCGAGCGGCCGGCCACTGACGTACGGGACGAGCCGGCCGTCCCGGACGTACAGGGCGATCAGGCGCCGTCCTGTCCGGCCGGCGGCGAGCACCGGCCCCGGCAGGTCGTGGCGGCGCGCCCGGACGGTGGTGACGGCGCGGGCGTCGGGGTGCGGCAGGTTGGCGGCGAACAGGGTGGTGCCCCGTCCGCTCCGGACAAGCAGGGTGCGGGCGTGGGTAGTGAAGGCGGGCAGAGCCCGGCCGGCCGCTCCCCCGGGGTCGGCGGCCGGGCCGCCGGCCGGGACCGGCTCGGCCCGGCGGAACTCCGCGCCGCGCAGCGCCCGTACGGCGATCTCGCCTGCGGGCAGCGGGAGTTCGGCCGACGCGCCGTCGAGCCGGACGACGGCGTGGTCGGCGCCGTCGGCGGACCAGCGGGTGGGCTCGCTCGTCAGGACCCTGGAGCGTGCCGGGAGCCGTTCGGCGAGGCGCGGCGAGGTCAGCAGCCAGGCCTGGTCGGCGGCGTCCAGGCCGTCCAGCGCGTGCTGCACGTCCCAGGGCGTCGGGTCGACCGGTCGGCGTGCGGTCAGCCAGGCCGGAAGCAGCTCGGCGAGGTCGCCGGTGAGGCGGCGTCCGCGCGGGTCGCCGAGCACGACGACGACCAGTTCGGTGCCGCGCGCGGCCGCCCGGCGGTGCAGGACGAGGAGCGCGGCGAGCTGGACCAGCCGGCCCGCGCCCGCCTGGGTGGGGCCGGTGTCGACCAGCGCGGCGATCCTGCCGCGGACCGCCGGGGTGCGGAACTCGGGGGCCAGGTGCAGCAGTTCGCCGTCGGCGAAGCGGCGCAGGAACTCGTCCGGGAACTCTTCGGCGAGCAGCCACTCGGACGGCAGCAGCTGGTCCGGCCGGCCCGAGCGGGCGAGGCCGCCGAGGCCGTCGGGGTCGCCGACGAGGTCGGCGACGGGCTCGCGCTCACCGACCAGGGCGTCCAGCCGGCGAAGCAACGGGCCGAAGGCGACAGCCAGTTCGGGGGTGATGGCCGAGAGGGTTCCGGCCCAGGGGGCGAGGGCGGCGGGCAGGCGGGTGGTCTTCATCGGCGGGCACTCCACGGAGAGGCGGCCGAGCCGCGGGGCGGCGGGGCGGCGCCGGGAACGGATGCGCGGGCCGGTGCGGGTGCCGGGCCGGCGGCCGCGGTTGGGGACGGCACGGCACACGGCTGCCCCGCGGCGGCTCGGAGGCGGGCAGGCTGCTGCGGTCGCGTCATCGGGTGCCGCCTCCGGGGCCGTCCGGGTCGGCGCCCGCCGGCCGGGTGAAGGCGTCCAGCGCGTCCGGGGAGGTGACCGGCGCGGGCACGTCGGCGACCAGCGCACGGCCCGGGACGAGGACGCAGAGCCGGCCCTCGTCCGCGCCGAGGGCCCGGCGCCAGAGCGGGGCGGCCGGCGCGGGGCGGGTAGTGGTGGGGACCAGCAGGCCGGCGTCGCGGCCCAGGTAGCGGGCGCCGTCGGCCCACGGCAGGTCCGCCTCCGCGCCGAGCACGAGCAGCGCGCGGTCGGCGGCCGGCAGGCCCGGACCGTCGTCGGCGAGCACACCGAGGCGGGCGCCGTCGCGGATCCGCTCGACGGCCGCCGCGGCCAGGCCGGGCACCGCGTCGCCCACCGCGAGGACGGCGGCGGCCGGGAGCGGGGGCTCACGGCGCTCCCACCGGAGCGGAAAGGACGGCGCGGGTGCGGGCGCAGGGGTGGGTGGGGACGGCTGGGCGGCGGTCACGAGGGTGCGACCGCCGCGACCAGCTCGGCACGTATCCCGGCCAGCGCGGCCGGCAGGTCGGCCGGCTCGAAACCCGCGTCGATCTCGCGCAGCGCGGCCTCCAGCCGCAGCCGCGAGTCACGTCCCTCGGGGAGGGTCCGGTGCTCCGCGAGCAGGGCCGTGCCGGTGCGGGCCAGCCGCTCGGCGCGCGCGGCGGTGCTGCGGGAGAGCTCTTCGGCGGCGTGCACCAGGCTCCGGTTGGCGGCCTTCTCCACCAGGTCGGCGAGGGTGTCGCGGGCCAGCGCCTGGGTGTCGGCGGTCGGGGCGATCAGGGGCAGTACCCACAGGTCACGCGCGGATGCGGTGGTCCGGCCGTCCAGTACGGCGGCGGCCGCGACCAGCTTCTGGGAGCGCACCGCCCGGCGGTCGCCGACCGGCACCCCGGCAGCGCGCAGCCGGCGCAGCGCCGTACCGACCAGCGGGGTGACCTCGTCGAGGTCGCAGGCGCGGGCGGCGGCGGCGAGCCGGTCGACGGCGGCGAGCAGGCCGCCGGGGCCGGCCGGCGCCGCCGAGACGACAGCGGGGCGGCGGCCGGCCTCCAGCAGCTCCTCCAGCCGGGCGTCGGCCACCGGCTCGACGAACACGCGGGCGAGGAAGCGGTCCGCGAAGGCGGCCAGGGCGGGGTCGTCGGGCAGGTGGTTGGCGGCGCCGACGCAGATCCGCAGCGGGCTGTCGAGGACGGTGCGGCCGCGGCGGAAGACCCGTTCGTTGAGCAGTCCGAGGAGGGTGTTGAGCACGGCTGTGGATCCGAGGAACACCTCGTCCAGGAAGGCGATCTCGGCCTCGGGCAGCATCCCGGCGGTCTCGAACTCGACCCGGCC
The DNA here is from genome assembly GCF_042894785.1 of Streptomyces sp. NPDC001502. NCBI lineage: Bacteria > Bacillati > Actinomycetota > Actinomycetes > Kitasatosporales > Streptomycetaceae > Streptomyces > Streptomyces sp. NPDC001502. The sequence goes on from NZ_JBIAVW010000008.1 coordinate 281,193, forward strand.
CTCACGCAGGCCGCGCAGGTCGACGGGGCCGAACAGCTCGTTCGGCTCGGTGAACCGGCCGAGCAGGTACTCGAAGTAGCGGCCGCCGAGCTGACCGGCGATCCGGCGCACGGCCTCGGACTTGGCGGTGCCCGGCGCGCCGACGACCAGGAGGTGCTCACCGGCGACCGCGCAGAGCGTGACCACCTCCGCGACCGTCTCACGGTCGATCAGGCCCCGGCCTGCGGCGGCCACGGCGGCGCCGACCGACTCGGCATCCGCGGCGAGCGCGGACGCGGCGGGCATGGCGGGGACGGTGGTCGGGGCGGTGCTGATCTCGGTCACGAGCACCGGAGTCTACGGGGGCCGAATCCGCGCCCACCAGCGGGTTTCCCTCCAGCCGGACGGACTGCCCGGCACCTTCGCCGCGCGGCGTGCTCAGCCGCCGCACCGTCCTTCGGCGACAGGGCTCAGGAGCCGTCCCAGCTGGTCCAGAAGCTGTCCGGGTTGACCAGGTAGCGGACGGTCGCCCGGGGCAGGTGGCGTACCTCGTGGCGGCGGCCGTAGCGGCGGATCAGCTCCCAGTCCTCGCGGGGCAGCACCTCCGGGGTGCGGCGCAGCCGGCTGAAGTACAGGGACCGGTTGCGCCGCGCCACGAAGGCGTTGGTGTCCAGGAAGGCCTCGTGGGCGGCGCGGCGGCGGTCGAAGGGCACCGAGAGGACGTCCCGGTCGGTGCCGTCGGGCAGCACCCTGCGCAGGGCGGTGTAGACGGCGTCGGGCCCGTCGGGTGCCTCCAGCGTGGCCAGGGCCTGTTCCAGGTGGTCGGGCTCCCAGAGGTTGTCGTCGTCGAGGAAGGCCACGTAGCGCGATCTGGTCAGCCGGATCCCCACGTTGCGCACGACTCCGGCGGTCGCCGTGTTGCGGGCCAGGGAGACCGCGAACAGTCGTGGGTCGTCCGGCAGTCCGGGCAGGCCGGCGCCGTCGTCGACGACGATGACCACCTGGTCGGTGACCGTCTGGGCGAGCGCGGAGCGGACCGCCGCGCACAGTGCGTCCGGGCGCCGGTGGGTGGGGACGACGGTGGCGACCAGGGCGGCCGGGGCCTCGCCCAGGACGGCGGCGAGGCGGTGGGTCTCGGCGTCCTCGAAGCGGCGCAGCCGCAGGGCGGAGGGGGCCAGCAGGACCTTGTTCCTGGCTTCGAAGAGCACCAGCCAGCCGAAGGTCCGTTTGAGCAGTTCCCAGGGGGCGCGCGCGATCCGGCGCATCATGTGCTGTCGGTCCTCTCGGTGGTCAGGAGGCGGGTGGGGGTTCGACGGGCCTGCCGTCGGACATGCGGTTGCCCTTCCACACGTTCCCCGCGCCGCCCGCGTTCCAGGCGGTGGCTGCGCCGTAGGCCCCGGCGGCCGGGTGGTACTGGGTGGAGAAGACGTTGTTCGTGACCTGGATGCCGGTGGCACCGGGGCCGCCGCCGTAGAGGGCGTACGCTCCCCCGGCCAGCCAGTTGCCGTCGACGACGACGGAGGAGACCACTCCGGTGTCGGCGAACAGGCCTACGGCCGCGGTGGCGCCCCGGTCCACCGCGGTGGAGTTGAGCAGGGTGTTGCGGCGGATGGTCAGCCGGCCCTTGTTTCCGCCGCCGCTGATGACGGCGTCGGTGTGCTGCCATTCGCCGCCCTGGTTGCGGAACGCGACGATGTCGTGGACGTAGTTGTCGTGCAGATCGCCCTGCCCCATGGACAGGGCGTTGCCGAACACGGAGATGTCGCACCAGCCGACCTCGATCGAGCTGCCGCCCATGTTGGAGACCGCGTAGTTGACCCCTCCGTTGTCGGGGCCCTTGCCGGGCACGGCGGTGATCGTGGTGTGCAGGACCTTCAGTCCGCTGTAGCCGGGGCGCAGGTTGATCCCCCACCAGTTGGTCGAGGTGATCCGGCTGTCGATGACGGTGACGTCGTTGGCGTAGATGTCGAGGGACCCGCGGATGTCCCAGCCCTTGATGACCGTGCCGTCCTGCTTGACGGACATGTTCCCGGTGTCGTGCCGCTCCAGCCCGATCCGCGGGCCGGTGGTGCCCGCGTCGGGGAATCCGCAGGTGCCGGGCGAGGTGCAGGCGGGGGTGGTGGGCGGCGGTTCGCTCCCTGACGGCGAGGCCGTCGGGGAGGGCGGGCCGGAGGTGGAGGGCGAGGCCGAGGGTGAGGGCGGGGGCGGGGCCGTGGCGGAGGGGGCGGCGGGCTCTGTGGCGCCGGGCGCGGCCGCGTGCTCGCTCACGCCGGTTCGGTCGGCCTGGTAGAGGGTGAGGACGACGGCGAGCACCACTCCGGCGAGCAGCCACGCCGTCAGGCGCCTTCGGTGCTGTGTCACAGCTGTCTACCCTTTGAGTAAGGCGCGGCCGGGCAGGACGCACAGGACGTAGCACAGGGTGCCGGCGGCTCCGGTCGCCAGGAGCGCGAGCACGCTGTCGCCCAGGTACCGCTCCAGGACGAGGAGTACGGCGGCCATCACCGCGCCGCCGAACAGCGGCCAGGCACAGGCCCGGGCAACGGTGCCCAGGCGGATGCCCCCGCGGTGCAGGGCGAGGAGGAACACCGGGACCACGACGGCCCCGGCGACCAGGACGTGGCCCTGGGCCACTCCGACGATCCCGCCGGTGCGGGCGCCGATCACGAGGGCCGGGATCAGGATGATCAGCCAGAGTCCCTGGACGCCGATGAGCGAGCGGCGCCGGCCGATGGCGACCAGGCAGTCGTAGGCGAGTTCGCAGCCGATGCGGACCATGCCGAGTGCCATCAGCCAGGGCAGGGCGCGGGCGGCGGGCAGCCAGCGTTCACCGTAGACGAGCTCCACGACGGGGGCGGCGAGTGCGGCGAGCAGGACGCAGATCGGGACGGTGGCGGCCATCACGACGCCGAGGGCGCGGGCGAATCCGGCGGCGAGCGCCTGTGGCGAGTCGGCCAGTCGGGAGAAGCCCGCGAAGGAGACGCGGCGGGCCGCTTCGGAGATGATGCGGACGGGCCAGCCGGAGATGTTGAAGGCGAGCACGTAGAAGCCGAGGGCCAGCGGGTCCAGGGCCGAGCCCACCACCATGGTGTCCACGTTGACCACGCCGAGGGCGAGCATGCTGGCGCCGGCGAGCGGCAGTCCGAACTTCAGCAGTGCCCGGGCCTGTTCCCGGTCCCAGCCGAACTTCAGGGTGCCGGGCGCGGCGAGGCAGCAGCCGATGAGCGCGGCCACGTTGCCCACCACGGATCCCCAGGCGAAGCTCATGGCGCCCCAGCCCTCGACGGCGAGCAGCAGGGTCACCGCGGTGCTGAGGACGAAGTTGAGCCCGTCGACGGCCATCCGCCTGCCCTGCGCGAACTCCCGGGTCAGGAAGCCCGCGGGGACCTGGGAGAGTCCGTCGAGGACCACGCACAGGCACATCACCCGCAGGACGCCGGAGGCCTCGGGCGAGCCGAGCACCCCGGCCACCGCGGGGGCGACCGCGAAGAGTACGGCGTACAGCAGGCAGCTGGAGGCGGCGCTGAGGGTGAGGACGGTCGGGGCGAAGCGGCGGGGGTCGCCCTCCCAGCGCACGATCGCCAGCGAGACGCCGAGTTCGTTGGCGGAGAGGAGGACCAGCAGGACCGTCTGGGCGATCCCGTACACGCCCCAGGCCTCGGGTCCGAGGAAGAAGCGGGCCAGGACGATGCCGGTGGCGAAGTTGCCGAGGCGCATGACCACGGTGTTGATCAGGCTCCACTTGGCGGCGGAGCCGACCTTGCGGCCCAGCGACGGCGCCTGAGCCGGGGTGGTGTCGCTCGCGGTGTCCGCGGCGGGCCCGGTCACGGTGATCCGGCCGTACGGGAGCCGGCGGCGGCGGAGCCGGCCGGGTGGGCGACGGTCATGCGCAGGGTGGCCGTCGGGTCACCGGCGTCGGCGCCCTCGCCCTCGCCGCTGTCGCCGCCCTCGCCTGGGGCGGGCCGGTGCTTGCCGGGCGACGCCCCCCGGCGCCCCCGGGCCTCCACGAAGAACGTGGCCACCAGGCTGAGTACGAAGCCCAGCGCGCCCGCCATGATCAGGAACTGGAGCCTGGCCTTGGTCTGTGCCTCCGGCTTCTGGGGAGGCACGATCGTGGCCATCCGGATCATGGCGTCGGGGGTCACCGACTGCTGGGTCTGGAACTCCAGCAGCCGCTTCTCGGCGTACTTGGTGAGGATCTCGTCCGACTTCAGCACGGCGGCCTGGTCGGTCCCGACGACGCTCAGCCACATGTAGGGGCCGAGCGCGTTGTCGGCGATCTTCGCCTCGTGCACTCCGGTGACGCCCAGGGACTTGAGGTCGGCCTTGGCGTCGTCGGAGTTGAGGTTGCGGGCCAGGCCGTCGGCCATGCCGGTGAGCGAGGCCTGCGTGCTCAGGAAGGGGTTGCCGTCGAAGGCCACCGTGGCCTTCTTCGAGTTCAGCAGTGTCACCGTGCTCTGCGACCGGTACTCCACCGGGACCAGCAGGTACACGGCGGCGGTGAGCGCCGCCGTGATCAGCAGTCCGGGCAGCAGGACGTACCAGCGCCTGCGCATGACCCGCCAGATCTCCGCGAGATCCATGGTCTTCCCCTTCGAATTGCGTTTACAGCACGTGCTGTCGATCGGTGGCCGCCCCGTGCGACACGAGGTCGGTGGGGCGCGGCCTGGTGTGCGCGGGCGGTCCGTCGAGCAGGACCGCGGCGATGCGCTCGCTGGCCCGGCCGTCCCACAGTTCGGGGCAGCGCGGCGCGGGCGGATCGTCGAGGACCCGGTACACGGTGGCCGTGATGCGCTCCGGGTCCGTGCCCGCCAGCACGTTCGTGCCCTCCTCCACGGTGATGGGGCGCTCGGTGTTCTCCCGCAGGGTCACGCAGGGCACCCCCAGGGCGGTGGTCTCCTCCTGGATGCCCCCGGAGTCGGTGAGCACCACGCGGGCGGAGTCCTGCAGGGCGATGAAGTCGAGGTATCCGGCGGCCGGGACCAGCCGGATGCCGCCGGGCACGCCCAGTTCGGCCAGCCGCTGGGCGGCCCGCGGGTGCACGGGCAGCAGCAGCGGGCAGCGGTCGGCGATCTCGCCCAGGGCCTTGAGCAGGCCGCGCAGCGCCCCGGGGTCGTCCACGTTGGCCGGCCGGTGCAGGGTGACCAGGCCGTATCCGCCGCGGGTGAGCCCGTACCGGTCCAGGATGTCCGACTGCCGGGCCCGGTCCAGGTTGGCGAGGAGGGTGTCGATCATGACGTTGCCGACGACGTGGATCTGGTCTTCCCGGTAGCCCTCCGCGCGCAGGTTCACGGCGGCGTCGGGTGAGGGCGCCAGCAGGTAGTCGCTGAGCCGGTCGGTGGCGACCCGGTTGACCTCCTCGGGCATGCTCCAGTCACGGCTGCGCAGCCCGGCCTCCACGTGGGCCAGCAGCGGGCCGGCCTTCGCGGTGACGAGGGCGCAGGCGAGGGTGGAGTTGATGTCGCCGACCACCACGACGGCGTCCGGGGCGAGTTCGTCGATCAGCGGCTCGAAGGCGGCCATGACCCGCCCGGTCTGCTGGGCGTGGCTGCCGGATCCGGCGCCCAGGTAGCGGTCGGGCGGGCGGATGCCGAGGTCACGGAAGAACACGTCGTTCATCGACTCGTCGTAGTGCTGCCCGGTGTGGACGAGGATCACCTCGGCGCCGCGGCGCTCCAGCGCGTCCATCACCGGTTTGATCTTCATGTAGTTGGGCCGGGCCCCGGCCACGCAGATGATCCTGGTCACGGGGTCAGAGCACCTCCACGGTGGGTCCGGAGACCCGGTTGCGGCAGTCGAGGACGAAGGAGGCGTGCTCGGTGACCATCTGGTAGTCGAAGGAGTCGTGGTCGGTGAGCAGGACCACCACGTCGGCGGCCGCCAACTCCTTGCGGGTCGGCTCGACCCGCACCAGGCGGGCGTCGACCTTGATGCTCTCCACCACGTGGGGGTCGGCCGCGCGGACCTTGGCCCCCATGTCGAGGAGCAGCTGGGCGATGCGGACGGCGGGCGACTCCCGGGCGTCGCCGGTGTTCTTCTTGTAGGCGAGGCCCAGCAGCAGGACCTTGGAGCCGTTGACCGAGCGGCGCTTGGCGTTGAGCGCGTCGATCACGCGACGCGTCACGTACTCGGGCATGTGGTTGTTGATGTCGTTGGCGAGTTCGACGAAGCGGAAGTTCTGGCCGAGTTCGCGCTGAACCCGCCAGTTGAGGTACGACGGGTCGATCGGCAGGCAGTGTCCGCCGACGCCCGGGCCGGGGGTGAACTTCATGAAGCCGAAGGGCTTGCTGGACGCCGCCTCGATGGCCTGCCAGACGTCGATGTCCAGGTGGCGGGCGAACATCGCGATCTCGTTGACGAGGGCGATGTTCACGTGGCGGAAGGTGTTCTCCAGCAGTTTGGCCAGCTCGGCCTCCTTGGGGGAGCGCACCGGCACGGTGGTGTCGACGAGGTCCCCGTAGAAGGACTCGACGGCCTTCAGGGACCGGGCGTCGACGCCGGAGACCACCTTGGGGGTCTGCTGGAAGCCCCAGACGGTGTTGCCGGGGTCGATGCGCTCGGGGCTGTAGCCCAGGTGGAAGTCCTCGCCCGCGGTGAGCCCGGAGCCGTCCTCCAGGATGGGCGCGAACAGCTCCTCGGTGGTTCCCGGGTAGGTGGTGGACTCCAGGATGACGGTGGCACCCGGGCGCAGGAAGCGGGCCAGGGTGTGCGCCGACTCCTCGATGTAGCGCAGGTCGGGGGCTCCGTCCTGTAAGGGGGTCGGCACGGTGACGACGGCGACGTCGAAGCCGCCGCAGTCCCGGGCCAGTTCGCTGGGGCGGTAGGTGCCGCGCGCGAGCGCGCGGGCCAGCCGTTCGGAGGAGACGTCCTCCACGTACGACTCACCGGCGGCGAGGCTCTTGACCCGCCGGGTGTCCACGTCGTACCCGATCACCTGGTGTCCGACCTCGGCGGCCCGGATGGCCAGCGGCAGACCGACGTATCCCTGTCCCACGACGACGACGCGCATCAGTAACTCCCCTTCGCGGAAGCGGAACCGGCAGACGGTGTGCGGTGGATGAGTTCCCGGACCGTCATGAGGAGGAAGGCAGCATTGGTGGTGAGGTAGCGCTTGCCCAGACGGCGCGGTTCCTGGAGGGTGCGGTAGAACCATTCGAGTCCCATCCGCTGCCAGACCAGGGGGGCCCGCTTGGTGATGCCGGCGAGGATGTCGAAGGAGCCTCCGACGCCGTGGACGACGTGCGCGCCGGTGCGCTTGCCGTAACCGGCGGTGAAGATCTCCTTCTTGGGCGAGGTCATGCCGAGGAACAGCAGCCGCGCGCGGCTGTCGGCGATGGCGTCGGCGATCGCCTCCTGGTCGCCGTCGCCGAAGTAGCCGTTGCGGCTGCCGGCCACCTGCAGCTCGGGGAAGCGCTCGGAGATCTGCCCGAGCATCATCTCCAGGACGTCCTCCTGGGCCCCGAGCAGGTAGACGGGGATGTCCGCCACCTCGGCGGCGGCCAGCAGGCGCATGAACAGGTCGATTCCCGCGACCCGTTCGGGCAGCCGGACGCCCAGTACGCGGCCGGCCCACACCACGGCCTGGCCGTCGGCCAGGACCAGGTCGCAGCCGGCGACCGCCTCGGCGAGCAGGGGGTCGCGCCGCATGTTGACCAGCTTGGCCGCGTTGACCATGCCGATCTCGATCTGTTCTCCGCGCCGTACCGCGTCCAGGCAGCGCTGCACGGTCTCGTCCATGGTCAGCGGGTCGAGCGGGACCCCGAAGAGGGACTGTCGTCGTGTCATCTCTGGATCCCTCCGAGCCAGGCGAAGAGCATCCAGCCGAACTCGTACGGGCGGCACTCGCGGTCCACCGCACCGGGGCGGAAGATCCGGTCGAGCGGAGCGAGCCGGGCGTGCGGTGCCACCCGGGTGGTGAGTCCGCGGGCGGCCCGGACGGCCTTCTTCGGGTCGCCGCGGTAGACCTTGCGCCAGGTGACGCCGAAGTCCTCGCGGATCATCGGCTCCCGCGGGTTCCCGGTGGGATCCGCGAGTTCGGGCACGTCGGTCATCCAGCGCAGCCCGCGGCGGATCGCCGGGCCGAAGTCCGTGCCACCCGCCTCGGCCAGGTCGAACAGGGCGGTCGGGGCCATCGCGTGCTGGTGCACGCTGTAGACCGGGTAGCCCTCCACCACGCCGCCCTCGCGGGCGTCGTAGTGCCACCACCACTGTCCGCCGTCGCCCTGCAGTTCGCAGATACGGGCGGCGCAGGCGTCGGCGGCCGCGAGGGCCTCCGGGTCGTCGCCGCTCGCGTGCAGCCGGGCCAGCGCCTGCAGCGGATAGGTCTGGTCGGCGAAACAGGCCACGTGGGACCGGTAGCCGGGGACCAGCCCGGGCTCGGTGGCGTGCGGGAAGAGCGGGCTGTCGCCGACCCTGGCCGCCAGCAGCCGTACGCGGGCCGCCGCGAGGCGCTCCTCCACGTCCACCACGGCGCGCGCGGCCGCGAGTGCGGAGAGCACCCAGGCCGCCTCGACCGTGTACTGCGGCCGCCCGGGTACGTCCAGCGCGGCCACCCGGTCGAGGGCGTCGGACAGTTTGGGATGGCCGGTCTCCGCGGCGGCCCAGGCGATGAGCGCCGCGTCGCCGAGGTTCACCACCCCGGGCAGCCGCTCCACGAGCACGCCCGTGAACTCCCCGGCGGTGCGCCCGCCGAAGAGCGCGCGCTGCCGGTCCTCGGGCAGGAAGCGGGCTCCCAGTGCCGTGATCGCCGCGTACCGGGTGCTCGTTCCCCGCTGTTCCAGGACGGGAGTTCCCTCGGGTGAGATGACCCCCGCCCGGGTGAACACGAAGGTCTCGGCGTCCGGCAGGTACATCGCCGGGAGCCCCGCCTCGGCCAGCGCGAGCAGCCGCTCGGCGAGGGCGTGCAGCGACTGGTCCTCGTGGGCCAGTGCTCCTAATCGTGTGGTGTTCATCGGGTCCCCACCCCGATTCCCCTGGTGCTCCCCGCACCCCGCATGTCCGAGCTGTTCGGCTCCAACACACCTACCCCCTCTGATCGTTCTCCTCGGACGGACCTGGCGGTCGTCGCTCCGTGGAGGGGGACTGCGCATGACGGCGTCCGTGCGCGCGGCGATGTCACGCCGACGGCACGAACCGTCCGAAAGCCGGCGTCTGGATCCCCCCAGCGATGCCTCGGACCGGGACACGCGTGAACGGCAGTGTCAGCAGACGCGGGTGTGCCCGCGCCGGCATGGCACTGCCCCGGTGCCCTCGTCGTACACAACCCCCCACTGAACATGGCCTGTTGCCTGCTCAGATCCCGTGTGCAGGGACACGTTATGCCCACGGATGTTCATTGATTGTGGTTTTGAGGAAATGCCGGTGCCCTAAATTGCCGACATTCCGTCAGGTTCGCTCGATGAGCGTGCCGTCCTTCTCGTCGTGCAGCGCTCCGGTGCGCGGACACTCCCAGGTGCCCGGCTCCCCCTCGCGCTCCACCAGGCGGACCCCGGCCCGGCCCACCCAGCCGATCCGCCGGGCCGGTACGCCCGCGACGAGCGCGAAGTCCGGCACGTCCTTGGACACCACGGCGCCGGCCGCGACGAGCGCCCAGCGCCCCACACGCACCCCGGCCACGCACACCGAACGGGCCCCGAGCGAGGCCCCCTCGGCGACGACGACCCCGGCGGCCTCCCAGTCGCCGTCGCGCTTGATCCGGCCCTCGGGGTCGACCGCGCGCGGGTAGAAGTCGTTGGTGAGCACCGCCGCGGGCCCGATGAAGACCCCGTCGCCGAGGACCGCGGGCTCGTAGACGAGTGCGTAGTTCTGCAGCTTCACGTGGTCGCCGATCCGTACGCCGGGCCCTACGTACGCCCCGCGCCCCACGATGCACCCGCGCCCGAGCCGGGCCTCCTCGCGGATCTGCGCCAGATCCCAGATCGTGGTCCCCTCACCGAGCTCGGCGCTCTCGTCGACCTGGGAGGAGGGTTGGATACGGACACTCACGGCGCGGTCCCCTTACGGCTGCGAGAGCATGCGGAAGCACGGATGCACGAGGTACGGATGTACGGAGTGCGGGTGTACGAAGCGAGCATATGCGCCCAAGGGCCGCCCCACCCGCAGATCAACCGACTGTTCACGCAACGCACTTGACCCCGGCCCGGGGCGAGAGGTGACAGGGGGCGCGCGGGAGCGGAACCGGGCTCCGGCTCACGTTCGGCGCATCGGAGGGCGGACCGGGGTGAAACCCGATCGGGCTTGCGGCGTTAGAGGGGTGGCCCGCCGTTTCGCCCTGCGGCGCAGACGAGAGTACGAGGAGCACGATGAGAGACCCGAGGCCGGCCGGACGCGGCCGGATGAAACTGGCAGCCCGGTGCCGGGTGGCCACGGAGGCCCCCGCCTTCGGGATGGTCGTCTTCTGCGCGATCCTCTTCAACGCCGCGCTGATGGGGGTGGAGACGTACAGCGGGCTCGCCGCGGAGTACCGGCTCGTGCTGCAGGGCGCGGAGAACTGCTGCCTGGCCCTGTTCACCCTGGAAATGCTGCTGCGCGTGGGCGCCTGCGCCGACCGGCCGAAAGCATTCTTCCGGGACCCGTGGAACCTCTTCGACCTCGCGGTCGTGGCCTCCGCCTTCGTCCCGCTCGTCCGCGAGAACACCACCCTGCTGCGGATGCTGCGCCTGGCCCGGGTCCTGCGCACCGCCCGCTTCCTGCCCCACCTGCGCATCCTGCTGATCGCCGTCGGCCGCAGCCTGCCGGGCACCGCCAGCTTCCTGTTCGTCGGCGCGCTGGTCCTGTACGTGTACGCCATGGTCGGCTGGGTGTGCTTCGCGAGGTCGGACCCCGGGCACTACGGCTCGGTGGGCCGCGCGATGCTCACGCTGTTCCTGCTGACCACGCTCGACGGTCTGACCGACGCCGTCCGCGCGGGACTGCAGATCTCCCGGCTGAGCATCATCTACTACGCCTCCTACGCGCTGCTCGCCTCCTTCGTACTGGTGAACGTACTGATCGGCGTCGTCCTCAACTCCCTCGACGAGGCGCGCGAGATGGAGGACGAGGCGAACCGCGCCCCGGCGCCGGACACGGATCCCGACGTCCGGGCCCGGATCGCCACCGCCCGCCGGGCCCTGGACGAGATCGAGGCGAGCCTCCCGCCGGCGGCCGGCGGCGGGAGGCCGGAGCGGCAGCTGGAGGCCTCGCACAGCGGGCCCTGAGGGCCGGGGCCGGCCGCCCCGGTCATTCGTTCTCGGCGTCGAGCAGCCGGATGTCCCACGTGCCGTCCGAGCGCCGGGTGGAGGCCCAGCGGTCCGGCGGGACGACCTCCGAGAACTGCCCGACGATCGAATCCGCTTCGAAGAGCACTCCTTCGAAGCGGACCCGGCCCCGGAACGTGGCGTGCGCGAAGTCCACCGGCCCTTCGAACACCGCCCCGGTGGACAGGAGCCCGCGCTCCCATGTCGCCGACGCGAAGGAAACGGATCCCGCGAAGCCGGTCGCGCTCATCCCCGCCAGGCCACGGAAGACAGTGCGGGTGAAGTCCGCCGCCCCGTCCACCCGCATCCCGTTCAGGTCCGCGGAGGCCTGCAGCACGGCCCGGCCGAAGGAGACGTCGGCGAGGAAGACGGCGTCCTTGAACCCCGCCGAGCCGCGAAAGCGCGTCCGCCGGAAGGTGGCCCCTCGGCGGAAGAGGCACCGGTCGAAGTCGCCGACGTGCTCGAAGACCGCGCCGTCGAGGGAGACCGGCCCGGCGAAGGTGGCTCCGGCGAATCCGGCCCGGCCCGCGAAGGTGGCCCGGACGAAGGACGCGCGATCCGAGAACTCGATGTCCGGCCGGTTCCAGCCCTCCGCGAACCGTGCCCGGTCGAAGGCCGCCGGCCCCACTCTGGCGGGTCCCGGAACGCTCGGCTGCAACGCCATGAGGAGGCGCGGCAGCAGGCCGTGATCGAAGGTGGTGCCCCGGAGGTCGACCGGCGCTCCCGGCGACAGTGTCCCGAGGTAGGTTTCCTGGTCCTCGATCTCCAGATGGGCGAGGCACCGCTCGTGGCCCGGCAGCCGGATGCCGATACAGGCCCGCGGGTCGGCCGGTGAGACCTCGAGTCCGCAGGCCGGCCAGTCGACGCCCTCGTCCAGGAGGCCGCCCGCCTCGGTCAGTACCTGCCCGAGCACCCCGGCGGGCGCGTGGTCGTCGGAACACACCCAGCCCTCGTCGGCGCCGCCCACCCGGTGCAGTGCGAGCCGGGCGGGCGAGCCGATCACGTCACCCAGTTCCTCGTGCAGGCGGTGGGAGACGGCGAGGACGACCGCCCCCGGACGCACCGTCCGTCCCAGCAGATCCGCGATCACGGGGTGCCGCACCAGCCGGGCGCTCTCGTCCGCGCCACCTCCCACGGCCACGCCGAGCGAGGGGTGCATACCGTCCACGCGCCGGAACCCGTACCGGGTCATGACCCCGGGCAGATCGTGCAGGAGCCGGCCGGCCTTGGCGTGGGCGCCCGGCGCGGCGACCGTGACGAGCAGCGGAGCGTCCCCTTCGCCGCCGGTCAGCCGCCCGGCGACACCGGTGCGCTGCATGAGCTCGACCAGCATGTCGCGCGTCTCCGCGAGCGGCGTGCTCCCGGTCGGGACCACGCCGTCCGCGCCGGGCAGCACCGCCAGGCACACCGCGCTCTCCGTGTCCCGCGCCCGCCCGGAGCCCTCCAGCGCCGCGCGGAAGCCCGGTTGTTCCAGCAGGGCGTCGGCCAGCAGGTACACCATGCGGTCGGGCCAGACCGTGTGGACGACGCCGGCCAGCGCGCCGTCCGCGGAGACGGGGCCGCCGCGGAAGTGCGTCCAGCCCTCCGGTTCCGCGGAGAGCCGGACGAGCTCGCCGTTGCGTTCGCCGTCGTGCGGAGCCACCTCGCCCATGAGCGCGAGCGGGTCCCCCTGGTCGGTGCGGCCGTCGATCCGCAGCCGGTCCAGGCGGTGGTGGTCGCCCGCCGTCAGCCAGGGCAGCGGCTCCACGCCGGCCGCCGGATCCATCAGGTCCTCGTCGGCCTGGAGCAGCAGCATCCGGGGCGCCGCGTCGTCCCACCACACCGCACGGCAGGGGATCTCCCGGTCGCCGGGCCGCACCCAGGCCACCGCGCCCGCGGGGGGCAGTGCGTCCCCCACCGTGAGGACGAGGCGCGGGGTCAGCAGGGTGCCGACCTCCTGCGGCTCGGCCGTCCCGTCGTGGCGGACCCGGACGACCCGGTCGGCCAGGCCCGGATCCCGTGGTGGCCGCGCCGCGAACGGCAGGGCCCCCTCGGCCACCCGGCGCACGCCTTCCCGGCCCGTGGTGACCCGGGTCGCGGAGAAGTCCGGGCCGGTGCGCCGGTTGCGGGACATGAACTCCCAGACGCGGCGCCGGACCAGCTCCCGTACGGCGGCCACGTCCCCGCGCAGCTGCGAGCCGAGCAGCACTTCCCGTACGCCGGGCAGGAACTCGAACTCCACCTCCCCGGCGTCCTGTTCGTCCTCCCAGGCCTCGAAGAGCCCGCCGAGGGCGACCTCGGCGAGGTGGCCGTGCTCGGAGTCGCGCAGCAGGGAGCGCCGGACCAGGGTCATCACCGGCAGGGTGAGCGGTACGGCGGCCAGGTGGGCGGCGAGCTGCTGGGCCGTCGGGGAGGCGTTCGCGCGGAAGTCCTCCACCACCTCCAGGGCGCTGCGGCCATCGCCGGGGGCCGGATCGTCCGGGGCGCCCGCGGCGGCGGGTTCCGGGTCCAGGCGCAGGCAGGCGAGCCGCCGCCACCGGCCGTCCCCGGAGACCACCCGAACCAGCCGGGCCAGACTGCCGGAGGCGACACCGACCACGGGGACGACAGCCGGCGGGGCGGCGCGTCGGCGTCCGGCACGGGCGCGGCGGGCGGCCGGGATCCGCTGCCAGGAGCGGGTGGCGGCGGCCGGCCGGTCGGCGCGGACGGCGAAGGGGACGGGCCGGACGGCGCCGCGCGTCCAGAGCCGTTCGGGCAGGACGTTCAGTACGGCGACGGCGTTGTGCGCGCACCAGTGCCGGAGCATGCCCTGCACCGGGGCCTCGCGCCAGCCGCCCGCCACGGTGTCGGAGAGTACGAGGATCAGCCGGCGGCCCGCCGGGTCGGCCAGTTCCAGGGGGTTGCGGGGCGGGCCGCCGTGGCCGAGGGTGACCATCGGGGTGGCGCCGGGGCCGGTGCCGGTCAGCTGCCAGGTGCGCACGTCGCGGAAGACGCCGCTGCGGGTCAGGACGCGGCGGAGCTCGTCCACGTGGTCCGACCAGAGCAGCATGGAGTGGTGGGTGTCGACGACCAGCGCCAGGTCCAGCCAGCGGCTCTCGGCCGGGCGCAGGACCGGGGTCGTCACCATCCGCTCGATGCTGCGTTCCACGGTGAGCTGCTCGTCCAGCTCTTCTCCCGGGCCGCCGATGGAGCGTCTCCCGACGGGCCGCAGGGAGCGCATCAGGGCGAGCGGGTCGTCGAGGGAGGCGGCCCGCGGCAGCCGCAGGGGTGAGCCGCGGCGTTCCGCGCCGCCGTCGTCCGGTTTCCCGGCGGGGCCGTGCCGGGCGGCCGGGAAGAGCTGGACGGCCGGTTCGCCGCCGGCCGGGGCGTCCGTCCCGGGTGCGGGGCCGGGCTCGGGCGAAGGGGTTCCGGGGGGCTGCGGCGGCTCGCCCGGCGGGCCGTCGCCGGGCGCACCGGGCGGGCGGGCCTGGCGGCCCGGGTCCACCCGGGCCGCCAGCCACAGGATGTCGGCGATCTCCTCCGCCCCGATGCCGGTGTTCGGGACGCTGCCGTCGGCGCCGTCGGCGAGGGCCGCGAGCAGCTCCTCGATCACGCCGTGGGCCCGGTCAGGTGCTGCATGACGGTGGCGAGGAAGCGTTCGCGGTCGGCGGGCGCGGACCAGGCGCCGGCGAGGCGGAGCTGGATGGCGTTGAGGAGCTGGTCGGTGGCCAGGTCGCCGTCCTCGCCACGGTCGAGGAAGGCCTGGACGAGGTCCTGGTATTCCTCGCCGGATGCGATGTCGACGCCGAGCCGGCGGCGCACGATGCGGGCGAGCTTGTCCGGTCCGGGCGGCTCCAGGTGGAGGCGGACGCAGCGGCGCAGGAAGGCGGGCGGGAAGTCGCGTTCGCCGTTGCTGGTGAGGACGACGATGGGGAAGTAGCGGCACTGGACGCGGCCCTGGGTGATCCGTACGGCCGCGTCGGGGTCGTCGTCGGTGCCGATGGCGACGGTGGGGTCTTCCTGGGCGAGGCGGGCGAGTTCGGGAATCAGGAAGCCGCCGTCCTCGAAGACGGTGAGGAGGTCGCCGGGGAGGTCGATGTCGCTCTTGTCGATCTCGTCGACGAGCAGCACGCGGGGGCGGTCCTGCGGGAGCAGGGCGGTACCGAGGGGGCCGAGGCGCAGATAGCGGGAGATCGAGGGGGCGGAGGGGGCGAGGGCGGTGTCCGGCGCGGGCACGGGTACGGCCGCGGCGGGCCGCGCGCCCGGTGTGCGCAGCTGCTCCAGCCCGGCCTCCTGGAGGCGGCCGATGGCGTCGTACAGGTACAGCCCGTCCCGCAGGACGGTCCGGCTGGTGATCGGCCAGTGCAGTACGGGTCCCAGGTTCAGGTCGGAGGCGATGCTGTAGGCGAGCGTGGACTTGCCGACGCCCGGTTTCCCGGTGACGAGCAGCGGCCTGCGCAGGTGCAGTGCCGTGTTGACGACGTCCTTCTCCGGCTCGTCGGGCACGTATCCCTCGCCGCGCCGCCAGGTGCGCTCCCAGGCCGCTCCGGCGCACCCGGGCGGCGCGTATCCGGGGTCGGGGGCGCCGGTGAAGTCCCGCCAGGGTGGCGGGAATCCGGCCTCCAGGCGGGCACGCCGGTCCGCGCCCTCGCCGGTCCCGTGGTACAGCCACCAGTCCTTCACCACTGCCTCTGCCTCCATCTTCGGTTCCGCCGTCTGTCGGTGGTCGGGGTCAGGCCAGGGACCGGAGGCCCGGCATGTCGTCGGGATCGTCCCACAGGAGCACCAACTGGTCTCCCCCTGACGGTGGTTGGTCGGCGCGCGCGGCTCCCCCGGCGGCGCTTGCGGCCGCCCGGCGCACCTCCCGCACGCGTGCGGGCAGCGCCAGTACGTCCAGTGCGCCGGGGTCGGGGCGGCCGTCGGGCCCGGCCGGAGCCAGCAGGTCGAGGAGTGCGGGCGCGGGCAGGCCGCCGCCGCGCCGCCATACGGCCACCGGGAGCCCGCCTTCGAGTACGGCCTCCAGCAGCCCGGCGTGCGGGGCGGCCGCGGTGTGGGCGAGGACGCAGGCGGGCGGCGGCTGCGCGGCCAGCTCGATCCCGAGCGCGTCGGTGACCTCCTCGTCCGTGACGACGCGTACGGCGTCGGGGTGCCGGCCTCCCTGGGCGTGCAGCCAGCGCCAGGTGCCGTGCCACTCGGCGCGGGTGTCCGCCCGCTCCTGCGGGCAGCGCACCACCACCTGGTGGAGCAGGCCGAGGGCGCGGCGCCGGCCGGCCGGGCCGCGGGGCACCGGCCACTGGTCGAAGTCGGCGTCGAGCAGCTCGTACGGCACGTGGAACTCGATGCGGTCCACCGCGGCGTACGCCTGCCGCCCGGTCTCACCGTCTGTCCCGCCGCCGGTGTCCGAGGCGCCTGCGATGAGGGCGAGTTGCCGTACGAGCTCCTGCCGCACCCCGTCCAGTGCGACCGGCTGCCCCTCCGACTCCCATATGTGCCGGGTCCGTTCGCCCCGCAGCCACATCCGGGCCAGGTATCCGGGCTCCCCGCCCGGCGGTGTCTCCAGCCGGACGTGCACGACCATCCTGCGGGCCGGGGGCGGGGGCGGGGGCAGCACCGGCAGGGCGAGGCGCTCGCGGGTGGCCCGCACCCAGTCCCCGAGCCGGGCCGCCCACCGTGCGTCGCCCGCGGCGGCGGCCCGGTCCGCGAGGAACCGTACGAAGGGCACCGCCAGTGGCATCCCGCCACGCCCGCCCTGCCGCTCGTCCAGGTCCTGGACCACCTCCAGCAGGCCGTCCCCCGGCAGGCCGCCGCGGGCCGGGGTGGTGCAGCCGGCCGCCTTGAACGCCCAGGCGTAGGCCTCGTAGGCGCAGCGCGGCAGTTCGCGGCCCTCGAAGAGCTCGCCGAGCCCGTCCCAGGCCGTCTGGTCGAGCTTGGCGGCCCGGGGCAGTGCGGCCCGGGACAGGTCGTCGTCGAGGAAAGAGCAGGCGTCCCAGTCCCGGTCGACGATGAACTGCGGCAGCTGCCAGCCCTCGCCGCGCTCGCGCAGCTCCTGGAAGGTGCGGTGGATGCTGAGGGCGGCGCCGGGCAGCCCGCTGACGCTCTCCCGTACGGACCGTCCGCCCAGTTCGCCGAGCAGGGCCTCGGTGAACCGGCCGGCGCCGCGCTCGGGGTCGTTCTGCGCGACCTCGCCCTCGCGGGAGGCGTAGAGCCGGAACTGGCGCCGGCCCGGTACCGAGCTCCCGCCCCCGTAGTCGGTGTTGCCGAAGTTCCAGCGGCTGTCGCGGGGCGCGTCGACCCGGCAGGAGTCCACGAGTGCGGCCTGGAGCGGGAAGCGGCGCTGTTTGACGAGGTCGGTCCGCCACCAGCGCAGCGCCGAGTCCAGGTTGAGGTGCCTGATCTGGCTGGGGCGGGCGTCGGCGCAGGGCAGCATCAGCTCCTGGCGCGGCCCGAGGTAGCCGTGTCCGGCCCAGAAGATCCAGAGCAGGTCGCCGTCGCACTGCGGGAGTTCGTCGAGCAGTGCCGACTTCACGTTCTCCTCGGTCGCCGGCCGGTAGGCCGTGCGCAGGGCGGTCATCGCCGGGGAATCCGTCCAGTCGAGGTCGCCCGGATCGTCGAGCGGGGAGAGCAGCAGGCGGACGTTGCCGGGCGGCACCTCGGCGGGGCCGGTCAGCCACCGGGCGAAGCGCAGGGCGTCGCGGGCCGGGCCGCGCAGGTTCCAGCGGTGGCTGATGTCGTACCGCTCGACCCCGGCGACGAGCGCGAAGGTGCGCTGCGGTCCGAGGGCCGGGGGCAGGAAGTCGGCGGGAGTCACCCGATCTCCGCCTCGGTCACCGCCTGTTCGATGCGCTCGTAGAGGGAGTCCTGTTTCCAGTAGGCGCTGTGGCAGGCCGGGAAGGGCTGGCGGCTGCGGACCTCGTGGTCGCTGACGCGCGCGTCGCCGGGGAAGACGGGCGCCGCGAGGTAGGAGAGCACGTCGTGCCGGTCGTAGACGTTGAGCCAGCGCGGGAAGCCGTACGGGAGCTTCGCGCCGGGTTCGAGCGCGGTGAGGGCGCCCAGTTCGTAGAGGAACGGGGCCTGGGAGCCGACGGTGACCAGCAGCTCGGCGCCGGGGACGGCCTCACCGCGGGCGGCGGCGAGGGTGAGGAGGTCCACCAGGGCGATCCCGCCGAGGCTGTGTCCGATGAGTACGGTCGGCCCCGGATCGGCGGTGATCCGGGCGTGCAGGAACTCCCGGAGCTCGTGGCCGCGGGACTGGTAGCGCAGGATGTCGCCGAGCACGGGGGTGGCGCCGACGGTGAGGGAGCCGCGCCGGGCGTCGAGGAGGGGCTGGGTGGTGACCCGCAGGGCGAGCCGGCCGAGGACGGCGGCCACGCGGGCGCCGGGAACCCGGCCGTCGCCGCCGAGGCGGGTGGTGAGCAGCTCGACGAGGCGGTCGCGTTCGGCGGCCGTGCAGTCGGCCTCGTCGGTGGCGGCGGCGAGGGCGGCGGCGGTCACGGCCCGGGCGAGGGCGGTGGCCAGCTCGCGGGCCTGCGGCTCGCCGGTGGCGCGGGCCGCGGCCCGGGCCGCTTCGGCGGAGTCGGCGGCAGCGTCCAGGGCGCCGGCGAAGCCCGCGGCGAGGCCGGTGCCGTGCAGCAGCGCGCCGAGTTCGTCCCCGGTCGGTGGCGGCGCGGGCGGTAAGCCTTCGAGCAGGGCGAGCACCCGGGCTCCGGCGGCCTGTACGCCCGGCATCGCGAAGGCGTCTCCGTACCCGGCGTCCGGGTCGTCCGCGTCGTACGCGTCGCCGGCGTCACCCCGGTCGCCCCGGTCGCCGGGGCCCGCCCAGCCCGCCTCGGCCAGGACCCGCAGCTCGCACAGCGGGTCGGCGAGCAGCAGCGCCCACTCGGCCGTCTCCGCGTCCACGGGGTCGGGCGCGCCCTGCGGCCCGGGGCGCAGACCCGGCACCGAGCGGCCGCCCGCGCCGAGGGTCGCGCCGAACCGGTCGCCCCAGTAGCAGGAGTCGACGGCCGATCCGGGGAATCTGGCCGTCAGCCGCTCACGGACCTGGGCGAACAGCCTGTCGTGCCGCTCGCGCCGTACCCCCGTACCGTGGACAAAGAGAAAACGCATCGCAGCCCGGCCCCCCTCGCGCAGTCGTCCCCCGCCCGGCACCATAGCCCGGCGGGGGTAACAGGGGCCATGGAACGCCCGGTTCGGCGTGCGGCCGGCGGATCGGGGGCCGTCGGCGGGGGTACCGGGGCGGGGGCTGTGAGCACGGACACGTCCGCCTGCCGGAACCCGGGCCGCCGCTCCCCCATCGAACGAAGAGTCTGAATGCGTCTGGGGCGGGAGTACCACATGGTCGGCAGGGTTGACGAGCGGGAACGGCAGCGGGGCCGGGCCGCCCCGCGGGGCTCCATGGTCGTCGGCCTCCTGTGCACCGTGGTCCTCGCGGGCGTCGGCTACGCCGCCTGGGAGCTGCGCGGCATCGCCGCGAACCGCGCGGACGGCGATCCGGCGCAAGGCGTCTACCAGCAGGACCCCGAGCGCGCCGACAAGACGGCGGCCTCGGTGCTGGACGGGATCGTGCGGGAGGACCCGGAGCCGCCGACGGACGGCAAGGCCTTCGCCGACGGCGGCGGCCCGGTGGACTGGCGGTACGCCGGGTGGCAGCCCTCCGATCCCCTGGAGGCCGGGCCCGCCCCGGCCGAGCCCGCCGTCGGCGCGCTCTTCTCCCCCGGCGGCGACGGCGACCCCGACCACCACTGCTCGGCCGTCGTGGTCCACTCCCCGCGGGGCGACCTGATCGCGACCGCCGCGCACTGTGTGCACGCCGGCGGCTTCCGCACCAACCTCGCCTTCGCGCCCGGCTACCGGGACGGCGTGGCCCCGTACGGCATCTGGGTGCCGACCCGGATCGACGTGGATCCGCGCTGGACACAGGACCAGGACCCCGACCACGACATCGCCCTGCTCCGGATGCGCCGGCCGGGCTATCCGGGGCAGCGGCTGGAGGACGTCACGGGGGCCCTGACCATGGACTTCGGGACCGAACTACCGGCGCCCGCCCGGCTCATGGGCTACCCGAATTACGCCGAGCAACCGCTGGAGTGCCGGAACACCGCCGTCCTGGCCGGGCCGGGACAGGTGCGCCTGGACTGCGCGGACGTACCCAACGGCACCAGTGGCGGCCCGATGACGACCGGCCGCAGCACCCTGATCGGGGTGATCGGCGGCCGCGACGGGGGCGGGGACGAGGAGACCACGTACAGCGTCCGCTTCGGCGACAGTGCCCGCGCCCTGTACGAGCGCTCCGCCAAGTCCTGAGCGGCCGGCCGCCGCGGCGGCTCCCGGAAGACCCTTCCGGAACAGTTTTCCGGTTTCCGGGAGTTGCTAGGCTCGCCGGCACGTATTCCGGACATCGGGACGCACACCGACGGGACGGCACCGTGTCTCCTAAGCAGCAGCGTGGCGAGGCCACCGTCGACCTGCTCCTGACCACCGCCCTGCGGGTGTTCGCCGAGTCCGGCCAGCAGGGCTTCACCGTGAACGCGGTCGTCTCGGCCGGCGGGGTCAGCCTCGGCAGCCTCTACCACCACTTCGGCAGCTTCGACGGTCTCGCCGCCGCCCTCTACATCCGGTGCATGGACGAGCTGTGCGACGCCATGATCGCCGCCCTCACCCGGTGCCGCACGGCCCGCACCGGGGTGCGGGCGTGGGTGACGGCCTACCTGACGTTCACCCAGGAACACCGGGACGTGGCGCTGTTCCTGCACGCCTCCGCCTACTCCGGCTATCTGGTGGCCCACGCCGAGGAGATCGGCGCGGCCAAGGCGGAGAAGTTCGCGGCCATCATGCGGTGGCTGGCGGTGCGCATGGAGCGCGGCGAGATCGCCCCGCTCCCGGCGCCCGTGGTCGAGGTGCTGGTCATGGGCCCGCTCGCGGAGGCCGCCCGGCGCTGGCTGTCCAGCACCTACGAGATCGACCTCACCGAGGCCGCCCGCCACCTCCCCGACCACATCTGGCGGTCCCTGCGCCCCGAGCCCGCCTGAGATCCCGCCCGGCCCGGCCCGGTCCCCGGCCGTGACGGTCGATGCGGTCGTGACGGCCGCGGGTTTCTGGGTGGTTGTCCGGCTCGTCGTCGCTCATGCCGCAGATTCTGCTGTGCAGGGGGCGCTCGGGGCAGGTCCGCGCCGGGGCGCCCGGAGGCGACCCGGGGGCGGGCGGACTCACTTCGGGGCGCCCGCGCGATCCGCTCAGCGCGGCAGGGCGGCGTACGAGACTCCCGTGAGCTTCTCGGAGGCGGTCCACAGCAGCTCGCCGGAGGTGTCGTCGAGGGTCCAGGCGGCCCGCCAGGACCGTGCGGGCGCCCCGCGCCAGCCGAACCGCGGGCCGATGAACGTGTCCGGCCGGACGCCGGGCGCGGTGGCCGCGTAGAGGGTGGGCAGCGCGCCCGAGGCGGTGGGCTGGGCGAGGACCGCGTTGCCGATCGCGGCCACCCGGGAGTTGAGGGTGGGGCCCTCCAGCTTCGACGCTCCGGAGTGGAGGTTGCTGGAGGCGTAGCCGGGGTGGGCGGCGACGGCGGTGATCGGGGAGCCGGCGGCCGTGAAGCGGCGGGACAGCTCGTGGGTGAAGAGCAGGTTGGCGGTCTTGGAGCGGCCGTAGGCGATCCAGCGCCGGTAGCCGTGCTCGCCGCCCGCGTCGGCGAGGCCCGGGGCGACGAGGTCCGCGTCGGCGGGACCGATCCTCCCCAGTACGTGGAAGCCGCTGGAGACGTTGACGATCCGGGCCCCGGGGGCGGCGGCGCGCAGTCGCGGCAGCAGCAGTCCGGTCAGGGCGAAGTGCCCGAGGTGGTTGACCCCGAACTGCGTCTCGAACCCGTCGGCGGTCCGCCCGTACGGCAGGGCCATCACCCCCGCGTTGTTGACCAGCAGGTCCAGCGAGGCGTGCCGCTGTCCGTACCCGGCGGCGAACTCCCTTACGGAGGCCAGGTCGGCGAGGTCCAGCGGGAGGAACTCGGCCAGCGCGCCCGGAACTTCCGCGCGCAGCCGGATCACGGCGGCCCGGCCGCGGGCCGCGCTGCGGCAGGCCAGCACCACCGAGGCGCCGCGCCGGGCGAGCTCGCGGGCGGTGACGTAGCCGATCCCGCTGTTGGCCCCGGTCACGACGGCGCTGCGGCCGCTCTGGTCGGGGATGTGCGTCGCGTTCCAGCCCGGCATGGCGGCTCCCTCGTGAGGCAGTGGGTTACCGAGGGTAGCCCGAGGAGGTTCCGCGGGTGCCGCCGGGCCGGGGCCAGGGCCGGGGCCAGGGCGGGGGCCAGGGCGGCGCGGGTCACGGATCCGCAGGCCAGTAGGCTGCGGGTCCGTCCTCTTTCCCCCTCCCGTCCCCGAGGAACCGCGCAGTGAGCTCCCCGCCGCCCCCCATGCCCGTGACGGTCGTCGGCCTCGGCGCGGACGGCTGGGCCGGGCTCACCGCCGCCGGCCGCTCCGCGCTGTCCTCGGCCGAGGTGCTGATCGGCGGGCCGCGCCAGCTGGACCTGCTGCCGGCCGCCGAGTGCGCCGGCGAGCGGGTGGCCTGGCCGAGCCCGCTGCGGCCCGCCGTGCCGAAGCTGATGGCCGAGCACGCCGGCCGCCGGATCGCGGTGCTGGCCAGCGGTGACCCGATGTTCTACGGCATCGGCCGCGCCCTCGCCGAGGAGCTCGGGCCGCGGTCCCTGCGGGTCCACCCGCACCCCTCCTCCGTGTCCTACGCCTGCGCCCGCCTGGGCTGGCCGGTGGAGGACACCGAGGTGGTCACGGTGGTCGGCCGCCCGGTGGCCCGGCTGGCGGCCGCCCTCCACGAAGGGCGCCGGGTGCTGGTGCTCAGCGCCGGAGCGGCGTCCCCGGGCGAGATCGCCGCTCTGCTGCGTGCGCGGGGCTTCGGCCCGAGCCGGATGCGGGTGCTGGAACAGCTCGGGTCCGAGCGCGAGGACACGTACGAGGGCCTCGCCGACGGCTGGGACCACGCGCCCGGCGATCCCCTGAACGTGGTGGCACTCGACTGCCGCCGGGACCCGGCCCACGACGCGCCGCGCCTCGGCGCGACCCCGGGCCTGCCGGACACCGCGTACGAACACGACGGGCAGCTCACCAAGCGCCACGTCCGGGCCGCGACCCTGTGCGCGCTGGCCCCGGCCCCCGGCGAGCTGCTGTGGGACATCGGCGGCGGCTCCGGCTCCATCGGCATCGAGTGGATGCGTACGCACCCCTCGTGCCGGGCAGTGGCCGTGGAGCGCGTCCCGGAGCGGGCCGCACGCATCACCCGTAACGCGGCGGCGCTCGGCGTACCCGGCCTGCGCGTGGTCATCGGCGCCGCACCGCAGGCGCTGGCCGCGCTGCCGGCCCCCGACGCCGTGTTCATCGGCGGCGGGCTGACCGCGCCCGGCCTGCTGGACGCGGTCTGGGACGCGCTGGCCCCCGGCGGCCGGCTGGTGGTCAACACCGTCACCCTGGAGTCGGAGGCGGTGCTCGCCGAGCGCTACCGGCGCCACGGCGGCGAACTGGTGAAGCTCGCCGTCGCGCACGCCGTGCCGGTCGGCGGTTTCACGGGCTGGCGGCAGGCGATGCCGGTCACCCAGTGGTCAGTGACGAAGCCGGACGGGACGGCCACCGGGCCGACCGGACCGACCGAGGAGAAGGATCGAACATGACCGTGTACTTCATCGGTGCGGGCCCCGGCGCCGCCGACCTGATCACGGTGCGCGGTGCCCGGACCCTGGCCGCCGCCCCCGTCTGCCTGTACGCGGGCAGTCTCGTGCCGCGCGAACTGCTGGCCGAGTGCCCGGCGGACGCCCGCCTGGTCGACACCTCGCAGCTCAACCTGGACGAGATCGTCGCCGAGTGCGTACGGGCCCATGCGGCGGGCCAGGACGTGGCGCGGCTGCACTCCGGCGACCCGTCGATCTTCAGCGCGGTCGCGGAGCAGATGCGCAGGCTCGACGCGGCCGGCATCCCCTACGAGGTCGTCCCGGGTGTCCCGGCGTTCGCCGCGGCCGCCGCCGCCCTCAAGCGGGAGCTGACCGTCCCCACCGTCGGGCAGACCGTGATCCTGACCCGGATCGCCCAGCAGGCCACCCCGATGCCGCCCGGCGAGGACCTGGCCACGCTGGGCCGCAGCGGCGCGCTGCTGGTGCTGCACCTGGCCACCCGCTACGTGGACCGGGTCGTCGACGAGCTGCTGCCGCACTACGGGGCCGAGTGCCCGGTGGCGGTCGTGGCGATGGCCAGCCGCCCTGACGAACTGATCCTGCGCGGCACCCTGGCCGACATCGCCGCGCAGGTGAAGGAGCACGGACTGGTGCGCACCGCCGTCATCGTGGTGGGCCGCACGCTCGGCGCGGAGCAGTTCCGCGACAGTCACCTGTACTCGCCCGAGCGCGACCGGCATGTCTGCTGACGTGGCTGCGGCGCACGTCCTGGTCCTGGGTGGCACGACGGAGGCACGGCGCCTCGCGGAGGCGCTGGCCGGGGATCCCTCGTACCGGGTGACGACCTCGCTGGCGGGGCGGGTCACCTCGCCCGTGCTCCCGCCGGGCGAGACCCGCATCGGCGGCTTCGGCGGACCCGAGGGGCTGGCGGCCTGGATCGGCTCCCACGGGGTCACCCACCTGGTCGATGCCACCCATCCCTTCGCGGAGCGGATGAGCTTCAACGCGGCCGGGGCGGCGGCGCTCACGGGCGTCCCGCTGCTGGCGCTGCGGCGCCCGGGCTGGACGCCGGGGCCGGGCGACGACTGGACCTTCGTGGACGGTCTGGAAGAGGCGGCCGACCGGCTGCCCGGCCTCGGCTCCCGCGCGTTCCTGACCACCGGCCGGATGGGCCTGCACACCTTCGCGCACCTCACCGACACCTGGTTCCTGGTGCGTTCGGTGGACCCGCCGGCCCCGCCGGTTCCGCCGCGCCTCGAAGTGCTCCTGGACCGGGGCCCGTTCACCCTGGACGACGAGCGGGTGCTGTTCGCCCGGCACCGGATCGACGTCCTGGTCACCAAGGACAGCGGCGGCTCGGCCACCGCCCCCAAACTCACCGCGGCCCGCGAGGCCGGCATCCCGGTCCTCGTCGTGCGCCGCCCGCCCGTCCCGGAGGGCGTACAGGAGGCGGGCTCGGTGGCCGCGGCCCTGAACTGGCTGGGTGCGAGCAGTCAGCTCCGCGGGTAGCGCGCGCCGGGTGCGGGGCGCGGGGCGGTTGCGCCCTGGGGAAAACGGATTGCCCGGGAGGCCGGGCTCATGTGGGGTGGGAGGCATGACCGTACTGCACACCGAACGCCTCGTCCTGCGCCCTTGGCGGGACTCCGACCTCGATCCCTGGGCGGCGATGAACGCCGATCCCGAGGTGCGTCGGCACCTGGGCGACCTGCTCACCCGGGAGCAGAGCGAGGCCTCCATCGTGCGGTTCCGCGCCGCGTTCGACCGGCTGGGCTACGGCTGGTGGGCCGTCGAGGTCCGGGCCACGGGTGAGTTCATCGGCTTCGCGGGCATGGACGACGTGGACGACGGGATGCCGTTCACCGGTGTGGAGATCGGCTGGAGGCTCGCCCGGGCGGCCTGGGGCCAGGGTTACGCCACCGAGGCCGCGCGGGCGGTGCTGGCCCACGGCTTCGACACGCTCGGGCTGCCCGAGATCCTCGCCGTGACGACGGCCGGCAATCTCCGCTCCCAGGCGGTGATGCAGCGGATCGGCATGACCCGGGACCCGGCGGACGACTTCGACGACCCCGACGCGCCCGAAGGACCGCTGCGTCCGAACGTGCTGTTCCGTCTGGCCCGTGGCACGGCGGCGGGAGCCGGCGCGCCCGCGGCCGGCTGAAGCGCGGGACGTCCGCCCCGGTACGCGGGGAAGGCCCGGTGCGCTCGTCGCACCGGGCCTTCCTCACGTTCCTCACGTTCCTTCCGTTCCGCCTCACCCGGTCATCACGGGTAGCGGCGCGGCGTCCAGGTGATCCGGGACCCGTCGGCCCGCTCGGTGACCTGCGTCTGCGAGGAGCCGATCAGCAGGATCGTGCGCATGTCCACCTCGGACGGCTCCAGTTCGGCGAGCGTGACGATCCGCACCGACTGCTCGGGGCCGCCCACGTCGCGCGCCACGACCACCGGGGTCCCGGCCGAACGCAGTTCCAGCAGCAGCTCGCGGGCCTGGGCCACCTGCCAGGTCCGGCTGCGCGAGCCGGGGTTGTAGAGGGCGAGCACCAGGTCGGCCGCGGCGGCCGCGCGCAGCCGCTCCGCGATGACCTCCCAGGGCTTGAGCCGGTCCGAGAGCGAGATGGTGGCGTAGTCGTGGCCGAGCGGGGCGCCGGCCGCGGCGGCCGCCGCGTTGGCCGCGGTCACCCCCGGCAGGACCCGTACCGGCACGTCCTTGTACTCCGCCTGCCCGGCCACCTCCAGGACCGCCGTGGCCATGGCGAAGACACCGGGGTCGCCGCCGGAGACCACGGCCACCCGCTTGCCGCGCCGGGCGAGGTCGAGGGCGAACTCGGCGCGCTCCGACTCCACCTTGTTGTCGGAGCCGTGCCGGATCTGGCCCGGCTTGACGGGCACCCGGTCCAGGTAGGTGGTGTAGCCGACCAGGACCTCGGCGTCGGCCAGTGCGCGCCGGGTCTGCGGGGTGAGCCACAGCGGGCCGGCCGGGCCGGTGCCCACGACGACGACCTCGCCCGGGCCGGACGGCACGCTGCCCGGGTTGCCGATGCGGCTGGGGACCACGGCGACGGCGAAGTACGGCACGCTGTCGGCGTCGGTGTCGGCGAGGAGGCCGGTGCGCTCGCCCGCCATGGTGGCGCGCTCGACGTAGCGGGCCTCGGCGAGCCGGCCGCTGTTCTCCATCGCGCCGCGCACGGCCGGGAAGGTCCGGCCGAGCTTCATCACGACCGCCGAGTCGGTGGCGGCGAGGCGTGCGGTGAGCTCCTCCTCGGAGAGGGTGCCGGGGAGGATGGTCAGCACCTCCTCACCCTCCACGAGCGGGGTGCCGAGCCGGGCGGCGGCGGCGCTCACGGAGGTGACGCCGGGGATGACCTCGGTCTCGTACCCGTCCGCGAGCCGCTTGTGCATGTGCATGTACGAGCTGTAGAAGAGCGGGTCGCCCTCCGCGAGCACGGCGACGGTGCGGCCGGCGTCCAGGTGCGCGGCCAGGCGGGCCGCGGCGGCCTCGTAGAACTCCTCCATCGCCCCCTGGTACCCGCCGGGGTGGTCGGTGGTCTCGGTGGTGACCGGGTAGACCAGCGGTTCCTCGACGTGGTCGGCGCGCAGGTGCTTCGCCGCGATCGATCGGGCGATGGAACGGCCGTGGCGGGCGCTGTGGTAGGCCACGACATCGGCTTCGGCGATCACCTCGACGGCGCGCAGGGTCATCAGCGACGGGTCGCCGGGGCCGAGCCCGACCCCGTACAGCCGCCCCTTGGCGATGTCGCTCATTCGGCCACGCTCGCAATGGCGTTGACGGCGGCGGCGGCCATCGCGCTGCCACCGCGCCGGCCGCGCACGATCAGGTGGTCGAGCCCCGAGGGGTGGGCGGCGAGGGCGTCCTTGGACTCGGCGGCGCCGATGAAGCCGACGGGGACCCCGATGACGGCGGCGGGGCGCGGGGCGCCCTCCTCGATCATCTCCAGCAGCCGGAACAGCGCGGTCGGCGCGTTGCCGACGGCGATGACCGAGCCCGCCAGCAGGCCGCGGTCGCGCCAGACCTCCAGAGCGGCGGCGCTGCGCGTGGTGCCCATCTTCGCGGCGAGCTCCGGTACGGCCGGGTCGGAGAGCGTGCAGATCACGTCGTTGTCGGCGGGCAGCCGCTTCCGGGTGACACCGCTGGCGACCATCTGCACGTCGCACAGGATCGGCGCGCCCGCCTCCAGCGCCGCGCGGGCGCGCAGCACGACCTCGGGGGTGTACCCGAGGTCCTGCGGGAGGTCGGTCATTCCGCAGGCGTGGATCATGCGCACCGCGACCTGGGCGACCGTGTCGGGCAGCCCCGAGAGGTCCGCCTCGGCGCGGATCGTGGCAAAGGACTGGCGGTAGATGGCCGCGCCGTCCTTCTCGTACTCAAACACGGTGTACTCGCTCATTTCTTCACTACGTCGGGGTCGGTGCGGGCGTCCGCGAGTGCCGCGGCAAGTTCGGAGGGCCGTACGTCGTCGCGTACGGGGCGGCCGGGCGCGGCGAGCCGGTATCCGGAGCCGGTGGCGACCAGGTCCACCCAGGCGGTGCCGCGCGGATGCCCGCAGCGGCGCTCGCAGCCGGACCAGTGCACGGGCAGCGGACCCCGCGCCCGGTCGGCGACGGCCCGCGCGTCGGCGCGTACGTCCGCGCGGGATTTCGCACAACCGGGCCGACCGGTACAGGCGGTGACGGACTCCCAGGCGCTGCCGGGGGCGAGGATCATCCCGGCGTCCTCGACGCGGGCGGCTCCGCGGGCGCTCGCCGCGGGCAGGATGACGCTGCGCCACGGGGTGACGCGCAGCTCGCCGCTCCCCTCGTCCGCGACCTGTACCAGGACCCGCCACTGCGCGGAGTCGAGCCGGCCGAGCGGGGGCAGTACGCACAGGGTGGCGCGGTCGTGCCCGCCCGTGCCCGACGGCAGGGGCGGCGGCGCGTAGGGCCGGTCCACGGGGCCGACGGGCGTCGCAGCGATCCCCGCGGCCTCAAGACGCCGGCCGAACTCGGCGGCGTTCAGGGCGTGTTCGGCGGGCAGTTCGGACACCCGCCAGGCCTGGGTGCCCGCTTCGGCGGCGGCGTCGAGGAAGTACCGGGCGGCGGTCAGCGCCGCCCGGTGGGCGTCCGGCCCGGCCAGCTCCACGGCGTCGGCGGCCCGGCCGAGCAGGACCAGCGCCCGGCCGCCGGGGCGGCCGAGGACGGTCACGTCGGGGCCGAGCGAGGCCACGTCGCCGCGCCCGTCGTCGAAGGCGAACAGGAACCGCCCGGAGAGTGCGGCCGCCCAGGGGCTCGCGCACAGCAGCCGGTCGAACTCCAAGGCCCAGGCCGGCGCGTCGGGCCGGTCCGGCGCCGCCTGCAGGTCCGGCCCGTCCGGCCCGCCCGGCCCGTCCAGGCCGGACATGGGCGTCGCCACGATGTTCCGTACCCGCTCGTGGCTCGGCGCGGGGAGCAGCCCGGCCTCGTCCAGCAGCTCCGCGAGCCCGGCGCCGCACCCGTCGGCCAGTCCCCGCAGCTGCACGTTGCCGCGCGAGGTCAGCTCCAGGTGCCCGTCCCCGAACCGGTCGGCGGCGAGCGCCAGCGCCGAGGCCTGCCGCACGGTGAGCAGCCCGCCCGGCAGCCGGACCCGCGCCAGGAACCCGTCGTCCGCCGCGTGCAGCCGCAGCGCGCCCGGACAGGCGTCACCGCGCTCCCGTATGACGGGTTCGTCCCGCGATGCGGCGGAAGGGGGCTGGGGCATGGCCGCGAGCATACCCACGATTACGACCCCCGGACCTGTGTCCGTCACCACCCCGACCAGCGACATTCGCCCCCACCGCCACCCGAAGCACCCTTTCGGCCCCGCTCCCCCAGCCCCGCCCATCCAGCCCCGCCGGCGTTTGAGGCGCGGGGCCCGGGGCAGAGCCCCGGCAACGGCGCGGCACCCGGACCCGCACACCCGCCACCCCAGCGGGAGCGCACCGGCCCTAAGATGACCTTCCGGCGGACCACACGGCCCGCCGTCGCCGAGGACGGCGACATGGGAGGAAGCCCGGTGCGATTCCGGCGCGGTCCCGCCACTGTGAACCCCGCGGAGCGATCCGGCGACCGGGGTGAGTCAGGAACTCCCGCTGTCCTCACACTGCCCGGGGCGCGGAAACCCCGAGGAAGGCCTGCCGCCGCATGATTCTGCTGCTGTCGACGTCCGACACCGATCTGCTCAGCGCCCGCGCAGCGAACACGGCGGACGGCCCCGTCCCGTACCGGTTCGCGAACCCCTCCCGTCTCCCCCTCGACGACCTCCCCGGCCTCCTCGACGGGGTCGACCTGGTCGTCGTACGCCTCCTCGGCGGCCTCCGCGCCTGGCAGGACGGCCTCGACCTGCTCCTGGCCCCGGGCCAGACCCGCCCGGTCGTGGTGCTGACCGGCGAGCAGGCTCCGGACGCCCAGCTCATGGAGGCCTCCACGGTCCCCATCGGCATCGCCGCCGAGGCGCACGGTTACCTCGCCCACGGCGGCCCGGCCAACCTGGACCAGCTGGCCCGGTTCCTCTCCGACACCGTCCTGCTGACCGGCCACGGCTTCGAGCCCCCGGCCGCCTCCCCCACCTGGGGCCCGCTGGAGCGCACGCCCGGGACCACCACGGGCCCGCGGATCGCCGTGCTGTACTACCGCGCCCACCAGATGAGCGGGAACACCTCCTTCGTCCACGCCCTGTGCGACGCGATCGAGGCCCACGACGCCCAGGCGCTGCCGCTGTACGTGTCCTCCCTGCGCACCCCCGAGCCGGAGCTGATCGCCGCGCTGGAGTCGGCCGACGCGGTCGTCACCACCGTCCTCGCGGCCGGCGGCACCAAGCCCGCCACCGCCTCGGCGGGCGGCGACGACGAGTCCTGGGACGCGGGCGCGCTCGCCGGCCTCGGCGTGCCGATCCTCCAGGCCCTGTGCCTGACCGGCTCGCGCTCCGCCTGGGAGGAGAACGACGAGGGCCTCTCCCCGCTGGACGCCGCCACGCAGGTCGCGGTGCCCGAGTTCGACGGCCGTCTGATCACCGTCCCGTTCTCCTTCAAGGAGCTCGACGAGGACGGCCTGCCCGCCTACGTGGCCGACCCCGAGCGGGCCGCCCGCGTCGCGGGGATCGCCGTACGCCACGCCCGCCTGCGGCACATCGACCGCCGCGACAAGAGGGTCGCGCTGGTCCTCTCCGCGTACCCGACCAAGCACTCCCGCATCGGCAACGCGGTCGGCCTCGACACCCCGGCCAGCGCCGTGGAGCTGCTGCGCACCCTCATCGCCGGCGGCTACGACTTCGGGCCGACCGAGGGCATCCCCGGCCTGGTCTCGGGCGACGGCGACGAGCTGATCCGCGCCCTGATCGAGGCCGGCGGCCACGACCAGGACTGGCTGACCGAGGAGCAGCTGGCCCGCAACCCGGTCCGCATCCCGGCCGCCGACTACAAGCGGTGGTTCGCCGAGCTCCCGGCCGAGCTGCGCGACAGTGTCACCGAGCACTGGGGCGAGGCGCCGGGCAACATGTTCGTGGACCGCTCCGCGAACCCGGAGGGCGACATCGTGCTCGCGGCCCTGCGCCGCGGGAACCTCCTCATCCTCATCCAGCCGCCGCGCGGCTTCGGCGAGAACCCGATCGCGATCTACCACGACCCGGACCTGCCGCCGTCGCACCACTACCTGGCCGCGTACCGCTGGATCCAGGCGCGCGCCGAGGACGGCGGCTTCGGCGCCGACGCGATGATCCACCTGGGCAAGCACGGCAACCTGGAGTGGCTGCCGGGCAAGAACGCCGGCCTCTCCGCGGCGTGCGCGCCCGACGCCGCCCTGGGCGACCTGCCCCTCATCTACCCGTTCCTGGTCAACGACCCGGGCGAGGGCACCCAGGCCAAGCGCCGCGTGCACGCGACCCTGGTCGACCACCTCGTCCCGCCGATGGCCCGGGCCGAGTCCTACGGCGACATCGCCCGCCTCGAACAGCACCTGGACGAGTACGCCCAGATCTCCGCGATGGACCCGGCGAAGCTGCCGGCCATCCGCGCCCAGATCTGGACGCTGATCCAGGCCGCGAAGCTCCACCACGACCTGGGCCTCGAAGAGCGCCCGGACGACGAGGGCTTCGACGACTTCCTGCTGCACGTCGACGGCTGGCTGTGCGAGGTCAAGGACGCCCAGATCCGCGACGGTCTGCACGTCCTGGGCGGCGCGCCGACCGGTGAGACCCGGGTCAACCTGGTCCTCGCGATCCTGCGCGCCCGGCAGATCTGGGGCGGTACGACGGCCCTTCCGGGTCTGCGCGAGGCGCTCGGCCTGGACGAGTCCAAGGCCACCCGCACCTCGGCGGACGCCGTGGAGGAGCAGGCCCGCGCCCTGGTCCAGGCGATGGAGGACGCGAACTGGGACCCCGCGGCCGTCTCCGCGGTAGCGGCCGGCCACTCCGCGGACGTGACCGCCGTCCTGACCTTCGCGGCGAACGAGGTGGTCCCGCGCCTGGCCGGCACCACGGACGAGATCACCCACGTGGTCGCGGCCCTGGACGGCCGGTTCATCCCGGCGGGCCCCTCCGGCTCGCCCCTGCGCGGCCTGGTCAACGTCCTGCCGACCGGCCGCAACTTCTACTCGGTCGACCCCAAGGCCGTCCCCTCCCGCCTGGCGTGGGAGACGGGCCAGGCGCTCGCCGAGTCCCTCCTCAACCGGTACCGCACGGACAACGGCGAATGGCCGGCCTCGGTCGGCCTGTCCCTGTGGGGCACGAGCGCGATGCGCACCTCCGGCGACGACGTCGCCGAAGCCCTCTCGCTGCTGGGCGTCCGCCCGGTCTGGGACGAGGCCTCGCGGCGCGTCACCGGCCTGGAGCCGATCCCGCTCGACGAGCTGGGCCGCCCCCGCATCGACGTGACGCTGCGCATCTCGGGCTTCTTCCGGGACGCGTTCCCGCACGTCATCGGACTCCTCGACGACGCGGTACGCCTGGCCGCGTCCCTGGACGAGCCCGCGGACCAGAACTTCATCCGGGCCCACGCCCAGGCGGACCTGGCCGAGCACGGCGACGAGCGGCGCGCGACGACCCGTATCTTCGGCTCGCGCCCGGGCACGTACGGGGCCGGCATCCTGCAGCTGATCGACTCCCGCGACTGGCGTACGGACGCCGACCTCGCGGAGGTCTACACGGTGTGGGGCGGCTACGCGTACGGCCGGGGCCTGGAGGGACGCCCCGCCCGGGACGAGATGGAGACGGCCTACAAGCGCATCACGGTCGCGGCGAAGAACACGGACACCCGCGAGCACGACATCGCGGACTCGGACGACTACTTCCAGTACCACGGCGGCATGGTGGCCACGGTCCGCGCCCTGCGCGGCACCGCCCCCGAGGCGTACATCGGTGACTCCACCCGCCCGGAGACGGTCAAGACCCGCACCCTGGTCGAGGAGACCAGCCGTGTCTTCCGCGCCCGCGTCGTGAACCCCAAGTGGATCGAGGCGATGCGCCGCCACGGTTACAAGGGCGCGTTCGAGCTCGCGGCGACGGTGGACTACCTGTTCGGCTACGACGCCACGACGGGCGTGGTGGCGGACTGGATGTACGACAAGCTCACCGAGACGTACGTCCTGGACCCGACGAACCGCGCCTTCCTGGAGGAGGCCAACCCGTGGGCCCTGCACGGCATCGCGGAGCGCCTGCTGGAGGCCGAGTCGCGCGGCATGTGGGAGAAGCCGGACCCGCAGGTCCTCGAATCCCTGCGCCAGGTCTACCTGGACACGGAGGGCAACCTGGAGGGCGAGTCGGAGTAGTCCGCTCCCCCGTCACACAGGCCGTCCCCCTCACCCTGCCGAAGGGTGAGGGGGACGGCTTTCCTCATGCAGGCCCACGCACCCCGAGCACGCGGACCTTGTCCACTACGCCTTGACGGTCTGGTTCAGCGCGACGAGGGCCTGGGCCCAGCGGACGTACTTCAGCTGCCCGAAGTCGGCGACGGTCTTGACCCCGAACGCCTGGTGCAGCAGCTTGCCGTCCTCGTCACTGACGCCCTTGAGCGCGGCGACGGGAGCCGCAAGCACCTCGGTGAGCGGCTTGTCGGCCCACGCCTTGTCGAGCACCTTGTCCAGATCGATCGCCATGAGTGTCCCTCCGGGAATATCGGCACCGTATACGCGGGCAAACCTAACCCAATCGGACAATCACCTCGCGCTGCGGCACGCCGACGGTGTGTCAGGAGATGTTCTCGACCCTCTTGCCGTCGACGAGGTACCGGGGCAGGTACGGCAGTTCCGGGTCGAGCGGGAAGCCCTGGTCGTGGGCGAGACAGGCCATGGCGAGCGGGCCGAGCGCCACCCGGGCGCGCGGCGCCGCCGACTCCGCCCAGTAGCCGCCGTGTTCCGCGAGGGCTTCGGCGAGCACCTCGCCGAAGGCCTCGTGGTCCCGCGTGAAGAGGCGGTGGAAGAGCGCGACCGGCTGGTAGTCGACGCGGTTCACGAACTCCTCCGGGGAGTGGGTCAGCGTCTCGGGCAGGGACGCCTGCATGGTGGCGAGCAGTTTCTCCACGACCGCGTCGCCGGGGCCACCGGTGAGGTAGGTCCGCAGGGTGTCGATCCAGTGCAGGACGTAGGCGTCGACGGTGCCATCCTGCCGCAGCGTCTCCAGCGGGACCCCGCACAGCCGCGCCACCCGGTCGTGCGCGCGGCAGGCGAGCGCGAGGTAGACGGCGTCGAGCCAGGCGCGGGCGTCCGCGGGCGGAGCCGCGGCCGTGGCGGGCAGCCGCAGGGTGTTCTCCTCGCCCAGGTACCACTGCGCCGGCTCGGCGCCGGTGAACAGCGCGGAGCCGAGGCGTACGGCCGACTCCCACGCGTCCCACGTGACGACGTCGGAGGCGCGGGGATCGGCGACACAGCGGACGTGGGCGAGGGCCAGGGCCGAGGCGAAGGCGTCGCCCAGCCCCGACGGGTCGTGCGCGGACCGGGCCACCGACTCCACGGTCGCGCGGGTGAGGGCGGCGGGGTCCGGGGCCTCCCGGTCCGCGGCCGGCACGGCGATGCGGCCGGCGCGGTCGAGGCGGACCAGCCCCTTCATCAGACCGAGCAGGTGCTGCGGCGGCCGCAGCGACAGCGTGCGCGTGTCCTCGTCGACGACCGTGAGCGAGGTCAGGCCGCCCCTGTGCCACCAGTACACACGCGGCGACAGAGGCCCGGGCCCGTCCTCGTAGGCGCCCAGGGCGTACGCGGCCAGGTCGTTGAGGGCGTCCACCACCGAGCCGTCGGCTATCGGGTGGAAGGCCAGCAGGTGCCGGGTGGGAACGACGACCAGGGCACCGGCGGACGGCAGCGGCTCACCGGTGACCTGCCGGGCCAGCTCTCCGAGGTACAGCGCCTTGGAGGCCACGAAGTGCGAGTCACCGAAGACGGAGTGCAGCGTGGCCCGCCCCTCCACGGGAATCTCCTCGTACGTGACGGGTACCCGCATCAGGTTGGCGCGCGCCGCCTGCCCCAGCTCCTCGATCCCGGCGCGCGCCACGTCGCCGTCGGTGAGAGTGCGCACGCTGCTGGGCCCGTCGAGGGCGTAGGCGAAAACCAGCTCGTCCGCCACCAGCCGGGCGTACTGCATGCCACCGGCAACCTCCGGGGAGATCAACCCGACGGACAGCAGCCGGGCGTGCACCCCGCGCAGCAGTTCCTCGGCACTCTCGCCGCCGTGACTGGCGCTGGATTCAGGTGAGTTGTCTCGATTCACCCCTTGAACTCTACGTGGCACCTCCGCACCATCCGGCAGCCGGGTCCGTGGGCCGCCGGTCCCGCCGGAGGGCGGCGCGCAATCCCTCCAAGGGGGGCATCGACACCTGCGGGTGGTTCGAACGCCGCGTCGCCGCACGGCCCATGGGGTCCGGCGGGTGGTCGCAACTGTGTGCGGGCATTCGTTCCCCGGGCCCCGTGACGCCGCTCTGAGCAGCCACGTTCTTGCGGCGTCAGTTCGCGGCCGCGGCGCCCCGGGAGGAATCTTGCGATCCGTGCACGTTCATGTGGTGTTCGACCCGGCACCGGGCGGGGGTGGCCGCGCATGAGGCTCCTCAAGCGGCCCGCGGCCCTCCAGCCCGCCGTGTCCGAGAGCGAACGGCGGCTCTTCGGCGGGCCCCTGCGCTACGACGCCGGCTGGTCCAACCACGACTACGCCCGCCTCGAAGGGCGGCTGCTGACCACCCTGCGCTCCATGCCCCGCATGGTCGGCGGGACCCTGCGCCTCGCCTGGGACACCGACCGGCCGGCCCTGCTCACCGTCGCCGCCGCCGAGGCCGGTCAGGGGGTCACCTCAGCCATCGGGCTGCTCGTCATCAGCGAGGTGCTCCGTACGCTGCTCGCCGCGGGCAGTCCCGCCGAGCGGCTGCACGCCGCCCTGCCCGCCCTCGCCGCCGGAGCGCTGGTCGCCGTACTGGGGGCCGTACTCGCCTCCCGTTCCACGGCGGCCGCCGGACGGCTGGAGCCCAAGATCGAACGGGCCGCGCACGAGCAGTACCTGAGCGCCGCCGTCGAGGTGGAGCTGGAGGCCATCGAGGACGGGGAGTTCCGGCGGCTGCTGGACAGCGCCCAGTGGGGCCCGCCCTCGGCCCGCCGGACCGTCAGCGCCTGCGTGGCCACCCTCGGCGGGATCATCTCGCTGATCGCCACCGCCGGGGTGCTGACCGTGCTCCACCCGCTGCTCCTGCCCATGCTGCTGTTGATCGCCGCCCCGCGCGGGTGGGGTGCGATGCGCGTGGCCCAGCGCCGCTACCTGTCCGTCATCACCTGGGTGGAACACGTACGGGCCGCCCGGCTCATCGGCCAGCTGCTGATCTCCCGTACGTCGGCCCCCGAGGTACGGGTGCACGGCGTCGGCCGCTACCTGCTCGGCCACTACCGCAACATGGCCGAGGTAGCCGAGACCGAGGCCACCCGCCTCGCCGGGGACAAGGCCGCCACCGAACTGCTCGCCGCCGCGTTCTCCGGCGCCGCCGCGCTGGTCACGTACGGCGCGATGGGCGCGCTCATCGTCACCGGCCGGATGGACCTCGCCGTCGCCGGTACCGCCGTGATCGCGGTGCGCACCGGTTCGGCGAGCCTGGGGGCGCTGGTGGCGACCACCAACACCCTGCACGAGGAGTCCCTGTACGTGCGGGACCTGGAACGGTTCGTCGCCGAGGCGGCCCGCCGCGCCATCCCGTCCGGCGGGGCCGCGCTGCCCGAGCGGCTCGCGGCGGTCCGGCTCCGGGACGTGGACTTCAGCTACCCGGGCCGGGAAGAGCCCGCCCTGCGCGGGGTCTCCCTCACCATCGAGGCGGGCCAGGTCGTCGCCCTGGTCGGCGAGAACGGCTCCGGCAAGAGCACTCTGGTGAAGCTCCTGGCCGGCCTGCACCTGCCCGACTCCGGGTCGCTGACCTGGGACGGGGTGGAGGTGAAGGACGCCGACCGGGAGCAGGTCTTCGACCGGGTCGCCCTCCTCACCCAGGACTTCGAGCGCTGGCCGGTGACCGCCCGGACCAATATCGCCATCGGCCGGCCCGGGGAGGAGGACCGGGGCCACGCCGTGGAGGCGGCCGCCCAGGTGGTGGCCGCCGCCCAGTACGCGGGGGCAGACCGGATCGTCGCGCAGCTGCCGCACGGCTACGAGACCCTGCTCGCCCGGGTGTTCAGGGGCGCCTCGGAGCTCTCTGGCGGGCAGTGGCAGAAGTTCGGTCTCGCCCGCACCCGCTACCGCGACGCCCGCGTCCTGGTCGTGGACGAGCCCACCTCGGCGCTCGACCCGGAGGCGGAGATCGCCGCCTTCGACAGCATCCGGGGCCTCGCCGGTCCCGAGCGCGCGGTCGTCCTCGTCACCCACCGGATGTCGGGCGTCAGGTACGCCGACGTGATCTACGTCCTGCACGAGGGCCGGCTGGTCGAGCGGGGCGGACACGACGAACTGATGGCGCTGGGCGGCCGGTACGCCTCCATGTACGCGATGCAGGCCGCGCAGTTCGGCCACGATCCGCGGCGCCGGTCGCCTGCGATTCCCCGGCAGTCCGCCGCGCCGCAGAACGACGACTCCGTCTCCTGAAACGGGCGGGCGCCCTCCCCGGTGTCGTTCGGGGAGGGCGCCTGTGTCGTGCCCGCGGACGTGATGCCGCCGGTTATCCGATGGTGAGGAAGGTGTTCCAGTTGTCCTCGTCGCGGCCGGTGGCGTTGCCGTAGGTGGTGGTGCCGCCCTGGAAGTAGTACTGCCAGCCGCTCGCCTCGACACCCCAGATGTCGGGGATGCCGTCGCCGGTGCTGTCCTCGGTGCCGAGGACCATGGGCCAGGCGGCGCGGCTCCAGGCGGTCGTGGCGTAGGTGTAGTCGACGCCGCCTTCCGCGCTCGTCGCGTACTGCAGGGAGGTCAGGTCTGCGCCGCCGTTGACGCCCGCCTTGCCCTTGCGCAGCGCCATGGTGCGGTTGGCGTTGGCGTTGTCGCGGAAGAGGAGGTCGGGAACGTTGTCGCCGGAGACGTCGCGGACACCGACGATGTCGCGGGCGGCCCAGCCCGTGGCCATCTTGCGGTAGGAGGCGAAGCTGGATCCGGTGTAGCCGGAGAACGCCCAGAAGCCGTCGGCGTCCAGCGCGAACAGGTCGGGCAGGCCGTCACCGTCGACGTCTTCGGAGACGACGATCTGCCGGAAGGTCGCCGGGTCGGGTGCGGACGCGGGGAGCTGCATCTCGATCCGGCGGCCGGCGTCGAACTGGCCGGTGCCGGTGCCGGGGTAGATGTACAGCTTCCCGTCGGGCATCCGGGCGATCATGTCGGTGATGCCGTCGCCGGGGTGCCAGTCGGTGGCGTGTCCGATCAGGGCGGGGACGGTGGAGGCCGGGTCCTTGAAGTGGCCGGGCGCGACGGGCTTGCCGTCCTGGACGGCGCCGGGGATGAACGCGTCGGTGTCGCCCTGGCGGTCACCGGCGTAGGTGCGCAGGTTGCCGTCCTTGTCGATGGCCAGGAGGTCGGCGAACTGGTCGCCGGTGACGTCGCCGGGCTTGTCGGTGCCGGTGCGGGGGCTGACGTAGAAGAGGTATTCGGTGGGGACGGAGACGTTCCCGGCCGTGTTGACGGTGCGTACGTACAGGACGTTGGGTCCGGCGGTGTCGACCTGGAGCTTGACGGAGGCGAGGTCACCGCTGGTGGGGACGGCCTTGTTCTCCCAGGACGGCTTGTTCAGGGACCACTGGTATTCACGGATGGTGCCGGCCGCGGTGCCGTTGCCACGGATCTCGACGACCTGGTCGGGGGTGGAGGCCGGGTTCACGCTCCACTCGGCGGCGTCGGGGCCGGGCGGCGGGAAGTGGGCCGAGCTGATGGCCGGGTTGGCGGGTGCGGAGTGGTCGACGGTGAAGGTGCACCATCCGCCGCCGCCGGAGTCGGCGGGACCGGAGCCCGCGGACCACCAGCCGTCCCAGTCCTGGGTCCGCGAGAGCCAGAAGTACTTGCGGCCGGAGGTGAAGGAGGCCCAGGGGACGGACTTGGTGACCACTCCGTCGCTGTTGGGCCACAGCCATTCGCTGGCGATGTTGGTTCCGGACTCGGCGTCCCAGACCTCGATCTGGACCTGCTTGAGGTTGCCGTCCCGGTCACTGCCCTTGGCCTGGAAGGACACGTCCGTCTTGCCGATGCTGGTGCCGGTGCCGCTGGTCAGGCACGGGCCGCCCGGGGAGGTGTTCATGTTCGACGCGACCGGGATGTCGGGCCGGGTGTTGTAGACGACCTCGATGTACGGGGCGCTCTCACCGTTGGCGAGGATCTTCTTCCAGTAGTACGAGTCCGACTCGTTCGGCGCCTTGAAGCCCAGCGACAGCGCACCCCAGTTGGCGCCGGCGGCCTGGGTGACCAGGCCCTTGATGTCGGGGGCGACCCTGTTGTCGGGGCACGAGCTGTTGTAGCCGTAGCCGGCCATCTCGGTGCCGACCTTGTTGCCCCACCAGCCCGTGGTGTTGTTCCACGTCGAGGACGAGGACACGAACGGGGTGGAGTAGATGTCCATGGCCTTCTGACTGCACGACCACGAATACGTCTGCAGGGCGCGGACACTCGCCGACTGGATACCCGCACCGTACAGCTCGGGCCCGAAATAGAAATTGAACACCGAACGGGAAGTGCCGCCGGAGTCCGACTCGTACCCGACGCGGGCCTCGTTCGTGCCCGACGCATTGTAGTTCTGGCCGTTGTAGAAGCTCGAATTGCCGGCCGTCTTGTAGAGCAGTGACCAGGCGTGCTTGTGACCCTTGTACGAAGGGTCGACGAACACCGGATACACCGTGTCCGCGGCATTCAGCAGCGCGGCGTCGGGCTTCAGGGACAGGGTGCCGTCCTTGAAGGAGGCCGCGGCGACCGACAGGTGGGCGCGCTCCGCACCGGCCAGACCCGCCAGGCCCAGAGTGGGGTGCTTCTTCGCCGCGGCCGAAGGCTTCCACGCAGGCACGTCGTCGGTGGTGGCGACCTTGCCCGACGAGTCCCACATCAGAGGCGAAGGAGAACCCGCCACCTCCTCGCCCTTCGCATCCCGGGCCGACATCGCACCGGACCCGGCATCGAGCTGGAACTGCAGGTCGGGCGAAGCGAGACGGTAATTCATTTCCGTAAGCAGCGGATCCGCGGCCGCCTGCTTGTCCTTGATGACCAGCAGATGCGAATAGCCGCCGTCCTGAGCCGTCATCAGCAGATCGATACCGGGCCGCACATTCTCGTACAGCGCCCGCGGACCGTCGATCACCGGCGCCGGCAGCACGCCCGGCCAGCTCACCGACATGTCATGCCCGTCGACGTTCAGACGCACCAGCTCGGTCCACACCTGACCCGGCGCATCCACCGTCAGCGCGGACCGCACCACACCACGCGAAGACCGCTCGGCGCCGGGTGTCCCCGCACTGAAGACGACGGACCCGTTCACCGCCTTCGCGGCGAACCCGCCCTCGACCTGCTGCAGATCGGTGTCGATCGCCTTCCACTGGTCACCGGCCTTCGCCCGGACGGCGGAGCTGGAGATGTGCTTCTTGAACAGACCGTCCGGCTGCGCCCACGTCGTCGTGTTCGCACTCCGGTCGGCCGTCACCTCGACGTCCTTGCCCGTCTCGGCAGCCAGCTTCCGCGCCTGCGGCGCCGCCACCGGACCACTCGCCTCGCCGGATGCCCTCTCCTTCGGCTTCTCGCCCCCGCCCAGCTGCACGCCGACCGGCACGGCAACGGCCACCGCGAGCAGAGCGGCCAAGCCACCCACAGCCCTGCGGCGCCGGTACCAGCGACGCTCCGAAGCAGCAGGTGGTGCTTCTGTCACGTCTGTTGGCGGACTGGTGTCCACGGATTCGCTGACAGCCATCTCTTCTGTTCTCTCCCCCCGCGGGCGCACGCTTCCGCAACCCTCGGTACTTGCTCGTGATTCGGCCATCGGCCCCAAGAGGCTCGGGGTCCGCTCCCCCGATCGGCCGTCACGCGATGAACGCGCGAGCTGAGCATGAGCCATACGACGCCGATCGTCACATCACGCCGCACCCCAACTGACCATTACTTACTGCCGGTTCGGGCGAATTGCCCCGAGGTATACGGACCGTCAGGTGATTAACGCCACAGGGGCATGCCCGAGGTGGCTTTTAGGTCACGCCGGACCACAGAATCACGTGGCTACTAGTCAGTTTCCTGCCACACGCGTGCCTCTGCCGCGGTGGCAGATCGTGGGGGGTTCACATGTCGCCGTTGTCGGCCGACAGTCTTCGCCTGCCCGGAATCAGAAAGGCCCGCGCGAGACGCATGGGCCTTGCCGGGCGCACCAGCATCACGGTCTCCGTGATGCTGGTCGCATCTCTTCTGCCCACTCAGGCCTGGGCCGCGCCACCGGGCGACCGCGCCGGAGTGCAGCTACCGGGTCTCCAGGAGGACCTCAAGGCCAAGCTCGACAAGGTCGAGGCCGCAAAGCTGGAGGGCTGGTCCGGAGCTCCGGTGCAGCCCCCGGCCGAGTACGAACCGTCGAAGGTCACTCCGCCCACCGCCGGAACGGCGAACGTCGCCCTGGCCGGCGACCAGCTGGTCCAGGCAGGATCTCTGCCGATCAGCATCGGCAAGGCCTCACCGACGGAGACCAACCCGACCCCTCCGGCCCCGTCGGGCACGTGGTCGGTGGCGGTCGAGGCCCGGGCGGTGACCGAAGCCGCGAACATCGACGGTGCGCTCATCAAGGTCACGCCTCCGGCCGAAGGCTCGACCCCGGTCGACGTGCAGCTCGACTACAAGCAGTTCAAGGACCTGTACGGCACCGAGTGGTCGTCGCGCCTGGAGCTGAGGATGCTCCCGCAGTGCTTCCTGACCACCCCGTTGGTGCCCGAGTGCAACACGGCGAAAGCCGTCCCGAGCACGAACGACCCGGCGACGGGCACGGTCCGCGCGACCGTCGACCCGGCGACCGCGCCGGGACAGGGCCTGCGCACCATGGCCGTCGGTGGAGGCGGCCCGATGGTCCTGGCCGCCTCCGACTCCGGTTCTGGCCCCGGCGGAACCTACAGCGCAACCCCCCTCGCTGCATCCGGCAGCTGGTCGGCCGGCGGCAACAGCGGCGACTTCTCGTGGACCTATCCGCTGGGCACACCCGCCCCCGGGGCCGGGCCCGTGCCGAAGCTGGCGTTCACGTACTCCTCGCAGTCCGTGGACGGGAAGACGTCCGTCGCGAACAGCCAGGCTTCCTGGATCGGCGACGGCTGGGACTACCACCCCGGCTTCATCGAGCGCCGGTACCGCACCTGTTCGGATGACCTCAAGGCCACGCCCGGCAAGCCGAACAACGACAACAGCACGGACAAGAAGAAGAACGACCTGTGCTGGGCCGGCGACAACATGGTGATGTCGCTCGGCGGTAGCAGCACCGAGCTCGTCCGTGACGCCACCTCGGGTCAGTGGGTCCCCGCCGGGGACGACGGTTCCAAGGTGGAGCGCAAAACCGACGCGAACGTCGCCAACGGCGCGAAGGACGGCGAGTACTGGGTCGTCACCACCCGTGACGGCGTCCGCTACCACTTCGGCCGCCACGACGTCGACGGCGCCGGTACCCGAGCCGTGACCGACTCCGTCTTCACCGTCCCGGTGTTCGGCAACCACCCCGGCGAGCCGTGCTACCAAGCCGCCTTCGCCGACTCCTCCTGCAACCAGGGCTGGCGCTGGAACCTCGACTACGTCGAGGACCTCCACGGCAACGCGATGATCGTCGACTGGAAGAAGGAGACCAACCACTACGCCAAGAACGAGAAGTTCCAGGCGAAGGTCCCTTACAGCCGCGGCGGCTACCCCAGCCAGATCACCTACGGCCTGCGCTCCACCAACCTCTCCGGAGCTCCGGCCGGCAAGGTGGAGTTCACCGTCGACGAACGGTGCATCAAGGAGGGCTCGGCCAAGTGCACGGACACCGAGTTCGAGTCGAAGAACTA
The DNA here is from genome assembly GCF_042894785.1 of Streptomyces sp. NPDC001502. Taxonomy (NCBI): domain Bacteria; kingdom Bacillati; phylum Actinomycetota; class Actinomycetes; order Kitasatosporales; family Streptomycetaceae; genus Streptomyces; species Streptomyces sp. NPDC001502. The sequence continues at coordinate 324,426 of NZ_JBIAVW010000008.1, forward strand.
CGGTGACAAGCAGGCCTGGTGGGACACCCCGTCGTCCCTGCACTGCAAGGCCGACGCGAAGGACTGCTTCAGTACCTCGCCGAGTTTCTGGACGCGCAAGCGCCTGACCGCCGTCACCACGTACGGCCAGCGCACCGACGGCTCCACCGCCCTCTCGCTCGTCGACCGGTGGAACCTGGCCCAGTCCTTCCCCAAGCAGCGCACCGACACCCACCCGCCGCTGTGGCTGGAGTCGATCACCCGCACCGGCTACGGCACCACCAAGGACACCAACGGCAACCAGGAGAGCACCTCGCTCCCGCCGGTGTCCTTCCTCGCGAACGTCCAGGACATGCCCAACCGGGTGGCCACGGGTCCAGGCGACGCCACCCCGGACTTCGACCGCCTCCGTGTGGAGACCATCCGCACGGAGACCGGCAACGAGATCTACGTCGACTACTCCGCCCCCTGCGCGGTCGGCACCACGCACCCGAAGCCGGAGGAGAACACGACCCGCTGCTTCCCGGTCCACTGGTCACCCGACAGTGATCTGGAGAAGCCCCCGCTGGCCTGGTTCAACAAGTACGTCGTCGAGCGTGTGGTCGAGAAGGACCGTGTCGCCCGCCAGCCCGACGTCACCACCAGCTACACCTACGAGGGCGGCGCGGCCTGGGCCAAGGACTCCGACGAATTCTCCAAGCCCGAACTGCGCACGTACGGACAGTGGCGCGGCTACTCCTCCGTCGTCACCAAGGGCGGCGTGACGGCGAACGCCGGCAAGAGCGATGCGACGGCCGAATCCCAGACCCGCACCTACTTCTTCCGCGGCATGTCCGGTGACGCGGGACGGCCGAAGGTCACGATCAAGGACTCCACGGGCAAGGAGACCCTGGGTGAGGACCTGACCCAATACCAGGGCCGCACCGCCGAGGTGATCACCTACACCCAGGCCGGCGGCAGCGTCGACAAGCGCGTCCTCACCTGGCCCTCGAGCCAGAAGACCGCGACACGCCCCCGGGACGGAACCACCCCTCTCGAGGCCTACCGGGTCAACGACTCACGCACGGACACGATCCAGTCGATCAGCGGCGGCCGCTTCCGTGTGGGGCGCTCCCTGAACACCTTCGAGTCCGCCTACGGTCTCCTGGAGTCGGCCCAGACCGAATCGCGTGCCGAGGACGGCAGCGGCAGCTCGGTCATCGCCGACCAGATCTGCACGCTGACGACGTACGTGCACAACCCGGCGAAGCACCTGATCGGCCTGCCTCAGCGGGTACGGGCCACCACGGGCGCCTGCGCCCAGGCCGGGACCGCCGCGATGCTCTCCGACCTGCGCACGTCGTACGACGCGCTCAACGCCTTCGGAACCGCTCCGGTCAAGGGTCTGCCCTTCCAGGTGGACAGCAACGACGCGGCTGGCACCGGCTGGGTCACCACCGCGAAGACCGAGTACGACGCACTGGGCAGGACGGTCAAGGTCTTCGACCCGGCCGGCAACCCCACCTCCACCGTGTTCACCCCCGCCACCGGCGTCCCCTTCAGCACGAAGACGACGAACCCTCTCGGGCACACGCGCGTCGTCAAGAGCGACCCGGGCCGTGGCACCGTCCTTGAGGACATCGACACCAACAACCGCAAGTTCAGCCAGGCTTACGACAACCTGGGCCGCTCCAAGGCCGTCTGGACGCCGTCGCAGAAGACCACCGACCCGGCGTCCCAGACCTTCGAGTACCAGATCTCGGAGCACGAGCCCCCGGTCGTCACCAGCAAGACCCTCCGGGACAACGGCAGCTACGCCACGTCCATCGCGATCTACGACGGGCAGCTGCGGCCGCGCCAGACCCAGGCGGATGCCCTGGGCGGCGGCCGTGTGATCACGGACACCCTCTACAACGCGAACGGCACCGTCCGGCAGACCAACAACGGCTACTACGCCGAGGGCCGCCCCAACGGAAAGATCTTCGTCCCGGAGAGCGTCTTCCACGTCCCGAACTCGACGAAGACGGCGTACGACGGCCTCGGCCGCCCCGTGCGCGCGACCACGCTCTACGCGGATGTGCCGCAGCACTCCAACACCAGCATGTACGAGGGCGACTGGACGCTGACCCGCACTGCCATGTCGGCGGACGGCCTCACCCCGCTCTCGGGCAGCCGCGCGGTCAAGACCTGGACCGACACGTCGGGCCGGACCTCGCTGATCCAGCACTACACGGCGACCGACCTCACGACGTGGAAGGACACCGCCTACTCGTACGACCAGCGCGGCAAGCTGGCCAAGGTGACCGACCCGGTCGGCAACAAGTGGACGTACACCTACGACGCCCGCGGCCGCATGACCTCTACGGGCGACCCTGATATGGGCACCACGGCAGTCGCGTACGACAACCTCGACCGGAAGGTGTCCGTCACGGATTCTTCCGGGCGGACGCAGTACACGACGTACGACGCCCTCGGTCGTACCACCCAGATGCGCGACGACGCCCCGGACGGCCCCGTGGTCGCGTCCTGGACGTACGACACATTGACCGGCGCCAAGGGACTGCCCGTCGCGTCCACGCGCTACGAGGGCCTGGTGGCTTACACCAGCGAGGTCACCTCCTACGACAGTGAGTACCGGCCGACCGGAACCAAGATCACGATCCCGGACGTGCCTGCCACCAAGGGTCTCGCCGGGACGTACGCGTACAGCACCACCTACACACCGCGCGGCCAGGTCCAGTCGACGACCGTGCCGGCCACTCCGGGTGGCCTGGCAGCCGAGAAGCTGATCACCCGCTATGACGCCGACGGGATGGCCAAGACCATCTCGGGCTTGTCCTGGTACACCGCAGACGTCGTGTACAGCCCGTACGGCGAAGTCCTGCGCACGGCATCCGGCAATGCGCCGAACCGCGTGTGGACGACCAACCTCCACAACCGCAACACCGGCCGTGTCGAACAGTCGATCAGTGACCGCGAGACCGCCAGCCCGAACCGCGTTTCCGCGCTCTCCTACACCTACGACACGGTCGGCAACCCGACCTCCATCACGGACACCCAGGCCGGTGGCCGCGTCGACCGCCAGTGCTTCGCGTACGACGCGGTGGGCCAGCTCACCAAGGCATGGACGGGCAAGACGGCCGCCTGCGCCGGGCCCTCGCTGAACGACGTGACCGCCGGTCCGGACGGCGACGGCTACTGGCAGGAGTACCAGTTCGACAAGATCGGCAACCGCACCAAGCTGATCGACCACGACCTCACCAACCCGGCGCTGGACGACGAGACGAAGTACACGTACGGCGTCCAGGTCGCCGGGAACGCTTCCCTGCCTCCCGTCACCATCCAGCCCCACGCCCTGTCCAAGGCCGAGAAGACCACCAAGACGGCAGCGTCCACGGTCAACTCGCTCTCGACCTACGAGTACGACGCCTCCGGCAACACCAAGTCCCGGCGCATCGACGGTGACACCCAGGCCCTGAACTGGGACCGCCGCAGCAAGCTCACCTCCGCGAGCAGCCCCGGCATCGGTGCGGTGGCCGTCACGGGCATGGCGGGCAAGTGCATCGACGTCGCCGACGGGTCCAGCGCGGACGGCACGGCCGTCCAGCTCTACCCGTGCAACACGACCGCGGCTCAGCAGTGGAAGCTGAGTGGTGACACCGTCCGCGCCCTCGGCAAGTGCCTGACGGCGCAGGGCGGCGATGCGGTCCTGGCGACCTGCGACGGCAGTGCCAAGCAGAAGTTCACCTACCGTCCCGCCGACAAAACGCTGTACAACCCGGCGGCCAACGCCTGCGTCACCGTCCCCAACGACAACCCTGTCGACGGCAACGACCTCGACATCTACACCTGTGTCGCGGGCGCCGTCGCCCAGCAGTGGAGCTTCGAGAACACCACCACCTACATCCAAGACGCCTCGGGCAACCGCCTGATCGAGGAGACCGGCAGCTCCCGCACCCTCTACCTCGCCGACGCCGAAGTCACCGTCAACAAGGCCGGTCAGGCCATCGATGCCGTCCGCTACTACGGCGGCCCCGGTGGTGTCACCACCACCCGCCGCACGGGGAGCAAGGCAACGGGGCACAAGCTCAACGTCCTGCTGTCCGACCACCACAACACCGCGACCACCTCCGTCGAGCAGGCCGCGGGCCAGAAGGTCTACCGTCGCAAGTCCGACCCGTACGGCAACGTCCGGGGGACGGTGCCTGCCGACTGGCCCGGCGACCGCAGCTTCCTCGGAACGGGCGTCAACGACTCCACCACGGGCCTGACGCACATCGGGGCGCGCGAGTACGACCAGAGCACCGGCCGTTTCATCTCGGTCGACCCGCTCATCGACATAACCGACCCGCTCCAGATGAACGGGTACACGTACTCCAACGGAAACCCCGTCAGCAATTGGGACCCGTCGGGTGAGCAGCTCGAAGAGTGCATGAGCGGCATGTACGTGTGCACCAACCGTGGTACTCAGCCCATCAGCAAGGGCAGGAACTACGACAGGATCGTCTCCGAGAACATCGCGGCCATGGAGGATGCGAGGATCAGGCGGCTGTACGCCGAGCACTACGGCTCAGCGAAGGCCGGCCAGGCGCAGCAGTCGTACGACCGCGCCGTGGAGCTCTACACCTCGGGTCAGCAGTACGTCCGCAACCCGAGCAATACCGCGAAGGAGGAGCTGCACAAGATCCAGGTCAAGTACGACCCATCGAGCCACAGCGTCACCAAGCAGGTCGCGTACAAGATGTACATGTACGGGGCGTCGATCGAGGACATCGAGTACTTCAGCGCGCACTACTGCGACTTCCTGACGTGCAACGGGCCGGTCGAGGCGGCGCTGACCGGAAACAACGTCGACACTCCCCTCTACGAACCGAACGCATCCGAACGTGTAGGCCGGGAACTCGCCTCAGGTCTCGCCTATCTGGCCGGAGGCGGCGGGAAACCCCAAACGAGGTACTGCCCGAACAGCTTCGTTGCCGGCACCGAGGTCCTCATGGCCGACGGGTCCACGAAGCCGATCGAGCAACTCGAATCCGACGATCTCGTGCTGGCCACTGACCCCGAATCCGATGAGACCGCGGGGAAAGCCGTCGCCGCCACGATCCGCACTGAGGACGACAAGACCTATGTCGACATCGGTGTTCTGACGGTCGATGGGGTAAGCACCATAACCGCCACGGGCCATCACCCGTTCTGGGTCGAATCCAGGCAGGAGTGGCTCAATGCCGAGCTGCTCGAGCCGGGAATGACTCTGCGTACGGATGCCGGGGCGTCGGTTTCCGTGGCGAGCACCCGCGCCTATCAGGCCCTGCAAGCGACGTACAACATGACCGTCGCTGATCTGCACACGTACTATGTGCTCGCAGGCCACACCCCCGTCCTGGTTCACAATTGCCCCCGAAGGGGCTCGGGGAACGGGGCCGGGCCGATCCCGATCCCCCGGGAAGTCAAGTACCACTTCACCGCTGTCAGGCAAGGAAACGGAATTCCGCAGCTGGACAACAACGGCGTGCAGAAGATCTTCCGTGGTGACAGGCCCAGCCAGAGGCAGTGGGCAGGCTCACTGGAATGGGTTGTGCCGACCAACCGCCCTGGAAACGAAGTGAGAATCCTGCAGAATCCGACCACGGGCGCCATGGGCTGGAGCGAAAACCACTACACCACGATCCAGGAGTTCCCTGCCGGCTACGGCCAGTAGGTCAGGCTGACCGGCGTGTCCAGATGACTTGACCCACCCGCCTGGGGGGCTCGCCTTCGAGCCCCCCAGGCTCTTTCCTTGAATGGAGCCCCTCGCATGACAGCCCCGAGCTCGCCCTGCACGTTCTCGATCCACGCGGACGACGACGCGGACACACACCTCGGCCATTTCAACGACATCCAGGGCTTCTTCGTCGGCCGAGCGCCTGCCCTCGCGGAATTCGACGACACGGCGGCGGATACGGACGCAGGGCAGGGATCATGGCTCCGCCCTCGGCTGATCGGCCTGGCCCCGTCACGAAACATGGACGAGGCGTGGAGCAGGGGCACCGAGGCGGCGAGAGACCTCGGCAACGTATGGATCAATGTTCATGACGCGCTCGGCCGGACCATCGGCTCCTATTTCGCGGGAAACGCGACGCTGGAGGATTGGACGGCCGGTGCCGACGGACGTATCACCGCCACTCTCACGGTTTGGCTCAGTGCAGTGCCGCACGAGAGTGCCCATGCCCTGTGGAAGGCCTGGAGCAACCAGGTGCCTGTGACCAGGAACGGCTGGACACGACTCCCTCTGGGCCGGCGGGAGGGCTGGGTGGAAGTGGCCCGCATGCACTGGGGAAGGGCCACGGCCCCCGCTGAGTCCCGCAGCGAATACACCCTCGACGGCGGCGACATTTGCGATCTCGCGAGTTTCTACTGCGCCATCGGCGAGATGATGATCGGCCCGGGCGGATATTTCGGGAGCAACCTGGCAGCCCTGGACGATTGCCTCGCCGACGTGAGTGGTCCGACACCCCCCTTCCGGCTCGTGTGGGAGAGCTCGCAGGTGGCGATCGGTTCACTCGGCGGCCAGAGCACCTACGCCGCGGGCAAGTCCGTCCTTGACCTGATCGTCGAGTGTCTCGAGGGACGCGGCGTGGTCGTTGAGTTCGCCTGATACTCCAGTGCGGCTTCGTGATCTGCGCGCTGGTTCCGGACGCCAGCGAGCGCCGCCCGCGCGGACGAGCGTAGCCCCTGCGGGGCCGCGCGCCGGGAAACCGGCCGCGCGTCACCTGAAGCGGTGAAATCACCCTTGTCCCACGGGCACCAGGGGTAGGGCCCTGCTGATCTCGTGCGGGGGACCGGGTCGCCGGACCCCGTACCCATGGACGAAAGGCCGAGCCGCCGTGACGCAGCCGTTCCAACTGCCGGACTTCTACGTGCCCTATCCGGCGCGACTGAACCCCCACCTGGAGGACGCGCGGACCCACACCAAGCGGTGGGCGCGCGACTTCGGGATGCTGGAGGGTTCCGGCGTCTGGGAGGAGAGCGACCTCGACTCGCACGACTACGCGCTGCTCTGCTCGTACACCCACCCCGACTGCGGCCGTGACGCGCTGGCCCTGGTCACCGACTGGTACGTGTGGGTGTTCTTCTTCGACGACCACTTCCTGGAGATGTACAAGCGCTCCCAGGACCGGCACGGCGCCAAGGCCTATCTCGACCGGCTCGCCGCCTTCATGCCCATGGACCTGTCCGACGGCTTCCCCGAGCCCACCAACCCGGTCGAGGCGGGGCTCGCGGACCTGTGGGCGCGGACCGTCCCGGCCATGTCGCAGGACTGGCGGGAACGGTTCTCCTTGTCCACGAAGAACCTCCTCGACGAGTCCATGTGGGAGCTCGCCAACATCGACATCGGGCGCGTGGCGAACCCGCTCGAATACATCGAGATGCGGCGCAAGGTGGGCGGCGCCCCCTGGTCGGCCGGCCTGATCGAGTACGTCTGCGCCGAGGTCCCCGCACGCGTCGCGCACGCGCGCCCGCTCGCCGTGCTGCGCGACGCCTTCGCCGACGCCGTGCACATCAGGAACGACATCTTCTCCTACCAGCGCGAGGTCGCCGACGAGGGTGAACTCTCCAACGCCATCCTGGTGTTGGAGACCTTCCTGGGCTGCACCACCCAGGAGGCCGCCGAGGCCTCCAACGACCTGCTCACCTCCCGCCTCCAGCAGTTCGAGCAGACCGCGCTCGTCGAGCTCCCGCAGCTCTTCGCCGACCACGCGCTGGACCCGGCGGAGATCGCGGCCGTCCTCGCCTACGCCAAGGGCCTGCAGGACTGGCAGTCCGGCGGCCACGAGTGGCACATGGTCTCCAGCCGCTACATGAACAAGGAGGCCCGGCCCACCGCCCCGGCCACCCTGCCCTTCCTGCCGTCCGGGCTCGGCACCGCCTCGCTCGACCTGCGGTCCGTGTTCACGCGGCGCTCGATGGAGCTGCGCCACCGCTCCTTCACCCACGTCCCCTTCGAGCGCACCGGCCCCTCCGTCATCCCCGACATCTACATGCCGCACCGGCTCGCCCTCAGCCCGCACCTGGCGCACGCGCGCGAGGAGTCCGTGGCCTGGTCCCGGCGGATGGGCCTGCTGGACCCGCAGTCCGGCGACCCCGGCTCGGCGATCTGGACCGAGGAGCGGCTGCGGGGCTTCGACTTCGCGCTCTGCTCGGCCGGGATCGATCCCGACGCGACGCCGGAGCAGCTGGCCCTCAACGCCTGCTGGCTGACCTGGGGTACGTACGGGGACGACTACTACCCGGTGGTCTTCGCCCAGGGCAGGAACCTTTCGGCCGCCAAGGCGGCCACCGCCCGCCTGGTCGCCATGATCCCGGTCGACCACGCCCAACAGCCGGAGCCGGTGACCGCGATGGAGCGCGCGCTCGGCGACCTGTGGGTGCGCACCGGCGCCGGCATGTCCGCCGGGCAGCGCACCGAGTTCCGGGCGACCCTGGTGAGCATGCTGGAGAGCTGGCTGTGGGAGGTGGGCAACCAGATCCAGAACCGCATCCCGGACCCGGTGGACTACGCGGAGATGCGCCGCCACACCTTCGGCAGCCACCTCACGATGTACCTGTGCCGGCTCGGGCACCAGGGCCGGGGCATCCCCGAGGAGATCTACGCCTCCGGGACCATCCGTTCCCTGGAGAACGCGGTCGCGGACGCCGCCTGTCTGATCAACGACATCTACTCCTACCAGAAGGAGGTGGAGGTCGAGGGCGAGGTCCACAACTACATCCTGGTCACCCGGAACTTCTTCGACGTCGGCTACCCGCAGGCCCTGCACATCTGCCATGAGCTGATGACCCGGCGGACCGAGGAGTTCGAGCACATCGTGGCGAACCAGCTGCCACTGCTCTACGACGACTGGAAGCTCGGCCGGCAGGCCCGGCAGGCCCTGGACGCGTACGTGGGCGAGCTGCAGGACTGGCACGCCGGCATCCTCAACTGGCACCAGCAGATCCGCCGTTACCGTCCGGAGGACCTGCACGCGCGGCCCGACCTGCTGTCCACCGCCGTCCTGGGCGCCGGCCTCGGCATGTCGGCCGCCCGGATCACACGCCCCGCCTGATCCCGTCGGCCGTGCCGGCGGGGCGGGACGCGCCCCGCCGTGAGACGGCCGTACGTCAGAACTCGTCGCTCGTGTGCGGGAGTACGGCCGTGCGCAGGGCCGCGTCCAGCGCCCCCGCCGCGCCGGGCGTGTGCTCCCGTACCAGCCCGGCGGCGACGAGTTCCCCGACCCGGGTCCCGCCGAGGTAGCAGGCGGCCAGTTCGCGTACGTCCAGGGCCAGGTCGGCGGCGGAGTCCGCCTGCTCGTACGTGGCCCCCTCCGGCCCGGCCGCCAGCCGGAACCGTCCGGCGTTGGCGGGCATCCGTACGTCGTGCACCTCCAGCACCACGTCCACCGGCGCGGCCCAGGACCGCGCCGTCAGGGCCGCGCGTACGTCGACCAGGCGCAGCCAGAGCGCCGGGAACTGGGCGGTGACCCGCACCTGGTCCCGGTCCGCGGCGATGTGCAGCAGCGGGTCGTCGACCGGACGGCCCCACGCGGAGACCTTGCCCGTGAGGTCGAGGGAGGACACGCACTCCCACAGCGCGGCGGCCACCGCCGGGGTGTCGGCCTCCAGTTCGTCGACCCGGACCAGGCCCGGCACCCGGGCGGGGCCGGCGCCGCCCTCCGGCTTCGTGCGGTAGAGCACGTACCCGGCGATCGGCTGGTCCGCGTCGCCCAGGACGATGATCCGCGGCGGGCTCAGCTCCTCGTCCTCCTCGTCCTGTTCGGCCAGCCACTCCTCGGTCCAGCGCTCCGCGCTGCGGGTGGGGCGGCCGGCCCGCCCGGCGCGGGCCGCGTCGTGGAAGGGCCCGATGACGGCGACGGCCTCCTCCGGGTCGACGAACCGCAGCGGGCGCCGGTCCGGGTCGATGCGCAGGGCCAGCGGGCGGGTGGAGTCGATCTCGATGGTGGCGCCGGTGGTGGCGCTGCCGTAGCCGAAGCGGCCGTAGATCGCGGCCTCGGAGGCCCAGAGGGCGGCGAGCGGGCTGCCCGCTTCGGCGGTCCGCCGCAGCATCTCGCCCATCAGAGCGGTGAGCACGCCGCGCCGGCGGTGGGTGGGGGCGACGCCGACGAAGGTGAGCCCGGGGCAGGGCAGGTCCGCCCCGGGCACCGAGAGCCGGAAGTCGTACGCGGCCATGAAGCCGGCCAGGGCCGTGCCGTCGTAGGCGCCGAGCCGGTCGCCGCGCGCGAGCAGCGCGTGGTGTTTCTCCCGGACCTCCTTCTCGGGCCGGTCGTGGAAGACCAGGTACGCGAGCTCCAGAGCACGGTCGATGTCGGACTCGGGTACCTCGCGGATGTCCACCATGATCGCGAGACTAATCGGTCATCGTAGGACCGGTCACCCCATAGCAGCCCGGGTCCGCACGTCCGGCCGGTGTGCGGACCTGCCGCAGACCTGCCGCGGACCTGCCGCGGACCCGCTGCGGACCTGCCGCGGACCCGCTGCGGACCCGCTGCGGACCTGCCGCGGACCTCTTGCGCACCTCCTGCGGGCTACCGTGCGGCGGGACCGGTCCAGCCGGCCGGGACGCGGCCGAGCCGGACGCGCTGCGGATGGTCCCCGACGGGGACGGAGACCCGCTTGGCGCCGGTGGCGAAGTCGATGGCCGTGACCCGGTCGGCGCCGCTCTCGGAGATCACGCAGGCGCTGCCGTCGCCGGAGACCGTGGCCCAGTACGGCTTGGCGGCGGGCACGAGCGGGCCTTCGGCGAGGGTGGCGCGGTCCACGACGGTCGCGTAGTCGTCCATGGTGCCCGCGATGCAGAGCTTCGCCCCGTCGGGGCTCATCGACATGCCGTGGTGGCGGGAGTCGTTGACCCAGGTGGTGCGGTCGGTGCTGGTGGCGGGGTTCACCGGGAGGGTCTTGAGGCGGGTGATCCGGTCGGAGGGGACGTCGTACTCCAGGAAGCCGTTGAAGAAGGACACCTGGAAGTAGAGCTTCGACTCGTCGGGGCTGAAGGACACCGGGCGGACGGCGTCGGACAGGTCGCGGCGGCCGAAGGCGTCCAGCCGCTCCCGCATGTCGATCACCCGGACCGTGCGGAAGGTCTGCGCGTCGACCACGGTGATCTTGCGGTCACCCTTCGTCCAGTCCAGCCAGGGCGCGTCGAGGGCGGTGTTCACCTCGCCGATGGAGCTGTTCCACAGGAAGCGGCCGTCGCGGGTGAAGGTGTTCTCGTGGGGCTTGTCCCCGGTGCCGAAGGAACCGACCTGCCGCCCGGTGGTGATGTCCAGGACGTGCACGGTGTTGGAGGTGGAGGCCGAGACGGCGACGCGGGTCCCGTCCGGCGAGACCGCCATGTGGTCGGAGCGGTACCCGGACACCGGGAAGCGCCAGTTGACGCGTCCGGAGGCCACGTCGATGGACACGACGTCGGCGAAGCTGGGGCGGGAGACGACGACGGCGGAGCCGTCCGGGGTGGTGAACATGTCGTCGACGAACTGGTCGTGCCCCTCGCCCGCACTCTCCCGGATGCCGAGGAAGAAGGCGAGCTTCACGGGGTTGAGGTAGATCTCCCGCAGCCGCTCCGCCTTGTCGGGGACCACGTCGATCCGGCCGACCTTGGCGAGATCGCCGGTGGAGGCGAGGACGTCGGCGGTCCCCTCCCAGTTGTTCCCGACGAAGAGCACCTCGCGCAGACCACCACCCGGACCGCCACCCGGACCGGAGCCCGGAACGGACCCGGCCGGGGCCGGGGTGAAGGCGGTGAGCAGGGTGGCCGCGGCCAGCAGGCCCAGGGTTCGCACGGTACGCAACATCCGCTCAACTCCGCTACGGGGAAGGGATGGAGAGGGTGCCTCCTATTACCGGCGGGTAAGATAGGGGGAACGGCAAAAGGGCGCAACCCCCACGGGGTGCGCCCTTTTCTCACGTTCGGCCGTCACGCCTTCAGGCGACGGAGCCGATCCGGTCGAGCATCGTGTGCGAGATGTCCGGGTGGATCGGGATGTGCGCGCCGGTCAGGGCCGCGCCGGTGCCGCCACGGCGGTTCGCGACGATCTCGGCGGCGATGGACAGCGCGGTCTCCTCCGGGGAGCGGGCGCCGAGGTCCAGGCCGATCGGGGAGCGCAGCCGGGCCAGTTCGAGCTCGGTCACGCCGACCTCGCGCAGTCGCTCGTTGCGGTCCTCGTGGGTGCGACGGGAGCCCATAGCTCCGACGTAGGCGACGGGCAGCCTGAGGGCCAGTTCGAGGAGCGGGACGTCGAACTTGGCGTCGTGGGTGAGCACGCACAGGACGGTCCTGCTGTCCACGTCCGCGGCCTCCAGGTAGCGGTGGGGCCAGTCGACGACGATCTCGTCCGCCTCCGGGAAGCGGGTCTTCGTCGCGAAGACGGGCCGCGCGTCGCACACCGTCACCCGGTAGCCGAGGAACTTGCCGATCCGCACGAGGGCGGAGGCGAAGTCGATGGCACCGAAGACGATCATCCGCGGGGGCGGGACGCTGGACTCGACCAGCACCTTCAGCGGCTCTCCGCAGAGCCTGCCGTCGGCGCCGATCTCCAGCACGCCGGTCCGGCCGGCGTCGAGCATGGCGCGGGCTTCCTCGGCGATGGTGCGGTCCAGCTCGGGGTGTCCGCCGAACCCGCCCTGGTGGGCGCCGTCGGTACGGACGAACACGGCGCGGCCCATGAGCTCGGCGGGGCCCTTTGCGATCCGGGCCACCGCCGCGGCCTCGCCGCGGGCCGCCGCGGCCAGCCCGGCCGCGAAGACCTCCCGTGCGGGAGAGCCCACGCGGACCGGGGTGACCAGGATGTCGATGATTCCGCCGCAGGTCAGGCCCACGGCGAAGGCATCGTCGTCGCTGTACCCGAAGCGCTCGTGGACGGTCTCGCCGTCCTCCAGCGCCTGTCGGCACAGCTCGTACACCGCACCTTCCACGCATCCGCCGGAGACCGAGCCGATGGCCGTGCCCTCGCTGTCGACGGCGAGCGCGGCCCCGGGCTGCCGGGGCGCGCTCCCGCCGACCGCCACGACGGTGGCGACGGCGAAGTCACGCCCCTGCTCGACCCACCGGTTCAGCTCTTCGGCGATGTCCAGCATGGGGGGCCTCCTCGGAGAGGTTCGGTTCCAGTATCTGACACGTACACCGAGTACGTGCATCGGGTACGTACGTCGGACACGTGGAGGTGCGGGTACGTGATGATCAGGCGGTTCGGGGTCAGCCGACCCCGAGCCAGTGCTCGATCGGGTTCAGGGCGAAGAACACCACGAAGATCGCGGTCAGCGCCCACATGAAGCCGCCGATCTCCCGGGCCTTGCCCTGAGCGATCTTGATGGCGACGTAGGAGATCACACCGGCGGCGACGCCGGCCGTGATCGAGTACGTGAACGGCATGATCACGACGGTCAGGAAGACCGGGATCGCGGTCGCGCTGTCGGCCCAGTCCACGTGGCGGGCGTTCTGCATCATCATCGCGCCGATGACGACCAGGGCCGCGGAGGCGACCTCACCCGGGACGATCTGCGTGATCGGGGTGAAGAAGAGGCAGGCGGCGAAGAACAGGCCGGTGACCACGGAGGCGAGACCCGTACGGGCGCCCTCGCCGACGCCGGTCGCGGACTCGACGAAGACGGTCTGGCCGGAGCCGCCCGCGATGCCACCGATGGCGCCACCGGCGCCGTCGATGAAGAGCGCCTTGGACAGGCCCGGCATGCGGCCCTTGTCGTCGGCCAGCTTGGCCTCGGTGCCGACACCGATGATGGTGGCCATGGCGTCGAAGAAGCCGGCGAGCACCAGCGTGAAGACGATCATGCCGATCGTCATGTAGCCGACGTCGCCCCAGCCGCCGAAGGAGACGTCACCGAAGAGCGAGAAGTTCGGCATCGAGACCGCGGAGCCGTCGAGCTCCGGCGGGCCGTTCTTCCAGGCCTTCGGGTCGATGTCCACGACGGCGTTGAGGATCGCGGCCAGGACGGTGCCGCCGACGATGCCGATCAGGATGGCGCCGGGCACCTTGCGGGCCTGGAGCATGAAGATGGCGACCAGGGTGATACAGAAGAGCAGCACGGGCCAGCCGGCCAGCTCACCGACCGCACCGAGCTGGACGGGGGGACCGAACTCCGGGCCCTTGCCGACGAAACCGGCCTTGACGAAGCCGATCAGGGCGACGAAGAGGCCGATGCCCATGGTGATCGCGTGCTTGAGCGCGAGGGGGATCGCGTTCATGATCATCTCTCGGAGGCCGGTGACGACCAGGAGACAGATCACGACACCGTAGATCACACACATGCCCATGGCCTGCGGCCAGGTCATCTGGGGGGCCACCTGTGAGGCCAGCACGCCGGACACGGAGAGACCGGCGGCGAGGGCGAGCGGCACCTTGCCGACGAAGCCCATGAGGAGCGTCGTGACGGCGGCGGCGAACGCGGTGGCGGTGATGATCGCCGACCCGTCCATCACCGTGCCGGCGACGTCCTTGCCCGACAGGAGCAGCGGGTTGAGCAGGAGGATGTACGCCATCGCCATGAAGGTCGTGATACCGCCACGGACCTCGTTGCCGACGTTTGAGCCTCTGTGCGTTATATGGAAATAGCGGTCGAGCCAGGACCGTCCGGCGGGCGGCTGGGAGCCGTCGCCGGCATCCTCCGCGGTGGTCTTGGGCTCTACTGACGATTGGGTCATGGTGCCTAACTCCCAAGGTTCAAAGGGGCACCCGCTTGGAGATTGGAGACGCGGGATTTGGGATGCTGCGTTTGGCTGCACGACCCGGGGTGACGGCCCGAGGCGACGCGAATGTTCACTGCGTGTACTGCGGGTAGTGCGGGGGTGACCGCTGGTACTACGGGGGTTCTTGCAGGGGTACTGCCAGGTGAAGGGACCGCGAGCGGTGCGGTGCTTCGTATGTCCTCCGGGCGGTGCGGCGTGAAGTGTGACGTTCCCATGCACACCGCCCGGAGAGTCTGAGGGGGTCCGGGGGCCTCGCGGCCCCCGGACCACGCCGTCCTAGAGGGTCCCGGTAAGGGCTTCCGGACGGATCGGCGTCTTGTTGATCTCAAGACC
This sequence comes from Streptomyces sp. NPDC001502, assembly GCF_042894785.1. Classification (NCBI taxonomy): domain Bacteria; kingdom Bacillati; phylum Actinomycetota; class Actinomycetes; order Kitasatosporales; family Streptomycetaceae; genus Streptomyces; species Streptomyces sp. NPDC001502. Next base: position 339,448 of record NZ_JBIAVW010000008.1, read on the forward strand.
GGTCGCCTGTCGGATCGCCGCGATGACGGCCGGGGTGGACGAGAGGGTCGGGGCCTCGCCCATACCGCGCAGGCCGTAGGGGGCCTTCGGGTCGGCGAGCTCCAGGACGTCGACCGGGATGGTCGGGGTGTCGAGGATGGTCGGGATCAGGTAGTCCGTGAAGGAGGGGTTGCGCACCTTCGCGGTCTTCGGGTCCACGATGATCTCTTCCATGATCGCGACGCCGAGACCCTGGGTGGTACCACCCTGGATCTGGCCGACCACGGAAAGCATGTTGAGCGCCTTGCCGACGTCCTGCGCGGTCGCCAGCTCGACGACCTTGACGAGGCCGAGCTCGGTGTCCACCTCGACGACCGCGCGGTGCGCGGCGAAGGTGTACTGGACGTGGCCGTTGCCCTGGCCGGTGACCAGGTCGAAGGGCTCGGTCGGCGCGTGACGGAACTCAAGTTCGAGGTCGATGGCCTCGTCCTCAAGGATGTCGGCGATGTCCGCGAGGACCTCGCCGCCGTCGGTGACGACCTTGCCGCCTTCGAGGAGCAGCTCGGCCGTGGCCCACGCCGGGTGGTACGAGCCGTTCTTGCGGCGGCCGATCTCCAGAAGGGCCTCGCGGACCGCCTCACAGGTGTTCTTCACGGCGCCACCGGTCATGTACGTCTGCCGGGAGGCGGACGTGGAACCGGCGGAGCCGACCTGCGTGTCGGCCGGGTGGATGGTCACCTGCGTGACACCGAGCTCGGTACGGGCGATCTGCGTGTGGACGGTGATACCGCCCTGGCCGACCTCCGCCATGGCCGTGTGGACCATCGCGACGGGCTCGCCGTTGATGACCTCCAGGCGCACGCGGGCGGTGGAGTAGTCGTCGAAGCCCTCGGAGAAGCCGACGTTCTTGATGCCGACCGCGTAGCCGACGCCGCGGACGACGCCCTCGCCGTGGGTGGTGTTCGACAGGCCACCGGGCAGCGCGCGGACGTCCGCGCTCTCGCCGGCGCTCTCCCACTGGCGCTCCGGCGGCAGCGGGCGGGCCTTGACCCGGCGCAGCAGCTCGGCGACCGGCGCCGGGGCGTCCACGACCTGGCCGGTGGGCATGATCGTGCCCTGCTCCATGGCGTTCAGCTGGCGGAACTCGACCGGGTCCATGCCCAGCTTCGCCGCGAGCTTGTCCATCTGGGCCTCGTAGGCGAAGCAGGCCTGGACGGCGCCGAAGCCGCGCATCGCGCCACAGGGCGGGTTGTTCGTGTAGAGCGCGATCGCCTCGATGTCCACGTCCTCCAGGACGTAGGGACCCACCGAGAGGGAGGAGGCGTTGCCCACGACCGCCGGGGAGGCGGAGGCGTACGCGCCGCCGTCCAGGACGATCTTGCACTTCATGTGCGTGAGCTTGCCGTCCTTGGTGGCGCCGTGCTCGTAGTAGAGCTTCGCCGGGTGGCGGTGCACGTGGCCGAAGAAGGACTCGAACCGGTTGTAGACGATCTTGACCGGCTTGTTCGTGGCCAGGGCCAGGAGGCAGGCGTGGATCTGCATCGAGATGTCCTCGCGGCCACCGAAGGCACCGCCGACGCCCGAGAGCGTCATACGGACCTTCTCCGGCGGGAGGCCCAGGACCGGGGCGATCTGCTGGAGGTCCGAGTGCAGCCACTGGGTGGCGACGTACAGCTCGACGCCGCCGTCCTCGGACGGCACGGCCAGACCGGACTCCGGGCCGAGGAAGGCCTGGTCCTGCATGCCGAAGGTGTACTCGCCCTCGACGATGACGTCGGCGCGCTTGCGGGCCTCTTCCACGTTGCCGCGGATGATCGGCTGGCGGTGCACGATGTTCGGGTGCGGGACGTGACCGATGTGGTGGTCGTCGCGGCCCTCGTGGATCAGCGGCGCGCCGGGGGCGAGGGCGGAGGCCTCGTCCGTGACGAGCGGCAGCTCGCGGTAGTCGATCTTGATCTTGGCGGCCGCGCGGCGGGCGGTCTCCGGGTGGTCGGCGGCCACGAGGGCGACCGGCTCACCGTGGTGACGCACCCGGCCGTTGGCGAGCACCGGGGTGTCCTGGATCTCCAGGCCGTAGTTCTTCATCTCGGCCGGCAGGTCGTCGTACGTCAGCACCGAGTACACGCCGGGCATGGCGAGCGCCTCGGAGATGTCGATGGAGACGATCTCGGCGTGGGCGACGGTGCTGCGCAGCGTCTGTCCCCAGAGCATGTCCTCGTGCCACATGTCCGAGGAGTACGCGAACTCGCCGGTGACCTTGAGGGTGCCGTCCGGGCGAAGAATCGATTCGCCGATGCCGCCCTTGTTGTGCTTCTGGGTGACGTTCGTCGGCGTACCGGCGGGCACGGTGCGGGTGTTCTGCGCCATGGTCAGACCGCCTCTCCCTGACGGGCGGCCGCGAGGCGGACCGCGTCGAGGATCTTCTCGTAACCCGTGCAGCGGCAGAGGTTGCCGGACAGGGCCTCACGGATGTCCTGGTCGGACGGGGAGGAGTTCTCCTCCAGCAGTGCGTCCGCCTGGATCAGCAGACCCGGGGTGCAGAAACCGCACTGCACGGCGCCGGCGTCGATGAACGCCTGCTGGATGTTGGAGAGCTCGACGCCCTCGCCGGTCTGCGAGTCGCCCGGCTTGGCCTGCCACTGCTTGGCCGCGTCCAGGGAGACGCCGCCCTTGCTGCCGCAGCCGCCGCCGGTGCCGCAGGCACCGCCGTGGCCGTGCTCGTCGCGCTGCTTGGAGAACTCCGCCAGACCCTCGACGGTCACGACGTCGCGACCCTCGACCTGACCGGCCGCGACCAGGCACGAACAGACCGGTACGCCGTCGAGACGGACGGTGCAGGAACCGCACTCGCCCTGCTCACAGGCGTTCTTGGAACCCGGCAGGCCCAGGCGCTCACGCAGGACGTAGAGAAGGGACTCGCCCTCCCACACGTCGTCGGCTTCCTGCTGACGGCCGTTGACCGTGAAATTGACGCGCATGATTACGCAGCCCCTTCAAGCGAGCGGCCGTTGCCGGTACCGCGGTACTGCTCCCAGGTCCAGACGAGCTGGCGGCGAGCCATGATGCCGACCGCGTGACGGCGGTACTTCGCCGTGCCGCGGACGTCGTCGATCGGGTTGGCCGCGCCGGAGGCGAGGTCACCGAACTGCTTGGCGATCGACGGGGTGATGACCTTGCCGGACTCCCAGAAGCCGCCCTCTTCGAGTGCGGCGTTCAGGAACTCCTCGGCGGCCTTCGCCCGGATCGGGGTCGGCGCGGCCGAACCGATGCCGGTACGGACCGTGCGGGTCTCCGGGTGCAGCGCCAGACCGAACGCGCAGACCGCGATGACCATCGCGTTGCGGGAGCCGACCTTGGAGTACTGCTGGGGGCCGTCCGCCTTCTTGACGTGAACGGTCTTGATGAGCTCGTCGGCGGCGAGCGCGTTGCGCTTCACACCGGTGTAGAACTCGTCGATCGGGATGAGGCGGGAGCCGCGTACGGACTCCACCTCGACCTCGGCGCCCGCCGCGAGCAGCGCGGGGTGGGAGTCGCCGGCCGGCGAGGCGCAACCGAGGTTGCCGCCGACACCGCCGCGGTTACGGATCTGCGGGGACGCGACCGTGTGCGAGGCGAGCGCGAGTCCCGGGAGCTCCGTACGGAGGTTCTCCATGATCTGCGTGTACGGGACGGAGGCGCCCAGGCGAACCACGTCCTCGCCGACCTCCCATTCCCGCAGCAGACCGATGCGGTTCAGGTCCAGGAGGTACTCCGGCCGGCGGTGGTCGAAGTTGATCTCGACCATCACGTCGGTGCCACCCGCAATCGGCACAGCTGAGGGGAACTCGGCCTTAGCGGCGAGCGCCTCCTCCCAGCTGGCGGGGCGAAGGAAGTCCATGAGCGGCTCTCTTCTTCTTCATCGTGTCGTTTACTTCAAGCCAGGAGGCCCGAGAGTCCTCGACTGGTCGTTCACGTGCTGTTAACGCGGTGTGGACCCAGTACACAAGCCGCTCGCCCCCCGGTGCAGTCACTGAAACCATGAAGGAGTTGGCTGACGGCCTCCCTCGTCTTGTAGATTCGTATGAAAGGCAGGATGCGACGACCTGCCCGATTTCCAACGGCAACATTCGAGACAGATCGGCGGCGACATCATGCGGCTGCGCGCACTGCTGGAAACCGAGGCGCTGGGGCTGCGGCTGCTCGGCGGCGAGGGAGAACTCGACCGGACGGTCCGCGGGGTCATGACGACCGACCTGCGTGATCCCAGCCGATACCTGTCGGGGGGCGAACTCGTCCTGACCGGCCTGGCCTGGAGACGAAATTCGGCCGACTCCGAGCCATTCGTACGAATCCTGGCGAGCGCGGGCGTCGCCGGGCTCGCCGCGGGCGAGGCGGAGCTGCAGGCCATTCCCGATGATCTTGTTTCGGCCTGCGTCCGCAACCGGCTGCCGCTGTTCGCCGTGAACGAGGACATTGCATTCGCCACGATCACCGAGTACGTCGTCCGGCAGGTCTCGGGCGAGCGCGCCGGAGACCTCGCGGCCGTCGTGGACCGACACCGCCGGCTGATGACCTCGGGTCCGGCCGGCGGCGGCCCCGACGTGGTGCTCGATCTGCTCACCACCGACCTCGATCTCCGGGCCTGGGTGCTGTCCCCCACCGGCCGGCAGATCGCCGGGGCGGGCGAGCCGCTGGCGCCGGGCGTGTGCGCAGCACTGGCGAGCGAGCACCTTGCGGCGGTCCGGACGGGCCGCAGGGGGCCGCATCGGATCTCCATCCAGGGTATTACCTACTCGCTCTTCCCGATCAGGGGACACGGGCGCGGGGCCGCCGGCCCGGGGGCCCGGGACGTGCGCGAGACCGTGCTCTCGGACTGGCTGCTGGCCGTCGAGGCGGACGCGGGCGACTGGCCCGCCGAGCGCCTTGACCTGCTGCAGGGCGTCACCCAGCTGATCGCCGTGGAGCGGGACCGGCGCGACGCGGCCCGCACCGTGCGCCGCCGCCTCGCACAGGAGGTCCTCGAACTGGTCCAGACGGGTGCCCCGCCCGCCGAGATCGCCGCCCGTCTGCGGGTCGCGGCCCCGGTGCTGCTGCCCGGGCTGGGCGCCGCCCCGCACTGGCAGGTCGTCGTGGCCCGGGTGGACTGGGAGGGCGGGGACATCCCCGGCGGCCCGGTGGCCCAGTCGCTGCTGGAGGAGATCCTCGTCGACCCGTCCGTCTCGGGGCCCGAGCCCTCGGACCGGATCGCCGTGGCCCATGCGGGTGACGAGGCCATCGCCCTGGTACCGCTGCCCTCGCTCTCCGGGGACGCGGGCGAGGACAAGGGCCCGGACTCCGCCCTGCACGCCGACGAGCTGCTCGCGGCCGTACGGGACCCCCTGGCGGCCGGTCTGGCCGACGACGGCCGGCTGACGCTGGGCGTCAGCGCGGCCGTGCACTCCGCCGAGGGGCTGCGCGGGGCGCTGGAGGAGGCCCGGCACGCCCGCCGGGTGGCCGCGGCACGCCCGGGCCGGGTCTGCGCGGCGGGCCACCACGAGCTGGCCTCGCACGTGCTGCTGCTGCCGTTCGTCCCGGACGACGTCCGCCGCGCCTTCACGGCCCGGCTGCTGGACCCGCTGCGGGACTACGACCGGCGCCACCGCGCGGAGCTCATCCCGACGCTGGAGGCGTTCCTGGACTGCGACGGTTCCTGGACCCGCTGCGCGACGCGGTTGCACCTGCACGTCAACACGCTGCGCTACCGCGTCGGGCGAATCGAGCAGTTGACGGGGCGGGACCTGTCCCGGCTGGAGGACAAGCTCGACTTCTTCCTGGCACTGCGGATGAGCTGAGAAGATCCGCCCCGCTGCCGCCCGGGTTCGGCCACGGGGCGGCTGATGATCCGTCCGGACTTTGTGAAAAAGTTCACCCAACCCCTTGGCCGATGCCGCCGATCCGTGCTCTCATTTCGCCCCAGGGCTCAACGATGTGCTGCTTGCTTGCTTTGGGGAGGGCAATGTGGCGGACACCGCCATGTCGGGTGCCGGAACAACCGGAGGAGACGACCCCCTCCAGCGGGCGATATGGCGGCTGCGCTCGCGCGGCTGTTGGACCGATGCGGCGGCGCTGCTGACGCCGCACATCGGCAAGGCCGGCAGTGCCGGGGCGGCCGTGCAGCGGACCGCGCTGCTGGTGGAGCGGTGCCTGTTCACCGGGCAGGGCTGGGCCGAGGCCGAGGACGCGCTGCGGATCGCCGAGGCGGTGTCCCAGGACGACGACGACCGGGGCGCGGCCGCGTGCGAACGGGGCCAGCTGGCCTACGCCGCCACCGTGCTCGGCGTACGCGACCGGGCCGACGAGGCCCGCTCCGCGCTGGGCCGGGCCGCGGCCCTGCTGTCTCCGGAGTCCCGGACCCGCCCGCTGCTGGACTTCCGGCGGGGGCTCGTCGCCGAACACCTGGCGGACGCCCCGCAGTCGGCCCGGCCGGCCTACCACCGGGCCCACGCGGGGGCGGAGGCGCACGGGGACACCCTGCTGCTGTCCTTCACCTGGCGGCACCTGGCCGCGCTGGCCCTGCGGGACGGGGAGGTGGCCGAGGCCCGCAAGGGCTTCGCGGAGTCCCTGCGCATCCGGGAGGACCTGGGCTTCCTGATCGGCACGGCCCCGGCGCTGGCGGCGCTGGCCGATGCCGAACCGGAACCGGAGGCCACCCGGCTCCGCGCGGAGGCCCGCCGCCTGTTCCACCTGCTGGGCGGCATCCCCACCTGGCTGGCGGACCAACTCCACCCGACCCCTTCGCCTGCGGCGTAGCTTCCGGTACCGACACGGCGCCCCGTCGCCTGCGGCGCCGCTTCCGGTACCGACACGGCGCTCCGCGCCCGCGCCTCAAACGCCGGCGGGGCTGGAAGTGCGCGGCGTCGGCCAAATCCAGCCTCGCCGGCGATTGAGGCGCGGGGTCCGGGGCGGAGCCCCGATCCTGAGCCTCGCCGGCGATTGAGGCGCGGGGTCCGGGGTGGGGTCCCGGTCAGGCGGGGGAGCCTGCGAAGTGTTCCCGGACCAGGGACTCCACCACCGGGAGGTCCCGCGCGATCAGCGCCTCCAGCAGCGCCGAGTGCTCCGCCGCATCGGCGACGAGATCGGCCCGCCGAACCCGCGGAGCGCCCGGCAGGGGCCACTGGGCCCGGCGGTGGAGCTCCTCCGCCACCTGCACCAGCTGCTCGTTGCCGGCCAGCCGCAGCACCGCCCGGTGGAAGTCCCGGTCCGCCTCCGCGTACCCCGGCAGGTCACCGGCCGCCGCCGCCTCGGCCGTGGCGGCGGCGGCCGGACGCAGGGCCTCCCAGGCGTCCGCGGGCACCGTGCGGGCCAGCCGGATCATCACGGGGACTTCGAGCAGCGCCCGTACCTCGGCCAGCTCGGCGAGCTCCCCCGGCGTGCGGGAGAGCACGCGGAAACCCCGGTTGGGGAGGCATTCCACCGCCCCCTCCACGGCCAGCTGCTGCATCGCCTCGCGCACGGGGGTCGCGGAGACCCCGAAGCGCTCCCCCAGGGCCGGTCCCGAGTAGATCTCGCCGGGCACCAGCTCGCCGTCGATCAGGGCCGCGCGCAGCGCGTCGAGCACCTGACCGCGCACCGAATGGCGCAACACCTTCCGCCTTTGCGCCGGTACCCGGGCGTGGGCCGTTTCGTGCATTCGGTCCTCCTCCTCCGGGTCTCGACCTGTCCTGAGAATAAGTGACGGCGCGCGCGGGGAGGGGTGCGGATCGATCCGAATCAAGTAAGGTAAGGCTAACCTGTTAACGATCGTGTGATTCTGTGATTCGGTGGCCCGCCATGACCGTCACGACCTTCCCGGCTGTCACATCCGCCCCGCCCGGCTCTGCGGTGTCGGATGCGTTCGCCAGGCTGGCGGAGGCGTACGGCGGACTGCGGGTGGTCGAGCGAACCGCTGACGAACCTCTCCCTCGCGGTGCGGGATGGGTCGGCGCGGACGAGCTCGCGGCCGGCGGCCCGGCCCTGGACGCCTACCTCGCCTGGGACAACGCCCAGGTCCTGCGGGACTACGGGACCCAGGCCCGCCCCGATGTGATCGCGGGCTTCGGGCTGCACCGGTACGCGTGGCCGGCCTGCCTGCTGATCACCCTGCCGTGGTTCCTGCACCGGCGGGTCCCCCGCCTCCCGGTCACCGAGGTGGCCTTCCACCGGACCCTCGGCCGGATGAGCGTGCGCATCGGCGAGTTCGCCTGCCTGCCGGACGATCCGGCGGCCGCGCTCCCGGGAGCCCGTGTCGTGCCCGACGAGGAGGCACTGCGCGACGAGGTACGGGCCGCGGTGGCCCAGCACCTCGGACCGCTCCTGGAAGGCTTCGGCCCGCGCATGCGGCGCGGCCGCCGCGCCCTGTGGGGCATGGTGACCGACGAGGTCGTCGAGAGCCTCTGGTACATCGGCAACCTGCTCGGCGAGGAGCAGCGGGCCATGGCCGAGCTGGAAGCGCTCCTGCCGAGGTCGACCGCCCCGTACTCCCCCAGCTACCGCTGGGAGGGGCCCCCGGGGGGCGCGGGATTCCGTACGCTCACCGGACCCGCAGGCGAGGAGCTGCCCACCCGGGACCGGGCCGGCTGCTGCTTCTTCTACACCATCCGCCCCGAGGACACCTGTGTCACCTGTCCCCGGACCTGTGATGCCGACCGGATCGCCCGCCTCGCGGCGACCGCAGCCTGAACCCACCCCGTACGGCTGACTGTAATCGAACGCGACTCGGCTCGTACGGGCGCCAGTTCGAGTCACAACACCCTATCCGGCGGGCCCCGCCCCCCGATGGCGTCCACTTGCTCCGAAACCCGCGTGCACGGCTCACCGGCTACGCCACTATGGCGCCCGGAAAGCCGTACAGCCGCATAGCCGCATACGCGAGGCAAGGGACATCCGCATGAGACTGACCGACATATCGCTGGACTGGCTGCTGCCCGGCAGCCTGCTGATCCTGGGCGTACTTGCGGCAGTTGCGGTACTGGCCCGTGGCAAGCGCGAGAGCGAGAAGGCCGCGGCCGACGACAGCTGGGAGCGCAGCGAGGAACGGCGGCGGCGCAAGGAAGCCGTCTACGGGACCGCTTCGTACGTTCTGCTCTTCTGCTGTGCGGCGGTCGCCGCCGCACTCTCCTTCCACGGGCTGGTCGGCTTCGGCCGGCAGAACCTCAACCTCTCCGGAGGCTGGGAATACCTGGTCCCCTTCGGCCTCGACGGCGCCGCGATGTTCTGCTCGGTGCTCGCCGTGCGCGAGGCCAGCCACGGTGACGCGGCCCTGGGCTCGCGCATGCTCGTCTGGCTGTTCGCGGGCGCGGCCGCGTGGTTCAACTGGGTGCACGCTCCGCGGGGCATGGGCCACGACGGGGCCCCGCAGTTCTTCGCGGGGATGTCGCTCTCGGCGGCCGTGCTCTTCGACCGCGCCCTCAAGCAGACCCGCCGGGCGGCCCTGCGCGAACAGGGCCTGATCCCAAGGCCGTTGCCCCAGATCCGGATGGTCCGCTGGCTGCGGGCCCCCCGGGAGACCTTCGGCGCCTGGTCGCTCATGCTGCTGGAGGGGGTGCGCACCCTCGACGAGGCCGTGGACGAGGTGCGCGAGGACAAGAAGGAGCGGGAGCAGGACCGGCACCGCAGGCGCGACCAGAACCGGCTGGACCGGGCGCGCATCAAGGCGCTGGGCCGGCAGAACCGGGCGTTCGGGCGTTCGCGCGGCCGCCAGGTCGAGCTCCCGGAACTGACGCAGGGAGCGGGCTCCGCGCCGGTCGGCGCGGAGCCGGCCATACCGGAATCAGGACAGCTGCCCCTGCGACGCCGGCCCTCCCTGCAGGCCGTCAACCGAACCGAATCCAATGACGTGACCGGCACCCGGACGGTGGACCTCACCGCCGAGGACGACACCCAGACCATTCCCCGGCTGGACTCGCTGGAGCGCAAACTGAAGGACCTGGAGCAGCAGTTCGGCTGACCCGGTCCGCCCGTACGGGGAACCCCGCGGGGCCCGCCTGCTCAGGCGGGCCCTCCGTCGTACGGCCCGTCGTACGGCGCGTCGTGCCGTCCGTCGAGCTCGAACCACACCACCTTGCCGCTGCCCAGGGCCAGCGCGTCCACGCCCCAGTCGTCGGCGAGCGCCTGCACCAGCACGAGTCCCCGGCCGTGCGTACCGTCGTCGGCGGTCGGTACGTACGGCCGGGGACGGCGTGCGGCGTAGTCCCGGACCTCCACCCGTAAGCGGGTGGCGGCGAGACTCGCGTGCACCTCCGCACCCCTGTCGGTGTGGACGAGCGCGTTGGTGACGAGCTCGGTGATCAGCAGCTCGGCCACCTCGGCGGCATCGGTCCTGCACCGGTGGCGCATCAACTCCCGCAGAGCCCGGCGTACTTCGCCGACCGCCTTCAGGTCGGCCCGGCGTACGCTCCGGGTGATCCGCAGCGTGTCCACCGCTTCCCCGTCCTCGTCGGCGGACGGCTCGCGCGGCACCGGCCTCACTCTCCCCCACAGCTTCCCGGTCTTCGCCCCCACCCGCACGGCGATGTCCCTCCCGTGTCCTTGCTCTCGAACAGGTCTACGGGATGCATGCCCCCCGGGCGGTTCCGCACTCCTGCGGGCTTACGGGCGGGGCACGTTGCGGAGGCCGGATCGAGCCATCCGGATCATGCGGCCCGCCTCTCCTCCCCACTCGATCTTGCTGTCGGACCATGCGAATCCGGTCACCGTGACGGCACCGGTCTTCGGAGGAAGCGACAGGGCGGCCGGGTCTGTCCCCCCGTCCGCCGGAACGGGTCCCGGATGCCGCAATACGTCCCTCAAAGCCCGTGTGAGCTGCTGGGGCTTCTCCACGCGCACCCGCTGCGCGCCCACCGCGCGGGCGAGGGGGGCGAAGCCGGGTGTCTTGTCCGTCGTCCCGCAGGAGGGCAGGCCGGAAACCGGCACCTCCCACGCGGCCTTTCCGAGGGATGAGCTGGTGAAGAGGACCATTTTGAGGGGCAGGCCGTACTGCACCAGGGTGAGGAAATCTCCCCTCGGCATCGAGAAACCGCCGTCGCCCGGCCCCGGCACCACTTGACGGTTCCGGTCGGTGAACTGTGCGCCGACGACCGGCGGAAGGGCGCCGTCCAGGGAGCCGTGGCCGGAGGAGCCGGTGATGCGCCGTTCGCCGTTCGGGGAAAGATAGCGCGCCGCCCACCCGTTGCACATGCCGGTGCCGACGGTGAACACGGCGCGCTCGCCGGCCGGCACTCTCGACAGGACTCACCCGAATGGAGTAATCCAGCGCGCCACCCAGATGGGTGAAGATCAAGCTGGTGAGTGCCCCAACCGAGGCAATCCGTGAAAGGGAAACCACATGCGCATTCGACGAACTTTCGCCGCCGTCATCGCCACGGCAGCCCTCGCCGGACTCGGCCTCACTGGCGCTGCCACCGCGTCCGCCGCCCCTACCACCCCCACCGTCGCCGTCACCGAAAACCCCACCCCTGGTGAGTGCATCGACGGCGGCGGAAAGGTCGGGGCGAACAACATCTGCGAGGGCGGAACGCGCAACGGGGAGTTGGTCGACTGAATCTCACGGTGCGCCCCGCGGCCACGCGCCGCGGGGCGCACCGGCGCGAGCATGCTGCATCAGCGAGACACCGGGGCCACGGGCGCGCCCGTCAGGCTTCCCAGACCGCGGCGGCGGTGCGGTCGTCGGCGTACCCCTTGAGGCGGAGCTGGGTGTCCGCGAGGAAGGCCGCGAGGCCCGGCGGCTCCTGACCGGCCCAGCGTGCGGCGAGCTCCGCCGGGAGGGCCGCCTCCTCCCGCATCGGCTCCGCCAGGCCCCCGGAGCACAGGAGCAAGGTGTCGCCGGGCCGGGCCACGGCCGCGCGGAAGCGGAACCCGCCCTCGGTGTCCTCGGCCTGCTGCCCGGCGGCTTCCAGGTCCTGCCACAGCCCCGAGCGGAGCCGGAACAGGCCGCCCGCGCCCGCGCCGAAGCACACCCGGGTGCGGCATGCCGGGTCCACCGGCAGCAGCAGCCCGCGCAGTCCGGCGGTGTACGCCGGTTCCGCGAGCCCCAGCTCGGCGGCGCGGGCCCGCAGTCGCCCGTAGCCCCGGTCGGTGAGCCGCTGCAGGCCCGAGCGCAGGGCGTCGCGGCGCCCGGCGCGGATGTCGTCGGCCAGCCGTTCCTGGCTGCGCCCGACGGCGCCCGCGACGGTGCGGCACAGTTCGGCGGCGGCTTCGGCGGCTCCGGGGGCGGCCCGGTCCCCGCCTGCGAGGGCTACCAGGACCAGCGCGTCGTCGCCGCTGCCGAAGCGGGCGGTGAGCAGGAAGTCGCGGCGGGCCTCGCCGCGGTAGCGGGCGGAGTCCCCGCGCAGGGAGGCGGCGCGCAGGGTGTAGGTGCCGTAGCGGGCCCCCTCCAGGACGGTGTCCGGGGTCAGCCCCTCGACGGCGGCCGGGTCGGCGGGAGGGAGGGCGCTGGGTTCGGGGGCGTAGGTGGGGGCGCGGTCGCCCAGGTGGGAGACCTGGGGCCGGACGGCCTCCGGTCCGGCCGCCACCGCCACCGGCTCGGGCCCGGGCCCCGGGTCGGACTCGGCCACGGACGCCGACTGCGGCTGCGGCTGCGGCTGCGGGTCCGGGTCGAACCAGGCGTCCGGGCTCGGTGCCTCCCGGTGCCGCACCGGGAGTTCGGGCCCGCGCACCGGTGGTACGGCCACGCCTCCGAGCGCGTACCCCGTGGCGTCGCCCGCCCGGGGGTCCCGCGGCGGCGGGAGAGTGGGCAGGGTCGGGGTCGGCGCCGGCTCCCCCTGCCGGGGGCCGGGGAGCAGCGGCTCCGGGGCGCGCGGGGGTTCCGGCGGGCCCGGGTCCGGCACGAGGCCCGGTGCCGGGCCCGTGGCCGGTGCCGGTGCCGTGGCCGGTGCCGGGTCCGTCGTCACGCCCGCCGCCGAGCGGAACCGGTTGTCCAGGGTGTCCCCCGGGTCGGGTTCCGCTCCCGCGTCCGGGCCCTCGTAGAGCTTCTGCCACCAGTCGTCCGCGCCCTGCTGACTCATGGCTTCATTCTCGGCCTCCCATGGGGGCGGAAAACGCCGAATGCGCGAAAAGGGTCCACCGGACCGCCGTCCGGTGGACCCCTCGTATGACACCCGTACGGATCAGCGTACGTCGTATGCCCGTACGACCGTCTGGGTGACCGTGGCGCCCTTCGCGTCGGTCAGTTCGACCTTCAGCGACACGGGCTTGCCGGAGGCTCCGGCGTGGTCGACGACCGCGCTCCACCGGCCGCCCCGCTCGCTCACCTTCGCCTGCGTCCAGTGCTCACCGTCGTAGGAGTACGACAGCTTCGCCGACTTCAGCGCACCCGGGGTGTAGCCCGCGTGTCCGGTGACGCCCAGCCCGATGCTCTGGCCGTTCGCCGCCGCGACCGTCTTCATGCCGTCGAGCGGGGCCGTGTACCGCGGGAAGAGGATCGCCAGACCCTGCGAGTACGCCGCCGCGTCGAGCTTCGAGGAGAAGCCCCAGGTGGTCTGCACGGCGGTGGAGCGCTGCCAGACCCGGGCGGGCGGGCCGATCTTCTCGATGGACTGGGTGAGTTCGTACCGGCCGTCCTCCGCCGGCACCTCGAAGACCCCGAACGGGTACCAGCTCTCCCCGACGACCTCGCCGCCCCGCGTGAGCACGAGTGAGCCGATGTCACCGAAGGAGCCCGGTTGCGCGGCGTGGCCGCTGTCGCCCCACATGGCGGGGGCGAAGCCGATCAGGTTGCCCTGCCGCTCGCCGGCGAGGGTCTCCTTGCCCGCGAGGTCGCGCGGTGCGACCGGGCCGGTGATGCCGTCGTACCAAGTGGCGCTGCTCTTCTGTCCCTTGGTGTGGGTGCGCTGCTCGCCGACCATGAACTCGCCCCAGGGGAAGCTGCTGGAGAGCAGCTGGTCCCAGGCGGTGTCCCCGGCGGAGTGGTACTCGGTGCGCGTGCCCGGAGCCGCGACGGTCTCGATTCCGCCGAAGTACACGGCGGTGCCGATCGGCCGGTAGGCCCCGGTGAGGTCGATGAAGTCGGCCGCGACACCCATGGAGTTGTACGTGGACACGGTCTGTCCGAGGTCACGGTCGCGCACCCGGTGGGTGTGGCCACCGCTCTTGACCTCACCGGTCTCGGGGAGGGCGAGGGAGTAGACGTACGGGCTCCGCGACTCGGCCTTCCAGGACAGGGTGACCTTGCCGGTCGCGAGCCTGGCCAGCAGTGCCTTCGCCTCGGCGGTCTCGATGGTCAGCGCGGGCAGTGCGCCGCCCGCATAGCCGGTGAAGCCGGTCCAGCGGCCGGGGGCCTCGCGGTGGGCGAGGACCGCCTTGGCGCCGGCGGCCTGCGCGTTCCGCGCGACCTCGTACAGTGCGGCGTCGGCCGCCTTCACGAGGACGACCGCGCCCTCGGCGCCCGCCGCGGCGAGTTCCGCGGGGGTGCCGGAGCCGGCGTCGACGAGCGGTGCGCTGCCGGTTCCGTCGAGGTTGTCGCTGCCGGTGGACGCGGTGATCGGGTGCAGGACCGGGCCGCCGACGGCCTTCAGCTCGGAGACGAGGGGCGCGGCCGCCCGCCAGTAGGACGCGAACTCGAAGTCGCCGTCCTCGGCGCGGCCTTCGACGGAGGCGTAGAAGCCGCGGATGGTGCGGCCGCCCATGGCCGTGCCCGCGTGCAGCCATACGTCGTCCCAGCTGCGGGCGAATCCGAGGGTGGTGTTGCGCGCCTCGACCGGCTTGTCGGCGGCGATGTCCAGGCGCCCGGCCTTGCGGGCGTCCAGGACGACGGTGGTGTCCTTCTTCAGTTCGACCTGGGGGCGGCCGAGGTAGGTGAGGGAGTCGAGCAGCCTGTCGCCCTCTGCCTCTCCCCCGTCGGGGGTGGCGACGAAGGCGGAGAGGAAGTACGCGCCCGGGCGCACCCGGTAGACCTGGTCCGCGGAGCCCTCGTTGAAGCGGCGCTCGCCGGTGGCGTCGTCGGTGCCGATCACGTCCAGCGAGGAGGGCCCGGAGGCGGGCCGGCCCGCGCGGTCGACGAGCTTGACGCGCAGGGTCACGGTCTCGGGCTCGACGTAGAGGGAGAAGGGGGTGGAGACGCGGACGCCGTTCGCGGTGGCGACGACGCGGCCGGTGACGTCCCCGTACTGGGAGCGCTCCAGCTTCGCCGCCGGGTCGAGGGCCAGCGGCACCCTGGTGGTGGCGCCGGCCGGGACGGTCACCGTACGCCGCTCCAGGCGGGCCACCTGGGCGCGGACGGGCGAGCCGTCGTTGCCGGTGACCTTCTCGACGGCCAGGTTCAAGGTGACGGGGCTCTTGCCGAGGTTGGTGTACGGGACCTCGACGGTGGTGCGGTCGCTGCGGTCCTGCGGCCAGTCGTACGTGCCGCCCTGGACGGCGGGCGCACCGGTCACGGTGGTGTCGAGGGCGGCCTTCACGTCGAGGCGGCCGCCGCCGGTCTCCCGTACGTCTCCTGGGACGGCGGTGGCGGCCGAGCCGACGAGGGCGGCCTTGATCTGCTGCGCGGTCCAGTCGGGGTGGCGCTGCTTGACGATGGCGGCGGCGCCCGCGACGTGCGGGGTGGCCATCGAGGTGCCGGACATGGACTGGTAGGCGTACACCCCGCGGCCGCCCGCGGCGGCGGCGGAGATGCCGACGCCGGGGGCGGCGATCTCGGGCTTGAGGGTGTGCTGGAGTCCGGCCGGGCCGCGGCTGGAGAAGACGGCCGTACTGTCGTCCCGGTCGACGGCGCCCACGGTCAGGACGGAGGCGGCGCAACCGGGCGAGGAGACCGTGTTGTTGCCGGGGCCGGAGTTGCCGGCGGCGATGACGAAGAGCGGGCCCTGCTGGGAGAGCCGTTCGGCGGCGGCGGCGAGCGGGTCGTCGCAGGCGGTCTGCGAGGGGTCGCCCAGGCTCATGGAGACCACGTCGGCCTTGGCCAGGGTGGCCCACTCCATGCCCGCGATGATCCACGAATCGAGGCCGTAGCCCCCGTCGTTCAGGACCTTTCCGCTGAGCAGCTCGGCGCCGGGGGCCACCCCCTTCTTTGCGCCGCCGCTCTCGGCGCCGGAGCCGCCGACGGTGGAGATGGTGTGGGTGCCGTGGCCCTGCCGGTCCGCGTCGGTGTCGGAGTCGGTGAAGTTCTTCGACGCGGTGACGCGGCCCCGGAGGTCGGGGTGGTCCAGGTCCGTTCCGGTGTCGAGGACGGCGACCTTGGTGCCCTTGCCGTCGTACCCGGCGGCCCAGGCGGCGGTGGCGGCGACCTGCTTCGTGGAACGCTCCAGGTTCGCCCGGACCTTGCCGTCCAGCCACAGCTTCTTCAGCCCGCCCGCCACGGAGCGCGCGCGGGGGTCCGTACCGGTGACGTCCGACCAGAAGGCTGCGGCCTGCTCCTTGTCGGCGGTGAGGGCGACGGCGCCGATGGAGCCGAGGACGAGGGAGCGGTCGGCGCCGCGGGGCGCGGGCGGGGCGCTGCGCGCCACGTTCACGGATCCGTCGTAGACCGCGATGAGCGGCAGCTTCTTGGTGTGCGCGTCGTCGTAGCCCTGCCGGACGAGGCCGGTGACGTTGAAGAGCTCGTGGTCGACCGTGCCGGCGGCGAGGGCCCCCACCGCGCCCTCGGGGTAGACGTACAGGTCCTTGCCCGACTGCCGGGTCTGCACGAGCGGTTGCGTGCCGTCCGCGCGTGGCATCGCGGTGGCGGCGGTGCGGCCGGCCGCGTCGGTGGACACCAGGATCCGGTCGCCGGTGACCAGGGTCACCGTGACGGGGGCCGTGGGCTGCTTTCCGGCCGCCTCGCCGCCGACGAGGGGTCTCTTCCCCGCTCCGGGCGTTCCGTCGGCCGGCTGCGCCGCCGTCGGGCCGATGGCGGTGACAGCCAGGACGGCCGCGGTGGCCGCCCCGAGTGCCGTACGCGATATCGGACGCATCGCTCTCCCCAGGTGAATTCCGGCCAACTGCTGCATTGCACGGCGAAGCGCCGCGTAAATGGCTTCTGGCCGGCGGATGTTGGTGCTGCGGTGGCGTCACCTTGGCAGAGTGG
This sequence comes from Streptomyces sp. NPDC001502, assembly GCF_042894785.1. NCBI lineage: Bacteria > Bacillati > Actinomycetota > Actinomycetes > Kitasatosporales > Streptomycetaceae > Streptomyces > Streptomyces sp. NPDC001502. The sequence continues at coordinate 356,420 of NZ_JBIAVW010000008.1, forward strand.
CATCGGGTGCGGCGATGATGTCCGCGGCGGGTTTGCGCCGTGGCCGCTTCCCGCCAGGCGCGTGTCGAAAGGTGGGTGGACGGGTTGCTGGGTGCCATAGGCCTGGACGAGGGCCAGGAGTCGGCGTACCGCGCGCTGGTCGCGCTGGGGGCCGCGGAGGTACCCGATCTCGCGCACCGGCTGACACTGCCGGTGCCGCACACCGAGCGGGCCCTGCGCCATCTGGAGCGGCACGGGCTGGCGGCGCAGTCCTCGGCCCGGCCCGGGCGCTGGGTGGCGGCCCCGCCGGGGGTGGCCCTCGGGGCGCTGCTGACCCAGCAGCGGCACGAGCTGGAGCAGGCGGAGCTGGCGGCGGCGCTGCTGGCCGAGGAGTACCGGGCGGAGGCGTCCGAACCGGCGGTGCACGACCTCGTGGAGGTGGTGCAGGGGGCGAGCGCGGTGGCGCACCGCTTCCACCAGATCCAGCTGGGCGCGGAGAAGGAGGTCTGCGCGCTGGTCACCGGCCGGCCGCAGGTGGTGACGGGGACGGACAACGAGGCGGAGGACCGGGCCTCCGTACGCGGGGTCGACTACCGGGTGGTCATCGAGCGGGAGGTACTGACCCTGCCGAGCGGGATCCGGGAGGCGTCGACGGCGCTGGCGCGCGGCGAGAGGATCCGGGTGACCGCGGAGGTCCCGACGAAGCTGGTGATCGCGGACCGGACGCTGGCCATGGTCCCGCTGACGGCCCGCGGGGCGGAGCCGGCGGCGCTGGTGGTGCACGCGTCGGGGCTGCTGGAGTCCCTGACCGGTCTGTTCGAGGCGGTGTGGCGGGAGTCGCTCCCGCTGCGGCTGGGGGCGGCCGGTTCGGCGGAGGAGGCCGGGGGCAGCCCCGACGCCACGGACCTGGAGATCCTCTCGCTGCTCCTGGCGGGCATGACGGACGCGAGCGTGGCGAAGCACCTGGAGCTGGGGCTGCGGACGGTGCAGCGGCGGGTCAAGGGCCTGATGGAGCTGTCCGGGGTGACGACACGGCTGCAGCTGGGCTGGCACGCGTACGAGCGGGGCTGGGTGGCCCGATAGCCCCTGGTCGGTCAGGCTGAGCGCATGGATCTGCCTCAGCTGCTGCTGGTGGGGCTGGTGCTGCTGCTCGGGGTGGTCGGTGTGCTGATCCCGGGTGTGCCGGGCACCTGGCTGGTGTGGGCGGGGCTGCTGTGGTGGGCGCTGCACGTGCGCTCGGCGACGGCGTGGTCCCTGCTGGTCGCGGCGACGGCCCTGCTGCTGGTGGTCCAGGTGGTGAAGTGGCTGCTGCCGCCCCGGCACGTGCGGGGGCTGGGCATCACGACACGGATGGTGGTGTTCGCGGGGGCCGGGGCGCTCCTGGGCTTCGTCCTGGTGCCGGTGGTGGGGGCGGTTCCGGGGTTCATCGGCGGCATCTACCTGTGCGAGCGGCTCCGCCTGGGGACGCACGGCGAGGCCTGGGCGTCGGTGCGGGCGGTGATGCGGGCGGTGGGGACGAGCGTGCTGGTGGAGCTGTTCGCGTGCCTGACGGTGGTGGGTGCGTGGGTGGGGGCGGTGGTGGCGGAGTAGGCGCCCGCCGGGCGCGGTCCCGGCTGCGGCCCTCGCGATCGGTGGCTGTGCTTTCGGCCCCTGACTCGATCGGTCGTGGAGCCGCCATGGACAGGTCCGTTCCGGGCAGGCCGGCCTTCCTCGCCCCGCCGCCCGCCGACTCGGTCGACGACGGAGCGTTCCGCGTCGTGCGGACGCTGCGGGACCCCGGCCGTGACCTGGACGCGAACGTGGTCCGGATGGGCGCGGGGGCCGTCCTCGACGAGCCCACCGCGGCGGTGCTCGCCGAGGCGGTCCTGGGCGTCCTGCTCGTGGTGGTATCGGGATCGGGCGAGGTCCGCACCCCCGACCGTACGGTGACGCTCGCCCCCGGTTCCGTGGCCTGGCTGCCGACCGGCACCACGTACCGCGTCGGGGCGGGCGACGACGGCCTGACGTACACGACGGCCCACCGTCGCTCCCCGCCCCTGAAGACGGCCCCGCAGCTCGTGTCGGACGCCGGCGAACCTGCCTGCCTTCTGCACCTCGTCTGTGAGGTGTGCGGACATCTGGCCGCCGAGCGCGACGCCCGGTACTGCACCCGGTGCGGCGCCCTGCTCGCCGGCGGGAACCCGGTGGCCGGGTAGCCCGTTCAGTTGATCGGCTGGCCGCCGCTGGTGCCGCCGACGCAGACCCACGAGCCCTGGGCCGATTCGTACTCCACCGATCCGCCTCCGTCGATGCACGTCTGCCCGTCGACGCCGTGCACGGCGGCTTGCGCGGCAGGGGCCATGGCACCGAGAGCGGCCAGTATCACGGCGGCGATGAACCCGAGAAGTCGTGTACGCATCGGGACCTCCAACAAGGTCTAGCGGCTCGGTCGTCACCAGCCTCGCCCCGCACCGTGTCGAGGCGCGCACCCTGTTACTCCATTCGAGTGAAGCCCACACCCCCGTCATTGCACGGGAGATGCTCCTGGGAAAGGCACTCCAGGGGCGTTCGCCCCGCTGCGGGAGCAGGCTGATGCCATGGAGATCAAGCCCCCTGTGGCCGTGGAGCCACCGGATGACAACGGCTTGCGGAAGATCGTGATCAACGGCAAGCCCGCAGGCAAGGTGTGGAGCCACCACGAACTGCAGAAAGTACTGCATCGCGCGGGCGTGGCACCCGACGCCGAAATCGAATGGCACGGCGGGAACAGCACGCTGTGGCCGGCTCACAACCGGGAACGGCGCATCACCGGCACAGTCATGGCGGTCGGCTTCCTGGCGACCGCGGCCATGTGCACCTGGATCGGCATGAAGGACTCCCTTGACGCCCTCACCTTCGCCGGCCGGGTCACCGGATTCCTCTTCCTGTTCATGGCCACAGTGGAACTGATCGCCTTCGCGGCCGGTTTCGACTATTGGCGGAACCGGAGAAAGACGTACTCGGGCCCGGCCCTTCTCTTCGGAGCGCTGGTCGAACTCTTCGTCGGTTCGGTGCTTCTTCTGATGTACGTCGCCAACAGGGACAGGCCGTCGTACGCGCTGTGCCTGCTGTTCTGGGCAGGCATGGTGGTCTGCGCTTCCTGGTCGCTGTGGGTACTGTGCCGCCACCGGGTGTGGAAGGCGCTCCGCTATCCGGGGCGCATCGCGGTAGGGGCGATCGTCTCCACCCTCCTCGTCGTCACCAACCTGGCATACACACAGATCTACCTGCCGTCCATGTCACGCCCGCTGGTGCAGGGTACGGCCGAGATCGGAAAGCCGAGCCTGAACAAGGATGGGACGAAGATGTACCTGCAGGTCCGGCTGCACCTCAAGAACTCCGGCGAGGTTCCGGTCCACATCCTCGGCAGCATCTACTGGATCCAGCTCAAGGCTCCGACCAACCCGAACACCACGTGCAAGCTCCCGAGCGGCGAGAAAGACAAAAAAGACCCGAAAACCCTGAAAACCACGTACATGCTGCTGGAACCCGGTGAGCTGGTCAAGCCGCCGGGGCGGGAGCTGAGTCCGAACGAGGAAATCTCGGAGGATACGGTCGTCGAAATCAAAGACCCCGGGAAGCTTGACTGCGAGGCAGTCACCGCCCAGGTCGAGGCTTACGCCTTCAGGCAGGACCGGATGACGATAGACGCCTCCTTCGAGAAGTCCGGGACGTGGCGCGGAAAACTCGAGAGGGAAGGAAAGGAGAAAGACCCTCCCGGGCCGGCCAACGTGGATTACGTCAGGCATCAGGCCGAAATCTCCCAGAGCAGCGAGCTCCTGAATCTGACTCGGGGCCGGGAGCGGGTGACGGTCTGGTGGGTGTACCGTCCCCAACCGTACGTCTACGTCGGTGTGGCGAGTCCGGAAGAAAAGAAGAAGTTCGACCGCGACAGCCCCTACGAGCGGAGGCAGGCCGCCGACCGATACGGCATGGCATTCGTGCGTGGCTCAATGGCGCAGATGCCGTACACGGAACTCCTGAAGGAGGCTCAGGCGCACCGCCCGCTCTGACCGCGCTTCGGCCTAGGGCCTGTCTTTCGGATCAGGCCGGATCAGCCCGCCGCGGGCCCGGCATGATCCGAAAGACAGGCCCTAGGTCCGCAGCCCGATGCGGAGGGCGGCGGTGGCTGCGAGGGTGGTCGGTATGACGGACTTCAAGGGTTTCGGCGAGGCGGAGCTGGCATACCTGCGCTCCCAGCATCTGGGCCGGCTGGCCACCGTGGACGCGGCCGGGCAGCCGCAGGCGAACCCGGTGGGGTTCTTCCCGCAGGAGGACGGCACGATCCTGGTGGGCGGGCTGGCGATGGGCACGACGAAGAAGTGGCGCAACCTGCACGGGAACCCCCGGCTGTCCCTGGTCGTGGACGACCTGGTGAGCACCAGGCCGTGGAAGGTGCGCGGCATCGAGATCCGGGGCCGCGCGACGCTGGAGACGGGTCCGCACGAGCTGGGCCCCCATTTCAGCCCGGAGGTGATCCGGATCCACCCGGAACGCGTCCACGTGTGGGGGCTCTGACGGCCCCGGGAGCGCGCTCCGCCGGTGTGCGGGTGGCCGCGCATGCCCGTACGGCACCCGGTGCTGACGCTCTGCTTAGGGGCGGAGGCGCGAGAGTGAGGGGTCGGGGCTCGTGACGCCTTGAGGGGGGAGTACCGGTGCCGATCCGGATCAGGGGCCGCGTCGTGGCCGACGCCGTGGGAAGGGCCGTTTCCGCGGCCTCGCTCGGCATGGCGCCGCAGCGGCCGTCCGTGACCCGCTTACGTCTCACCTGCCTCTACGGCGGGGTGTTCATGCTGGCCGGGACGACGCTGCTGGCCGTGGTCCACCTGCTCGCGGTGCAGGCCGTGAGCAGGGGCAACGATCCGGTCCTCGAACTGCGTTCGGAGTCCGCGATCGTACTGGCGCCCGCCGGCTGTCCGGATTCGCCGGACAGCGGGCCGGACCCCTGTCCGGCCCCCGTACGGCAGCAGCCCCAGGACTCGCTGGTGTCGTCCACCGCGCTGGTCCTGGCCGCTCTCGTCCCTCTGTCGGCCGCCGTGGGATACGTGACGGCCGGGTACGCCCTGTCGCCGCTCCGGCGGATCACCCGCAGCACCCGGTGAGGGCTGTCCCGGGCGGGGCGGTGACCCGGGCGGGGTCGGGGTCCCGGCCGGCGGCACCCCGCCCCCGGCTGCTGCGCCTCAGACCCGGCCGCCCCGCTTGGCGGCGTGGTTGGCCCGGCCCTCCGCCGACTTCAGGCGCCAGTCGCGGCGGATCTCCGACCGCAGCCGGGCGTCCGTCTTGGCGACGATCCGCTGGTTCTCCCGCAGGAGCTTGCGGTAGCTCTCCAGGCGGCGGTCCGCGAGCTCGCCGGATTCCAGCGCGGCCAGCACCGCGCAGCCCGGCTCCGCCTCGTGCGCGCAGTCGTGGAAGCGGCAGCGCTCCGCGTACTCCTCGATCTCCGAGAAGACCTGGCCGACCCCGGTCTCGGCGTCCCAGAGCCCGACGCCGCGCAGGCCGGGCGTGTCGATCAGGACGCCGCCGCCCGGCAGGGCGAGCAGGTTGCGCGTGGTGGTGGTGTGCCGGCCCTTGCCATCGACCTCGCGGGCCGCCTGCACCTCCATGACCTCGGCGCCGAGCAGCGCGTTGGCCAGGGTGGACTTGCCGGCGCCCGAGATGCCGAGCAGCACGCTGGTGCCGTCGCCGACGATCGCGGCCAGCACGTCCGTACCCTCCCCCGTGAGGGACGAGACGGTCAGCACCTGGACGCCCGGAGCGGTGGCCTCCACGTCCTGGACCAGGTGCCCCAGCGTCGCCGCGTCCGGGACCAGGTCCGCTTTGGTGAGGACGACCAGCGGCTGCGCCCCCGATTCCCAGGCCAGGGCCAGGAAGCGCTCGATGCGCCCGAGGTCCAGCTCGACGGCGAGGGAGACCGCGATGATGGCGTGGTCGACGTTGGCGGCGAGGATCTGCCCCTCGGACCTCTGCGAGGAGGTGGACCGTACGAAGGCGGTCCGGCGCGGCAGGTACGCCTTCACGTAGCGGGGGTTGCCGGCCGCCTCGACGGCAGCCCAGTCCCCGGTGCAGATGACCCGGAGCGGGTCGTGCGGGGTGACGAAGGCGGTGTCGGCGCGGACGATGCCGTCCGCGGTGATGACGTCGCACTGGCCGCGGTCGACGCGTACGACGCGGCCGGGCAGGAGGCCCTGCTCTGCGTACGGGGCGAACTCGGCCTCCCACGCGTCGTCCCAGCCGAAGGGGGCGAGGGCGTGCGGGAGCGAGGTGTGCGGGAGGGACGGGAAAGCGGAGAAAGACAAGGGAAACCCTTCACAGGGTGGCCCCGGCCGCGGGCGCTCGCTCGGTGGCGGCGCGCGATGAGGTGTGAGGTCAGCCGGAGACCACGGAAGTGACATTGATGGTCTTCTGAGTGCGGGCAGCGCCCTGCGCGATGACAGTCATCAACGAACTCACCTCCGGGTCCATGCACATGCTGGTCGTCCTCCACCGGTCGGCGGGAACGGACCCACCGTAACAAGCCCGCTCCCACCGCCACCACTTCTTTTTCGGGCGGCCTTCCCGTGCGGCAAGGCACCCCCTAGGACTCGCCGGGCGCGGCCCAGGGCCCGTCCGGGTAGGCCGCCTGGGCGCGGCCGACGCCCGCCTCGATGTCCAGGCTGCGGGGCGACCCGGCGTCACGCAGGGCGTCGGGCACGTCGCAGCGGCCGGCTCCGGCCTCGCAGCGGACCTTGAAGCGGGTGGCCGCGGGCACGGTGAGGGCCAGGCGGCCGGAGCCGACGCGGGCCGTGACCTCGTCGGGCGGGGTGACGAAGGTGGCGACGGCCCGCCCCGAGCCGACCCGGATCTCGGCCCGGTCCGAGGAGAGTCCGGTGGCGTGCAGGTGGCCCGAGCCGATCTTGGCGCGCAGGGCGCCGCGCAGCCCGGCGATCTCGACCTGGCCGGAGTCGGCCTCGGTGTCTACGGTGCCGCCCAGGCCGCTGAGCGCGATCCGGCCGGAACGGGTCGTCACCTTGACGGGGATGTCCACGGGTACGGTGACCGCCAGCCGGACCGAACAGCCGGCCCCGGCGGCCGGCCAGAAGTCCTCGCCGGAGCAGTGCGGGGTCAGCCGCAGGGTGTCGCCGAGCCGGCTCTCCTCGATGGTGGGCGCCTTGAGGGACCAGCTGACCGTGGCCCGGTAGCCGACCTGGTGGTCGCCGCGGGGGGTGACGGTGATGTCCGCGTCGCCTCCCACGATCTCCAGCGCGGTCACCGAGCGGCCGTCGCTGCCGCCACTCAGGGTGTCGCTCCGGGTGCTCCCCCAGGACCACACCTGCCAGGTGGCCGGTGCCACCACGAGGACGGCGCTGAGCAGGGCGGCGGTGATCCAGGCCTTGCGGTGCCTGCGGCGGGGCGTTTCGTCCGGGGTCACGGCGTGCGCTCCAGGAAGCGCAGGACCGCGAGGACCCGGCGGTGGTCGCCGTCGGCCGGTGGCAGGTCGAGCTTGGCGAAGATGCTGTTGATGTGTTTGGCCACCGCGCTCTCGCTCACGACGAGTTCGGCCGCGATCCCGGCGTTGGAGCGGCCCTCGGCCATCAGGGCCAGTACCTCGCGCTCGCGCGGGGTGAGCCGGCCCAGCGGGTCCGGGCCGCCGCCGCGGCGCAGCAGGAGCTGGGCGACGACCTGCGGGTCGAGTGCGGTGCCGCCGGAGGCGACGCGGCGCAGGGCGTCTATGAACTCCTCGACGTCGGCGACCCGTTGCTTGAGCAGGTAGCCGATGCCGGCGCGGGTCTGGGTGGCCAGCAGGTCGGCGGCGTAGCGTTCCTCCACGTACTGCGAGAGCAGCAGCACGGCCGTGCCGGGGCTCTCCTGGCGGATCATCAGGGCCGCCCGGACGCCCTCGTCGGTGAAGCCGGGCGGCATCCGCACGTCCACGAGGGCCAGTTCGGGGCGGTGTTCTCCGACGGCGGCGAGCAGACCCTCGGCGTCGCCGGTCTCGGCGACCACCTCGAATCCGGCCATTTCGAGGACTTTGACGAGTCCTATGCGCAGCAGGACGGAGTCCTCGGCGATTACAGCCCGCACGGCAGCTCCACGGTGATGACGGTCGGACCCCCGAGGGGGCTTTCGATCCTGATGGTTCCGTCGACGGACCCTACGCGTTTGCGCAGTCCCACCAGACCGGTGCCGCGGGCGGGGTCGGCGCCGCCCACCCCGTCGTCGGTGACGGTGATCCGCAGCAGGTCCCCGCCGCGACCGGGCCGGTCGGCCGCCGGACTGCGTACGACGTGCACCCGGCAGCGTTCTGCCCGGGCGTGCTTGGCCACGTTGGCCAGCGTCTCCGAGACCACGAAATAGGCGACGGCCTCCACGGTGGCCCCGGGCCGCTGCTCGATGTCCACGGTCAGCTCGACGGGGAACGGGGCCCGGGCGGCGATCCCGGAGAGCGCGGCGTCGAGCCCGCGGTCCTCCAGTACGGCCGGATGCAGGCCCCGTACCAGGTTGTTCAGCTCCTCGATGGCCTCCTTCGCCTCCCGGTGCGCCTCGTCGATGACGGCCTTGGCCTCGGCCGGCAGGTCGGGGAGGGTGGCGCGGGCGATGCCGAGGTTCATGGCCAGGGCGACCAGTCGCTGCTGGGCTCCGTCGTGCAGGTCCCGTTCGATCCGGCGGCGTTCGAGGTCGGCGGCGTCCAGCACCCCGGCCCGGCTCTCCGCGAGGTCCTCGACCCGCCGCTCCAGTTCGCGGGCCCGGTTCGGGCCGAGGAGGGCTGCCGCGGCGACGGCGTCCAGCCGGGTGAAGAGGGCGGCGAGCCAGGGCGCAACGAGCAGCAGCAGGACGCCGCCGCCGGTGATGGTGTCGTAGTCGTTGCCCCAGGCGGGAGTTCGGGTCTCCGTGGGCAGGATCCAGATCCAGCCGTAGATGCAGGTGGCGGCGACGCCGAAGGTCCAGGCGAGCACCACCAGGGCACCGGCGACGGCGGCGAGCGGGCTGACCAGCAGGTGGTAGCCGTACTGCCGCCAGGTCGCCTCGGAGCGCATCCGCCGTACCAGTGCGCTCGGGGTGAACCGGCCGCCCTCCCGTGCGACCTTGGGCACGTCGAGGCCGAGCAGAGCCCGGAACCGGCTGCGCTGGAGCCGGGTGAGGAGCGGGCCGAGCAGCAGGATCAGCAGCGGCGGGATCGTGCCGGGGCCGGGCGCCGTGACGGTGCACGTGAGACCGAGGAACACGGGCAGGGCGGCCGGGATCGCGGCCGCGGTGAAGGCCGTGTTGCGCCAGGCCCATGCCGACCAGGGCGCGTGCGCCGTGATCCAGGTGTACGTACGCCTCGGCGCGCCCCCGCGAATTGCCATGCCCCATACGGTAATCGCACTGATCAGGGGCCTGCCATCGTGCGGGCACCCGCACGGGGGTGTACCTGGCGCCACCCCCGATCCGGATCATGGGGCTACTGATCCGGCGGGCCCGGCCGACGAGGCTGGTGGGGTGCCCGGGGGACGGACCACCGGGCCGGAAGGAGACCCTCGTCATGGCTTTCGCCGCCCCGCAGCCCCGCGCCTGGCGCACCGCCCGCACCGCCCGCACCGCCCGCACGCCTCGCACCGCCCGTACCCCCCGGACGGCGACGGTACTCACCGGCGCCGGACTGGTGTTGCTGCCCTGGGTGGTGGTGCTGGCGAAGACGATGCCGCAGACCACCGAGGTCTCCCACTGGTCCACGGCGTGGATCGGCCTGGACCTGATGCTGGCCGCCGGGCTGACCGGGACCGGGGCGCTGCTGCGCAGGCGAGATCCCCGGGCGTCCCCGGTCGCGGCGGCGACGGCCGCGCTGCTGGTGATGGACGCCTGGTTCGACGTCACGACCTCGGCCGGGACCGGCGGTCAGGGGGTGGCGCTGCTGCTGGCGGCGGGCGCGGAGCTGCCGTTGGCGGTCGCCTGCGCGGTGGTGGCGGCGCGCCGGCCGCGCTGATGCCGGTACGTGACACGGCGCGGCCGGTGTCCGATTCGTTCAAGACGGACGGGCGGTGCCCGCCTAGCCTGCTGCCATGACTCCTCGACTCGACCTGATCGGCATGGTGGTCTCCGACATGGCCGCCTCGCTCGCCTTCTACCGCCGCCTCGGGCTGGACGTCCCGGCCGAGGCCGACGGCCTGCCGCACGTGGAGGCCGTCCTGCCCGGGGGCCTGCGGATCGCGTGGGACACGGAGGACACCGTCCGCTCCTTCGACCCGTCATGGACCCCGCCCACCGGTGACGGCCGCCGGGACCTGGCCTTCCTGTGCGACTCCCCCGCCGAGGTGGACGCGCTCTACGCCGAACTGACCGCCGCCGGGCACACCGGGCATCTGAAGCCCTGGGACGCCTTCTGGGGCCAGCGCTACGCCGTCGTCCTCGACCCGGACGGCTGCGGGGTCTCGCTCTTCGCCCCGTCGGCTCCGGCGGCGTAGGCCCGCAGGGTCGTCCCGGCCAGCGCCCGCACCTCGCGCGAGAGATGCGCCTGGTCGGCGTACCCGGCGACCGAGGCGACCTCGGCGTACGGCAGGCCAGCGCGGGCCAGGGGCAGGGCGCGGCGCAGCCGCAGGATGCGGCCGAGCGTCCGGGGGCCGTACCCGAAGGCGTCGAGCGAGCGCCGGTGCAGCTGCCGCTCGCCGAGGCCGACGGCGCGGGCGATGGCGGCCACCGCCTCCCCCGCGCGGAGCCGGGCCGCGACCTCGGCGGCCAGCGGGTCGGGCGCCCCGGCATCGGCGGCGCGGGCGCGGGCCAGTGCTTCGAGTCCCGCGCGCGCGTCCCCGTACCCCTCGACCAGCCCGGACGCCCGGCGTGCGGCGCGGGCGGGCCACAGGTCGGTCAGCTCGACGCGCCGGTCCCGCAGTGCGTGCGCCGGTACGCCGATCAGCGCGGGCGCGGTGCCCGGCGCGAGCCGGATCCCGGCGAAGGCGCCGCCGGGGACCTCCCCGGCCGGATGCGGCCCGGTGTCGGGTCCGGCCACCAGCAGCCGCCCGTCGGCCCAGAGCAGGTCCATGCAGCCGTCGGGCAGCACCACCGAGCCGCCGCCCGCGGTGGCGCGCCACAGCACGGCTCCGGGGACGGCCGCGGACACCGCTTCCTCGTACACCACTCCAGGTTAAGGACCGGGCGTCCCTTTCGGATCAGGCCCGGCTCTTTCGGATCAGGCCCGGCGCGCCTCGGTGGGGCGGGAGGGCGCCGGTGGAGGATCGGTGGGGCGGCGGATGCGGCCGATGCGGGCCGCATCCGCCGCGTCCGCGGCATCCCCTTTCCCCGCCCCGTGAAGAGGTCCGGACGTGAACCTGCCCGACGACGACCCGCCGCCGCGTCCCGACGGGGCGGCCGGCGGCCGCTACGGCGAGGCGGTGTTCCGGCCGGAGCTGGCGGGCGAGGACGACCGCATCGACCTCGGCGCGCTCGCCTACGACGACTTCACGCTGGCACGGCTGCGCGCGCTGGGCGCCGGGCCGGGCTGGCGCTGCCTGGACGTGGGCGCGGGAACCGGTACGGTCGCCCGGCTCCTCCTGGACCGGGCCGGGGTCTCGGAGGTCCTCGCCGTCGACCGGGACACGGCCTTCCTCAAGGCCCACCCGGCGCCCGGGCTCACTCCGCTGGAGGCGGACATCACCGCCCTGGACTTCAGCCCGGGGCGGTTCCAGCTGGTGCACGCCCGATTCGTGCTGATGCACCTGCGGAACTGGCCGCGGATGATCGGCAAGCTCGCCTCCCTGGTCGCCCCGGGGCGGTGTCCTGGTCCTCGGCGACGCGGTCGACCTGACCACCCCGGCCGCGCCGGCGACCACGTACGGCCGGGTGATGCGGGCGATGTGGCAGGGGCTCGGGGACAGCCTGGGCACCGACGTCTCCTGGGTACCGGGCTATCCCGAGCACCTGCGGGAGGCCGGTCTGCTGTCCGTGGGGGCCGAGATCCTCGTCCCCCCGCTGCTGCCCGGCAGCCCCATCAGCCGGTTCTGGGCCGGTACGTGGGAGCGTGCGCGGGGGCCGATGACGGCCACCGGGCTCGTCGACGACGCGGAGATCGACGCGGCGATCCGCTACCTGGAGTCACCGGACTGCGCCGCGCTCTCCCCCGGCCTGCTCACCGCGTGGGGGGTGAAGGGCCCGACCTGACCGGGAAGCCACCCCCCAGGGGGGGTGTCCGGCCCGGTGGGCTCAGTGCTTGCGCAGCCGGGAGTGGTAGTCCTCGGGCGGCAGGAACTTCGACCACCGCTCCGGGAACTCCGACGGCATCGCGTCGTCCTCGTCGTCCTCCGACTCGCCCTCCGCCATCGCCCGCCAGGCGGCGGCCCGCGCGATCAGCTGGGCAGCCTCCGCCTCCCGGGCCCGCTCGTTCGCCTCGCGCGCCGCCGCCGTGGCCACGGAGGGCCAGACCCGGTCGATCGCCGCGTTGACGGCGGCCCCGACGAGCACCGCGAAGGCCGAGATGCCGATCCACAGGAGTACGGCCACGGGCGCGGCCAGTGATCCGTAGATCGTCGGCCCCTCCACCGTGTTGGTGAGGTAGATCCGCAGCAGGAACGAGCCCAGCACCCACATGGCGAGGGCCACCAGCGCCCCGGGCACGTCCTCGATCCACGGCGAGCGCACGGGCACGGACACGTGGTAGAGCGTCGTGAGGAAGGCGATGGACAGCAAGGTCACGGTCGGCCAGTACAGGACCGCGATCACTTCGGTGCCCCAGGGCACCAGCCGGACGACCGCGTCCGGCCCCACCACCATCAGCGGCAGCACGATCGCGCCGATCAGCAGGGCGATGATGTAGAGCAGGAAGGCCAGCAGCCGGGTCTTGACGATGCCGCGCTGGCCGTCGAGCCCGTACATCACGGTGATGGTGTCGATGAAGACGTTCACGGCGCGCGATCCGGACCAGAGGGCGAAGGCGAAGCCGAGCGAGATCAGGTCGGGGCGGCCGCGCCCGGTGACGTCGTCGAGCAGGGGCCGCGCGATGTCGTTGACGCCCCGGTCGGAGAGGACCGTGCCGACCGCCGCCAGGATGTTCTCCTCGATGCTTTCGACGGTGCGGGTGTCCGTCCAGCCGTCCACGTAGCCGAGCAGACCCAGCAGGCCCAGGAAGAGCGGGGGCAGCGAGAGCAGCGTGAAGAACGCCGCCTCGGCCGCGAGCCCGAGGATCCGGTACTCGATGCACGAGTTGACGGTGTCCTTCAGCAGCAGCCAGCCCATCTTCCGCATCGAGACGTTGCGGTAAAGGGCACGGGCCCGGTGGAGCCGTCCTGGGATCCGCTCGGGTGTTTCTTTTGCTGGCTGCACGTCCTTACGGTATCCGCATGGCAGCCACCACCCACACAGTCAGCAACCAGGCCCCGCCCCTGGTGGGGTACGACGTCTACGGCGGCGATCGGGCCCTCACCGAGGGCGTCGAGCGTCACCTGGCCTCCGCGGATCCCGAACTCCTCGGCGAGGTAAGGCAGGAGCTCACCGACCTCGGGCAGGCGGCGGGTTCCGCGCAGGCCCAGGAATGGGGTGTGCAGTCGAACGAGAATCCGCCCAGGCTGCGGACGCACGACCGGTACGGGAACCGGATCGACGAGGTCGATTTCCACCCGGCCTGGCACCGGCTGCTCGGGCACGCCGTGACGTCCGGGCTCACCGACGCCTGGGGGCGTCCGGCCGGGCATCTGCGCCGGGCCGCCGGGTTCTTCATCTGGTCGCAGGCCGAGGCCGGGCACGGCTGCCCGGTCTCGATGACGCACGCCGCCGTGCCGGCGCTGCGCACCGATCCGGTGCTCGCCGCCGAATGGGAGCCGCGCCTGACCTCGCACGTGTACGAGCAGGGGCTGCGGCCGGCCGCAGAGAAGGGCGGTGTGCTCTTCGGCATGGGGATGACGGAGAAGCAGGGCGGCAGCGACGTACGGGCGAACACGACGGCCGCGGTGCCGCTGGACGCGTCCGGCGAGTACCTGCTGACCGGGCACAAGTGGTTCTGCTCGGCGCCGATGTGCGACGGCTTCCTGGTGCTGGCGCAGGCCCCGGGCGGACTGACGTGCTTCCTGGTGCCGCGGGTGCTGCCGGACGGTACGCGCAACGTCTTCGCGATCCAGCGGCTGAAGGACAAGCTGGGCAACAAGTCGAACGCGTCGAGCGAGGTGGAATTCGACGGAACGTGGGCGCGGCGGGTCGGTGAGGAGGGCCGCGGGGTGCGGACCATCATCGAGATGGTCGCGGCGACCCGGCTGGACTGCGTGATCGGCTCGGCCTCGCTGATGCGGCAGGCGCTGTCCCAGGCCGTACACCACGCGGAGCACCGCTCTGCTTTCGGAGCACCGCTCATCGACCAGCCGCTGATGCGCAACGTGCTCGCCGACCTCGCCCTGGAGTCGGAGGCCGCCACCACCTTGACCCTGCGGCTGGCGGCCGCCAACGACGCCGGGACGGAGCAGGAGAAGGCCTTCCTGCGCCTCGCCGTGCCCGCCGCCAAGTACTGGGTGACCAAGCGCTGTACGCCGATGGTGGCGGAGGCCCTGGAATGTCTGGGGGGCAACGGCTACGTCGAGGAGTCGGGGCTGCCCAGACTGCTGCGCGAATCCCCGCTGAACTCCATCTGGGAGGGCTCGGGCAACGTGCAGGCGCTGGACGTACTGCGCGCCCTGCAGCGCGAGCCGCACGCCCTGAACGCCTTCCTCCAGGAGGTCGGCCTGGCCCGGGGCGCGGACCACCGGCTGGATTCGGCCATCAAGGACCTGCTGACGGATCTCGCGGATCTGGACGGGATCGAGGCACGGGCCCGCCGCGTCGTCGAGCGCATGGCGCTGGTGCTCCAGGGGTCGCTGCTGGTGCGCTGGGCCCCGCCGGAGGTCGCGGACGCCTTCTGCGCCTCGCGGCTGGGCGGCGACTGGGGCGCGGCCTTCGGCACGCTGCCGCACACCCTCGACCTGCGATCGGTGGTGGAACGGGCGCGGATCCAGGGCTAGGAGAGAGCCCCCGTCGGGCTCCACGGCGGTCCCCAAACCGCTCCCAGCCGGGATCCGGGCCCATCACCGGGTACAGGGGTGGCGCCGCGCCGACTCGGCACCACCCCTGATCCGAAGCCCCGAGGAGGAGCCTGCACGCCGCTCTGCGGCGTCCGGACAGTTTCGGTCGGCCGACCGGGACTTGGCGAGAGTTGCATACCGTTGCAACCTTTGAGTCGGCAGCCGTCCGTCGGGGTGCCCGGGGAAGCGGCACGCGCCTACCGCCCGGGCGGCTTGCGTCGTACGTCCTGTTCGCACGGGGAGGTTCCGGTGGCCGACACCACAGGCAGCACGGTCGATGTCGCACGCATCTCGGCCATGGACGCGCGGGCCGCGGCGCGTCTGCTCAAGGGCGTGCGGGCGGCCGCGCTGGCCGGGGACCGCCCGCCGGCCGCGCCCCGGCCGGAGATCGCGGAGTCCTGGCGCCGGATGCTGGCCGGCGGGGTGCATCCGGACCGGGACGCGCGCTCGCGGATGCTGTCGGCCGCCGAGACCGAGGAGCGGCGGCACGTCTCGCCGCTGCGGGAGATCCTGCCGGTGCTGCGTGAGGGGCTGCTGCCCGCCCTGGACGAGGCCCTGCACATCATGGTCGTCGCCGACGCGGACGGGCGGCTGCTCTGGCGGGAGGGCCACTCCTCCATCCTGCGCAAGGCGGACCGGCTCGGCTTCGCGGTCGGGGCCGACTGGGACGAGGCCGTCGTCGGCACCAACGGGGTCGGCACCGCCCTGGTGGCCCGGCGCCCGGTGCAGGTGTTCTCGGCCGAGCACTTCGTCTCCAGCCACCACGACTGGACCTGCGCCGGGGCGCCCGTACGGGACCCGCGCGACGGGCGGCTGCTGGGCGTGGTCGACGTCAGCGGTCCGCTGGCCACCATGCACCCGGCGACGCTGGCGTGGGTCAGCTCGGTGGCCCGGCTCGCGGAGCGGGAGCTGCGGCTGCGCCACCTGGAGTCGCTGGAGCGGCTGCGGACGGTGGCGGCCCCGCTGCTGGCCCGGCTGCCGGGACGGGCGCTGGCCGTGGACCCGAACGGCTGGACGGCGGCGGTCACGGGCCTGGCCCCGGCGGAGCGGATCCCGCTGCCGAAGGCCTTCGGGCCGGGCCGGGTGTGGGTGCCGCGGCTCGGGGAGTGCGTGGTGGAGCCGCTGCCCGGCGGCTGGCTGCTGCGGGTCACCCAGGACCGTCACAGCACGGCGGCGACCCGGATCGTCCTGGACCTCAGCCGGGCGGGATGCTGGTCGGCGACGGTGTACGGACCTTCCGGGAGCTGGTCGCAGGAGCTGAGCCCGCGCCACGCCGAGCTGCTGTTCCTGCTGACGGAGAGCCCGCGGGGGTGCTCGGCGGCGGAGCTGGCCGGGGAGCTGTTCGGGGATCCGACGCGCACGGTGACGGTCCGCGCGGAGCTGTCCCGGGTACGCCGCCACTTCGCGGGCGTCCTCACCCACCGGCCGTACCGGTTCGCGGAGGACGTGGAGGTGGAACTGATCCGGCCCGAGGACCCGGCGGCGCTGCTCCCGCACTCGACCGCGCCCGCGGTGGTCCGGGCCCGCCTCGGCCGGACGGGGCCCGGCATGATTCCCTGAGCTGCATGAGCACCATCACTCTCACCACCTGGTCGCTGGAGATGACCTCTCCGGCGGACCTCGTCCCGGCGGCTCCGGCGGGTCCGGAGATATCCATCGCACGGGCGGAGGTCCCCTCCCCCGAGTTCAGCCGCTTCCTGTACGCCTCGGTGGGCGGCGACATCCACTGGACGGACCGGCTCTCCCTGACCCGCGCACAGTGGGTGGAGCAGCTGGAGCGGCCGGGGGTGGAGACCTGGGTCGCGTACGACCGGGGCACGCCGGCCGGGTACGTGGAGCTCGACCCGCAGGGCGACGGCGTGGTGGAGATCATGTACTTCGGCCTCCTCCCCGACTTCCGCGGCCGCCGCATCGGCGGGCACCTGCTGTCGGTGGGCGTCGCCCGCGCGTGGTCCCTCGCGGAGCGCTGGCCGGATCGGGAGCCGACCCGGCGGGTGTGGGTGCACACGTGCAGTCAGGACGGGCCGACGGCGATGAGCAACTACGAGCGGCGCGGCTTCAAGGTCTTCAAGACGGAGACGGAGTCCAAGGTGGAAACCCCGACCCCCGGCCCCTGGCCCGGCGCGTAGCCCCTCCGGGGCCGGTCGGCCGGTGGGGCTTGATTTCAGCCCCGCCGGCGTTTGAGGCGCGGGGTCTGGGGCGGAGCCCCAGGGCCGGCGGGGCCGGGTTCGGTAGGTGACCCCCGTCACGCTGTCCCACGGGTCGAGACGAGTTCGTCCGAATCGTGGACAGTAGTGGACTCCTCCAATCGGCACATGACACGCTTCCGCCATGAATGGAGCTGGAATTGCCTTGGTGAGTCGGCGGCACGTCGACCTCGGCCGCATGTCCAGCGCCATCTGTCCGGCGCGCTGACGGAACCAGCCACGCCGCACATCGCCGTCGTCCCCGCCGCCGCGGACGCGCCGATCACCCGCTAGCCCCCTGAGGCCGTAGTACCGCCCTGCCCGCCGGCAACCCCGGCGCGGAGCGGGAATCAGCCACACCCGCTCGGAGCCGCCGAGCCCGCAGGGGAGCGCCGCCGCCTCCCCCTGCCCTTGCCTCGATCGAGCCGCCGAAGAAGGACGTACCGCCATGGCCGCCACCCCCGAAACGCCCGCAGCCGCACCCGCAGCCGCCGCGCGCCGCAAGACCGGCCGTCACCGCGGCGAGGGCCAGTGGGCCGTCGGACACCACACGCCCCTCAACGGCAACGAGCAGTTCAAAAAGGACGACGACGGTCTCAACGTGCGGACACGCATCGAGACGATCTACTCCAAGCGCGGCTTCGACTCGATCGACCCCAACGACCTGCGCGGCCGTATGCGCTGGTGGGGCCTCTACACCCAGCGCAAGCCCGGGATCGACGGCGGCAAGACCGCGATCCTGGAGCCGGAGGAGCTGGACGACGAGTACTTCATGCTGCGCGTCCGCATCGACGGCGGCCGGCTGACCACCGAGCAGCTCCGCGTGATCGGCGAGATCTCGGAGGAGTTCGCGCGCGGCACCGCCGACCTCACCGACCGCCAGAACGTGCAGTACCACTGGATCCGGATCGAGGACGTCCCGGAGATCTGGCACCGGCTGGAGGCCGTCGGCCTGTCCACCACCGAGGCCTGCGGTGACACGCCCCGCGTCATCCTCGGTTCGCCCGTCGCCGGCATCGCCCAGGACGAGATCATCGACGGCACGCCCGCCATCGACGAGATCTACCGCCGCATCGTGGGCAACAAGGACTTCTCCAACCTGCCCCGCAAGTTCAAGTCCGCGATCTCCGGCTCGCCGCTGCTCGACGTGGCGCACGAGATCAACGACATCGCGTTCGTGGGCGTGGAGCACCCCGAGCACGGTCCCGGCTTCGACGTCTGGGTCGGCGGCGGTCTGTCCACCAACCCCAAGCTGGGTGTGCGCCTGGGTACCTGGGTCTCGCTCGACGAGGTCCCGGACGTCTACGAGGGCGTCATCTCGATCTTCCGCGACTACGGCTACCGCCGGCTGCGCAACCGCGCCCGCCTGAAGTTCCTCGTCGCCGACTGGGGCCCGGCCAAGTTCCGCCAGGTCCTGGAGGACGAGTACCTGAAGCGCAAGCTGACCGACGGCCCCGCGCCCGCGCAGCCGAGCGGCCAGTGGCGCGACCACGTGGGCGTCCACCAGCAGAAGGACGGCAGGTTCTACGTCGGCTTCGCGCCCCGCGTGGGCCGCGTGGACGGTGCCACCCTGACCAAGATCGCGGACGTGGCCGCTCAGCACGGCTCCGGCCGCCTGCGCACCACCGCCGAGCAGAAGATGATCGTGCTCGACATCGAGGCCGACCAGGTCGACTCGGTGGTCGGGGCGCTGGAGGCGCTGGACCTGCGGGTCAAGCCGTCCCCGTTCCGCCGCGGCACGATGGCCTGCACCGGCATCGAGTTCTGCAAGCTGGCCATCGTCGAGACCAAGGCGCGCGGCGCCTCGCTGATCGACGAGCTGGAGCGCCGCCTGCCGGACTTCGCCGAGCCGCTCACCATCAACATCAACGGCTGCCCGAACGCCTGCGCCCGTATCCAGGTGGCGGACATCGGTCTCAAGGGCCAGCTGGTCCTGGACGACGACGGCAACCAGGTGGAGGGCTACCAGGTCCACCTGGGCGGCGCCCTCGGCCTGGAGGCCGGCTTCGGCCGCAAGGTCCGCGGCCTCAAGGTCACCTCGGCCGGTCTGCCCGACTACGTCGAACGGGTCGTCAAGCACTACGAGGAGCAGCGCGAGGACGGCGAGCGCTTCGCGGCGTGGGTCGCCCGCGCGGACGAGAAGAGCCTCTCGTGAGCGAGCGCGCCGCACCGTTCTACTGCCCCTACTGCGGCGACGAGGACCTGTTTCCCAACGAGACGGGTCACGGCGCGTGGGAATGCAGGGCCTGCAACCGAGCCTTCCAGCTGAAGTACCTCGGGCTGCTGGCCCGGGGCGTTCAGTCGGATTCGGCGGGATCAGCGGGATCAGCGGGAGGGGACGGGATATGACCACGACTCAAGACGTGCGTCTCACGGCCGGGGAGCTCAAAGCACTGGCCGAGCAGGCGGGCCGGGACCTGGAGGACGCCTCGGCGCCGGACATCCTGCGCTGGGCGGTCGACACCTTCGGCAAGAAGTTCGCCGTGACCTCCTCCATGGAGGACGCGGTCGTCGCCCACCTGGCCTCGCGGGTCCTCCCCGGTGTGGACGTGGTCTTCCTCGACACGGGCTACCACTTCGAGGAGACCATCGGCACCCGTGACGCGGTCGAGGCCGTGATGGACGTCAACGTCATCACGCTGACCCCGCGTCAGAGCGTCGCCGAGCAGGACGCCGAGTACGGGCCGAAGCTGCACGACCGGGACCCCGACCTGTGCTGCGCGCTGCGCAAGGTCAGGCCGCTGGAAGAGGGCCTGACGGCGTACGCCGCGTGGGCGACGGGCCTGCGCCGCGACGAGTCCCCGACCCGGGCGAACACCCCGGTGGTCGGCTGGGACGAGAAGCGGCAGAAGGTCAAGGTCTCCCCGATCGCCCGCTGGACCCAGGACGACGTGGACGCGTACGTCGCCGAGCACGGCGTGCTCACCAACCCGCTGCTGATGGACGGTTACGCCTCCGTCGGCTGCGCCCCCTGCACCCGCCGCGTGGCGGAGGGCGAGGACGCGCGGGCCGGCCGGTGGGCCGGGCGGGGCAAGACCGAGTGCGGACTGCACGGCTGATGACGACGACCGGCGAAGAACTTACGGAGACAGAGCAGATGAGCGTGAGCGACCAGGGCGCCACCGTGTGGCTGACCGGGCTGCCGAGCGCGGGCAAGACCACCATCGCCTACGCGCTGGCCGAGCGGCTGCGCGCCGGGGGCCACCGGGTGGAGGTGCTCGACGGGGACGAGATCCGCGAGTTCCTCTCCGCGGGCCTGGGCTTCACCCGCGAGGACCGGCACACCAACGTGCAGCGGATCGGCTTCGTCGCGGAGCTCCTCGCGAGCAACGGGGTCAAGGCGCTGGTGCCGGTGATCGCACCGTTCGCGGACAGCCGTGAGGCCGTCCGCAAGCGGCACGCCGCCGAGGGCACCTCGTACCTGGAGGTCCACGTCGCCACCCCGGTCGAGGTCTGCTCGGAGCGTGACGTCAAGGGCCTGTACGCCAAGCAGGCGGCGGGCGAGATCTCCGGTCTGACTGGGGTCGACGACCCGTACGAGGCTCCGGAATCCCCGGACCTGCGTATCGAGTCGCACACGCAGACCGTGCAGGAGTCGGCTTCGGCCCTGCACGCGCTGCTCACCGAGAGGGGTCTGGCATGACGACGACCGTCGCACACGTCCACGACGAGACGGATGCGCCCTACGCGCTGTCGCACCTCGACGCCCTCGAGTCCGAGGCCGTGCACATCTTCCGCGAGGTGGCGGGCGAGTTCGAGAAGCCGGTGATCCTCTTCTCCGGCGGCAAGGACTCCATCGTCATGCTGCACCTGGCGCTGAAGGCGTTCGCGCCGGCGCCGGTGCCGTTCACGCTGCTGCACGTCGACACGGGCCACAACTTCCCCGAGGTGCTGGAGTACCGCGACCGTGCGGTCGAGAAGCACGGCCTTCGCCTGCACGTGGCCTCCGTCCAGGAGTACATCGACGCGGGCAAGCTGCGCGAGCGCCCGGACGGCACCCGCAACCCGCTGCAGACCCTGCCGCTGACCGAGGCGATCCAGAGCCTGAAGTTCGACGCCGTCTTCGGCGGCGGCCGCCGCGACGAGGAGAAGGCCCGCGCGAAGGAGCGGGTGTTCAGCCTCCGCGACGAGTTCTCGCAGTGGGACCCGCGCCGCCAGCGCCCCGAGCTGTGGCAGCTCTACAACGGCCGCCACGCCCCCGGCGAGCACGTGCGCGTCTTCCCGCTCTCGAACTGGACCGAGCTGGACGTCTGGCAGTACATCGCCCGCGAGGGCATCGAGCTGCCGGAGATCTACTTCGCCCACGAGCGCGAGGTGTTCCTGCGCAACGGCATGTGGCTGACGGCCGGCGAGTGGGGCGGCCCGAAGGAGAGCGAGACGCCCGAAACGCGTCTCATCCGCTACCGGACCGTCGGTGACATGTCCTGCACCGGCGCCGTCGACTCCGACGCCGTCACGCTGGACGCCGTGATCGCCGAGATCGCCGTCTCCCGCCTCACCGAGCGGGGCGCGACCCGCGCCGACGACAAGATGTCCGAGGCCGCGATGGAAGACCGCAAGCGCGAAGGGTACTTCTAGAAATGACCAGCACCACCGAGCAGTTCGCCGATGTGTCGGCGACCACCCTGCTGCGCTTCGCGACCGCCGGTTCCGTCGACGACGGCAAGTCCACCCTGGTGGGCCGGCTGCTGCACGACTCCAAGTCGGTCCTGACCGACCAGATGGAGGCCGTCGAGGCCGTCTCCGCCCAGCGCGGTCAGGACGCCCCCGACCTCGCGCTGCTGACCGACGGCCTGCGGGCCGAGCGGGAGCAGGGCATCACCATCGACGTCGCGTACCGCTACTTCGCCACCGCGCGCCGCCGGTTCATCCTCGCGGACACCCCCGGGCACGTGCAGTACACCCGGAACATGGTCACCGGCGCCTCCACCGCCGACCTGGCCGTGGTCCTCGTCGACGCCCGCAACGGCGTCATCGAGCAGACCCGCCGGCACGCGGCCGTGGCCGCGCTGCTGCGCGTCCCGCACGTGGTCCTGGCCGTCAACAAGATGGACCTGGTGGGCTACCAGGAGTCGGTCTTCGCCGCCATCGCCGAGGAGTTCACCGCGTACGCCTCGGACCTGGGCGTCCCGGAGATCACCGCGATCCCGATCTCGGCCCTGGCCGGTGACAACGTGGTGGAGGCGTCCGCCAACATGGACTGGTACGGCGGCCCGACGGTGC
Source organism: Streptomyces sp. NPDC001502 (assembly GCF_042894785.1). Lineage (NCBI taxonomy): Bacteria > Bacillati > Actinomycetota > Actinomycetes > Kitasatosporales > Streptomycetaceae > Streptomyces > Streptomyces sp. NPDC001502. The sequence goes on from NZ_JBIAVW010000008.1 coordinate 378,816, forward strand.
TGGAGCACCTGGAGACCGTCCCGGTCAGCCACGACCTCACGGCCTGCCCGGCGCGTTTCCCGGTGCAGTACGTGATCCGTCCGCAGTCCGCCGAGCACCCCGACTACCGCGGCTACGCGGGCCAGATCGCCTCCGGCGTCCTGCGCGTCGGCGAGGCCGTGACGGTCCTGCCGTCCGGCCGGACCTCGGTCATCGAGGGCATCGACGCACTCGGCGAGAGCGTGGACATCGCCTGGGCCCCGCAGTCGGTGACGCTGCGCCTCGCGGACGACATCGACATCTCTCGCGGCGACCTGATCGCGCCGTCCGCGAACGCGCCGGCCACCACGCAGGACGTCGAGGCGACGGTGTGCCACGTGGCCGACCAGCCGCTGGCCGTCGGCGCCCGGGTGCTGATCAAGCACACGACGCGCACGGTCAAGGCGATCGTCAAGGAGATCCCCTCGCGGCTGACCCTGGACGACCTGTCCCAGCACCCGAACCCCGGGCAGCTGGTGGCCAACGACATCGGCCGTGTCGTCGTCCGTACCGCCGAGCCGCTCGCGCTCGACGCGTACGCCGACTCGCGCCGCACCGGGTCCTTCCTGCTGATCGACCCGGCCGACGGAACGACGCTGGCGGCCGGCATGGCGGGCGAGTCCTTCGCCTCCAAGGCCGAGACGACCGTGCAGGCGGACGAAGAAGGGTGGGACTTCTAGATCATGCCCGCCGACATCTACTCCACCTTCGCCAAGGAGGGCGGCCGCGTAGGCAGCGGCCGCCTCGGCAGCGGCCAGGGAGGGGTGGCGCGATGTGCGCGATGACGTACGCGCACCGCATGCGCGCCCACACCCCCGACCAGCCGTTTCCGCCATCGCTCCACGAACGAAGACGCGCGTCATGAGATGACGCCGTCACGAGAGGAAGTCCTCCCGTGCCTGCCAACGCCAGCACCCGCACCGCCTTCCGCCGCGGCATCGTCGCCGCCGCCGCCCTGCCGCTCCTGATCGGTGCGCTCGCTTCCTGCGGCTACGGCTCCGAGGCCAAGAAGGAGGACGACAAGTCCGCCAACACCGCGGCCGATGCCGGCAAGAAGCTCTCCGCCTCCGAGGTCCGTATCGGGTACTTCCCCAACCTGACGCACGCCACCGCGCTGGTCGGCCTCCAGGAAGGCCTGATCGAGAAGGAACTGAACGGCACCAAGATCAAGCCGCAGTCCTTCAACGCCGGCCCCTCCGAGATCGAAGCCCTCAACGGCGGCTCTCTCGACATCGGCTTCATCGGCCCCTCCCCCTCCATCAACGGCTACGTGAAGTCCAAGGGCTCCAACCTGCGCATCATCTCCGGATCCGCCTCCGGCGGCGTCAAGCTCGTCGTGAACCCGGACAAGATCAAAACCCTCGACGA